>JAQUNZ010000011.1 GCA_028717345.1 Candidatus Methanoperedens sp.
ATGTCTACACCGTTAACATTCATCATGGAAAGAAGCTGTTAAAAAGAACGAGTTCTGTGACTGATGAGCAGAAAAAAATTATGGACGTTTTTGGCTGTTGTCATAACCAAGGGTGAAAGTTGGGTAAACCACACTCTTCAGGTATTAAATTTTTCCCGTGCAAGAATGATTTTTGTGGATAGATACGACCCTGTGATCTTATGTTGAACCCCGCCAGCGGCGGCGCCTCGCCGGGGTCTGGGGTCGCAACCCCAGCGCTGTGAAGATAGTGTTAACCATACGCCACTCAGAAGGAACACTCAGCAACTCTCTGCTTTTCGTAGCTACTTCATGAAACAAAAGTATTCATCAGGTTTCCAGCCCAACTTTTAAATAATCTTAATTCAATCTCAGGGTCATGAAATGTCTTGTAACAGGCGGCGCCGGGTTTATTGGTTCACACATCGTCCAGGGTTTGCTTGACTCTGATAAAGAGGTCTTATGTCTGGATAATTTCGATCCGACGTATTCAATCGAAACCAAAAAAGCTAATATCGCTCCTTTTTTTGCCAATGAAAACTTCGAATTTGTACAAGGAGATATCCTGGACAGGGGACTTGTGAAGAAGATCACAGAGGACGTCGAGTACATATTCCATGAAGCAGCCCTTGTTTCAGTCGTTGAAAGCATGAACGATCCGCAAAAAACAATTGAAATTAATACGATTGGGACCCTGAACATTCTCGAAGCAGGGAGAATGAACAATGTCAGGAAAGTCGTTTTAGCATCATCAGCTGCGGTATATGGGGATTCCCCGATTCTTAAGAAAAAGGAAGATCTGATCCCTGTCCCCAAGTCCCCTTATGCCATATCCAAGCTTGACTGTGAATATGCCTCCAGAATATATTACGAAGAATATGGATTGAAAACAACATCGCTTCGTTATTTCAATGTTTACGGGCCAGGACAGGATGTCACTTCGCCTTATGCAGCTGTTATGCCTATTTTCATAAAAAAGGCATTGAGAAATGAAGATTTGATAATATACGGTGATGGACTCCAGACACGCGATTTCATATTCGTAAAGGATGTAGTCCATGCAAATGAACTTGTCATGTCAAAAGGGGACGGTTTGACTTTTAACGTGGCAAGTGGCAGCGCTGCCTCAATAAAAGAAGTGGCTGAAAAAATAATCGAATTAACCAACTCTAAATCGAATATTGTGCACAAGGAACCCAGGAAAGGGGATATAAAGCATAGTCTTGCAGATATCAGTAAAATTAATAACATCGGGTTCAGATCAGGATTTGATCTTGAAAAAGGTCTTGGGGAAACAATAGAATGGTATATCTTTAAACTCAAATCAGGGGTTTTTTATAGGATATAACAAGGAATATAATGTTGTAATAATTACAATATCTAAAATCAACATTTATAAACTATAAAAACCCAAATAAACTATATTCTCTCCTAAAAACCCAAATAAACTTTAAAAACTTTCCACATATATATTTATCATAGTGGTTTTATTGAGTGCAATGAGGGTACAGAGACCAGCCATAGCTGCTATTTGCTCGCTGAGTTGGTTCACCTATCTCCTGCGCCATAATCAATATGACCATGGCCATAACCAATGTTGGTTAATGAAAACATCGTATTTGAAGTTGTCATTAATTGTGCTGATCATATTAAGCACTGCTGTAAATGCACTTGCAGCACCGGTGGAAGTAAGTGTTATTTCAGACCTTCAAAGCAGGAAGGTGGGACAGGACTTTATTATCAACATATCGATCGATCCCTTTAATAATCCCATCACAGGAGCCCAATTCAACCTGCTGTTTGACAGTTCCGTTCTCGAAATAAAAAGCATTACTGAAGGCAGCCTGTTTAACCAGAATGGAGCTAATACTGCATTCAATTCAGGCATATTAAACAATTCTGATGGTACTCTGATCAATGTATGGGGGCTGATCATCACACCTGGAGCAAATGTTACAACAAAAGCCAACATTGCAACGATAACCATGAATGCAAAGAATACCGGCAGTTCACGGCTAAATCTCACACATGTGATCGTCAGCGATCCTGATAGCCATGCCATCGAGGTTAATATAACAAACAGTTCAGTTTCGGTAACTAGCGGTAGTGCGGGGGGTGGAGGAAGAACTGTCAGCTCCAGCAGTGGCGGCGGTGGTGGGGGTGGTGGCGCAGGAGGGACATCTGGTGAAGAGTTCAATAACATCGAGTTGAAAGAAAAATTCGATCGTTTCATAAATAAAGATATCCCCACATCATACTGCTTCAGAAATGCTGCCAATCCAATAATCTGCATAAACATCACAGCCAACATAAGTCCCGGGGAGATCAATACAGCAGTTGAAGTGCTCCGCAACACCTCTTCACTTGTAAAAACCCCGCCATCAGACAGTGTTTATAAGAACGTCAATATCTGGGTTGGAACTTATGGGTTTGCAACACCCACGAACATAAAGCACGCCGAGATCACATTCAGAGTCCCGGTGCCATGGATGAGTTCCAACAGTATTGATCCGGATTCCATAACTATGATGCATTATCAGGGTGCATGGGAAACACTTCCAACAAAAAAGATAAGTGAAACATCTGAATGGATATACTATGAAGCCAGTACCACAAGTTTCTCTCCGCATGCCATAACTGGCAAAATATCATCCGGCGGTAGCTACAACTGGATCCCCCAGGCATCTGCAAATACAGATACTCAACAAACGGAAAAACAAGTAAGCAATGTTGGAAACGAGGCAAAGAGTCCTGGAAATATAAACAAATATCTTATTATCAGTATATTCACAGGTATTGTATTAAATGCCATTTTAATTCTCTGGATCAGAAAACCAAAAAAAATGATATTTTAAAATCCCTTCAGGATAGTTCAGATCTTTTTTGAATAAGTTCAAGCAGATGCTTACCGCTTGTAAGGACATTATGCACATATCGTTCCTGCTTTTCATTAAGATTCCCTGGCACTTTTACCATCATGAGTTCAGAGAACCCTATGATGGAGTTCAGGGAGATACGTAATTCACGGTTTATTATAGCAATGTTTTCAATTTTTGGCTTATTGGCAGCTAACGTATTGCATGCTATTTTTCTTTCAAGACCTGCACTGCTTTTGAGTTCTATTCCATTGTCTGTGAAAACAAACGGAGATGGTAATTCATTCAATTTAGTTAACCGCATTTTTTGGGGATAGATATAATATGTTGGGTATGGGTCAAGCTCATGATTTTGTTTTTTATCGAAAAAAATAACAGCATCGCCCATAAAATCGAAATCGTCAAATTTCCTTGCTGAAAGACCGTGTTTTTTTTCCGTTATAGCAATACAGGTTATCTTCTTATCCTTTATTTCCTTAAGGATATTTCTCCATTGTATTGAGCGCCTGAAGTCGGTGATGTCAGAGAAAATATTGAGTGAATCGAAAACAATCCTTTTGGGCTTGAAAATATCAATGATCTCTGTTATCTCCTCAGTTGAAAACCTGCTAAACCCAAATATCTCGAGATACCCCTTATCAATATATTCTCCGAAATCCCATCCAAAGCGTATGCTCTGGTTTATTAGTTGCTCTGCATTTTCTTCGAAAGAGAAAAATATGCATCTCTCATTATTCTTTACCCCCTCAAGCAAAAACTGAAGCGAGAACGTGGTCTTTCCTGTGCCGGGAGGTCCTGTTACCACTACAACAAAACCCTCTGGTATCCCGCCTTCAATAAGTCCGTCAAAGCCGGGAATACCTGTCTTAATTCTTCTGATGATCCTGCTTATGCTCTGGGTATCTGTCTTGTCTTTAAAGCGTAGCTTATCCATTCCAAGCAGAGCCCGTTCAAGCACGGTGTTCTTCGTGCCAAGCTCTTTCTCATAACGTTCAAGAATCCTCATTGCATCTGTACTGAGTGTAGTGTGTATGGGGTGCTTTTCTCGCATAATTTGACCATTGTGGACATATAATTGATATATGTGGTCATGTATTTGTACTTTATGATTATAATGATACTAATGATGTTCATGATAATATTAATGATGTGCATGATGTGTATGATAGAGCTCGTGAAACAAACTAAAAAAGAAACTGTGCAAAATAGTTTTATTTCGTCATCCAGTTCGGATCATAATCCTGTATGCTCATCTTGTCGTTAAACATGAATATTGGTTCCTTATAAAATTTGCGAACGCTAACCACAGGAGTAACGAATTTTATTTGAGTGATATTATTGTCCACATATTCGTACCAGATGTCTCTAATAGATGTCCCGTCATCAAAGAATAGATAACCACCTACTACAATTGCTTTATGCCCTTTCGCCCTGTGAATGCTTACCCAGACAAAAGCTTCGTCTTCACAATCCCCTTTCATTATCTTAAGAGTATAATCCGGATTCTGCCAGTAATCACCATTATCCGGTGAATAATCTATCTGGATCTCGTCTGTATTATTAGCATAATAGCGAATTATCGGATTTTCAGGCATAATGTATTTTGAAGGGTTCAAGGCAGTCCAGAAATAATCATAGTTGGAACGTATATCGACATTATAGCTCCATAATTTAACGCCATCAAAGCCTGGATTTGGGTTTGCCGAAACTCCATCAGAGCCAGCCTTTGACACCGGCATGAAAAAAAGCATGAATGTTACAAGGATTATCAAAAAATGTTTTATATTTTTTGCCATATTACTCTCCAAGACTTTTTTCTTCAAGCAAACATGTGCCACACAACAGGATATTGCTGGTTGTTATAAAATTTAGTACAGATTGAAAACCGTCTTATTTCAACTTTTTTTGAACCTTCCTTTGTTTCTGCCACAAGTCAATTCTCATCCCTTAACAACTATTTACTACCTCAATCAATATAAATATAATGCATACGAAATATTATAATTATAATCATAGACATACTTCCCGGCTCATGCCTATTGTAAATTATATCTAAGGTGCCCCATCACATTGATAACCCCCCTAAAAAATAGAGACCTTTAAATTTCTTGAAAAGATGAAATCTTATATGAGCGGTCTTGGCTGCTTCTCATCAGGCTGAACAGGCAGCTTCATCGTATTGATAAGTATCGGGTCTGTGACCTCTTTTGCTCTCTCAAGCAGCATTTCCTTCCCGCACTGGGTGGTCGCAAATATTGGTATCGCCGTGCCGAACTGAGCTATGGTCTTTCCTGCGATGCACCCGCGTATCCATTTCGAGGTACATCCTGTGGTCATGTCCACAAGGTCGATAAATTCCTTTGCCTCGCTCTGTGATATTCCAGTGGTATGCACGCCAAAAGCGATGATTTGCACCCTGTGTTTTTTCTCAAGTTCCCGGATAGCCTGCACGTCTTTTGCATTCGTGACCGATACGCCTATCTTCTTATACCCCAGCTCGATGGCTTTCTTCACACCTGCAAGCTGGTCAAGAGTTGCGTTCTTCGGATCAAGCACGATACCTCCAACTTCCTGTATCCGCTCTATGAGCTTTGGTATTGGAGTTGTCTCAACAAGTCCCGATATGCGCGAGCCCATGCCCTGCGCCAGTTTGGGATTGCTTGTGATAACTGTCCCTGCTCCGTCACATGCGGTCACGCAGGTATCAAGAAGTCCGCGCCGGAGGCCGGTCATAAATGTCTCACTTGCGCCAAAACCCACGAATACCTCCATCTCGATAGCCCTGTCCTCTGTAAAAATGCCGAAATCTTTCATCCTGAACTCAATATTTTCCTTCGCCGTCTTTGATGTGAATTTCTTTATCCCGCGCACCTTATCGAAAATGGGGCAGTACTCTGTCTGGGGTTCTCCGACTTCGACGACCTTGCCATTCTCTACAACTACACGCGTCTTTCCGAGCGCTTCCATAACATGCCTGTCTTTTTGTTTAGCCATGAGTGATCATATTGACCTTGGAGGTATTAATCATTAAGATTATGACATTCTTTGAGGAGTTAAGGCAAAATTTGCTGATAAATCTTTTTTCTGCGGCTATTGATTTGTATAGTTGAAGTCGACCAAATTTGTTACAGGACGCAACCCCTCGCATCTATCTCCCCTTTCTTGATGCGCGTGCTCGATATCGGTAAACCGTCATCAGCAAGGACATAATCCACAAGTACTATTTTTAATGGTTCCAACCCATTTTTCCTGCGTATGCTGTTAATTTTCAATGCGACAGGGTATGTTTCAGGCGACACAACGATATGATCAAAGTTTTCATGAATGGTTGGTCCATATGGGTCTTCCAGCCTGACGATAATCGGCTCGATACCCTGCGACCTTATAAAATCCGACACGTCTTCAAAACGCTGGCGATAATCCGCAACATCATGGGACTTATTCTTCACCATCTCACTGGATGTTAGTCCCACAAGTAATTCACCACCCCTGGACAACTCAGCAGCTTTTGCAAGGAGAGCCTTATGACCTTTATGCAGCGGGTCAAAAGTTCCTCCTACAGCTATTCGTGCCATAATCTCTGGATTGGAGATTCAAAAGATAAGGGTATCTTTTAATATCTCCTGCGCGATTTTAGGGGTATGAAAAACCTTTGCGAAAGGTTTTTCAAATGATGGGGTATTGGAAGCATACTCCTGGATATTAAATTATGAATAACGAAACTATACACTGGGCAGATGTAATAGCTGAAAATGCACTTGCGCGTGGCAAAAAACACACTGTAGCTTCGGGGATAACCCCCTCAGGTGCCATTCACATAGGCAATATGAGAGAAGTAGTAACAGCAGACGCAGTTTTCAGGGCGCTAAATGATAAGGGGGCGGACGTTCGGCTTATATACATCGCTGACACACTTGATCCACTGCGCAAGGTGTATCCTTTTCTATCAAAAGACTATGAGAACCATGTGGGAAAACCCCTTTCTGAGATTCCATGCCCGTGTGGGAACCATAAGAGTTATTCCGAGCACTTCCTGCTGCCCTTTATCGAGGCACTTCACACACTTGGAATTAAGCCAGAGGTTTACAGGGCTGATGAACTTTATAAAGCGGGGAAATACGTTGAAGCGATCAAGAAAGCCCTGAAAAACAGGGATGCAATAGCAGGCATCCTTTCAGAAGTTTCAGGAAGGGAACTGGAACCTGATTGGAGCCCATTCAATCCGATCTGTACAGAGTGCGGACGGTTGAACTCAACAAAAGTCACGGGGTTTGACCCTGAAAAAGAGACTGTGGATTATGTCTGCAAATGCGGCTCATCAGGCACAGTTTCAATGAAAGGCGGCGGGAAGCTCACCTGGCGCGTGGACTGGCCTGCGAGGTGGCCAATATTCGGGACGACAGTGGAGCCATTTGGGAAAGACCATGCCACAGCAGGCGGTTCCTACGATACAGGAAAGCGTATCAGCCGTGAGATATACAATTATGAGCCCCCCTTACCGATAGTGTATGAGTGGATCATGCTAAAAGGAAAGGGCGCCATGCATTCATCCACCGGGCTTGCTATCTCAATAAACGATATGCTCGAGATCGTCCCGCCAGAAGTGCTGCGCTACCTGATAATAAGGCAAAAGCCAGAGAAACACATCGAATTCGACCCCGGGCTTGCACTGCTTAACCTTATCGATGAGTATGACAGGGTAGAGGGCGATAAGCGCGCGTACCAGCTTTCACAGACCGAAGGAACAAAGCCCTCAGATATTCCCTACAGGCACATGGTGACCGCAGTCCAGATAGCAGATGAGAAGGGTTTTGATCACCTGCTTACAGTCCTTTCGCGCACGAATTATGATACTTCAGATGTTTCTGCCATCAGGCAAAGAGCTAACAACGCAAGGAACTGGCTTTTGAAATATGCGCCCCTGTTCGTTAAATTCAAAGTCCAGGAAACGCTTCCCCCGCAGGTGAAGAGCTTCACAAAGGAGCAGAAACAGGCGCTTGTTATAATAGCTGATGAGCTTGAACATGGATTGACAGGGCAGGAGATACATGATAATGTCTATAAAGTAGCTGAAAAGACCGGACTTGATGGGAAAGCAGTCTTTGAAACCGTGTATCTTGCACTTCTGGGGATAAAGTCTGGACCGCGCGCAGGTCACTTCCTTGCGTCCCTTGATAAGGATTTCGTGGTTAAGAGGTTCAAAGAAGCCAGTAAATAATAGAAAATAGCAAGCTTCAAAAAATATACATATTATCCGATCTGGAAGCACCTCATGGAAATTGAACCATGCTGGAATCCTTCATACGTGAACTTTAATGTGTCATTTTCTCCCTGTAAAGTCATTGTTATAGATCGTTCATAGGGGAGCCGTGACCTATGAACAATGCAGGCATTTTCTGATTGTTGGATTTTCTCATACACTTCACTACCTTTTTAACAAAAAGTCTTTGAAAAAAAATTATATCGCGTTCTTATCTTCCTGCCAGAGTCCGAATGTATTATTCTCGGTATCAACACATATTGCAAGATAACCCCATCCGGCTACCGCAGTTCTGGGCATGATGATGTTTCCGCCCAGCTTCTTTACCTTTGTAATGTATTCTTCAACAGAGGGTACGCCGATGTAGTTCATGGTAGTCTGTCCTGGCAATTTTCTTTCTCCCATCCCGCCACCTACTCCCGGATTCCCGTTCAGGTCTTTGGTTTCTATAAGGTAGAATGGGACTGGCATCGGCACCTGATTGAATTTCCAGTCGAACAGCTTTTCGTAGAATTTCCTGGCTCTGTCTATATTGTCTACAGCAAGGTCAAAATGAACTATTGTTGGAATAACTAACACCTCAATTTATACTATGCATTTCAGGATTAATAATTGTTGGTACTCAAGGAACTTCTCATCTCCTGCCTTCTTATCATGAACTGATAGCGCAGCCATCAGTACAAATCCTGCCCTCCTGACGAACTCTTCTTCTCTCGCACTCCATTCATGCGCCTTCTGGTAGGCAAATCGGGTCTTATCAAAGAGATTGCTGCATACCTGGTCGCATATATCCCAGGAATCAAAGTCAGCAACCCAGCGCTCCATCTGCTCCCCGGTCACTTCTCCGGGATCGTCAACCATTCCAGCAAGGAGCCGCGCCTCGTGGATGCCTGATGACCAGAACTGCTGCGCAAGGATATGGTTTTTCCCGATCTCCTTTGCCATCTTCCGCAGGGCTGGGATGGATACGCCTAAGGTATTATCAGGATTGATGCCAAAGCGCGCCATACCCGCTACTGCTTCGGGATCTGCGAGGGACTTGAGCTGCTTGAGGTATTTTTCTAACATTATGGAATTTCATGGTGACATGAAGATAAATAGTTTCAGGGGGAATGCATGAATCTTAATAAAACCAAAAGTAAAAAAGCTTTTATCCTTATATTCTGAGTATATACTATGAACTCGGTTATTGAAAAGGAAGTCCTTGCAGAGTTTAGGCATATTGCCAAACCAATGATGGATATGGGACTTTACGATTCTACAAGGGAATTTGTGAGGGATGTCACCAGGGACTTTATCAGGCATAAGATAGAAACATACAGGATGAAGCTCAAAGATTTCGAGCAAAAATACCAAATGACATTTACCGATTTTTCAAAAAAATTGAAAAAAGGCGCATCTATCGCAGAAGAAGATGAATGGATGGAATGGGAAGCCGCCAAAAATATGCTTAAAGCCTGGAAGCTGGCTGCCAGAGAGACTGGTTTAAGTGCATAGGTTAGTCAAAATCCTGTCAGAATCCAGAATTGTTGATTCCATTATCTCGGTGGATTCTGATGCTTATGGAGAATTCCATAAAATAAAGATTCAGGCGCGTCTTATTAACGGGTGGAAACTTCATGTCTGGGAACATGTAACGCCTTCGATTCGAAGGTATGCGTTTCATGTATCAAAAGGCGCTGAGCTTGTTATCAGATGGGATAATGCGCCGCATCACAGGAAAATCAAGACTTTTCCACATCATAAACATGTCAAGGAAGAGGTTCTTGAATCGAAGGAGGTAATTTTAGAAGAAATCCTCGGGGAAGTGGAGAAAATGATGAAAGGGAAGTGATCACTGACCTCTATCACCCGAACACGAGCCTGAAGCTGCCTATCGAGACAGAGCCGGGCGGGATAAGGCTGAAGATCGGGAGAAGGGGGAGATGTGAGAAACGGAACCGCAGATGAACGCGGATGAACGCAGATTTAATGCATCGGCGCTTCCTTGAAAGGTGAAGAATATTCAGGTAATACAGTTTAATCAGGAATTCTTTATAATCCATCCATTTTGGCATTATACTTGGATCCATAGAGCCGCATGATTGTGTCTTTAATTCGTATGAATACATTGTCTTGTTTTTCGCTGCGTGACCGTTTCCTGAATGTTTTTAACAGGAATTCGAACTCCCACTGATTTATAAAATGGTCGTTGTAGTATGCCTGCTCTATGAGTTCTTTATTTATTTTTTTATATTTCAATGCGTTAAATATAGCCTTATGCCTTTTGTTTTCTTTTTTGTCTTCAATGATTTTTGTTATACAACAGTTGCCAAGAGTTAATTCATTTTTATTGAGGGTATTTTTTATTGTGATAACCTCTTTTATGGGATAGTGGCTGCATGAACAAGTTTCATAAAAACTTTCCCCTGATGTGCTTTCGGGATCGACAAAATATATTTTTGTCATTTTCCATTCTTTTTTCGCTACGTCCCATTCTTTTGATTTACTGGCTTCGAGTAAAGTTTCCATTAATATTTTGAATTTTGATTTGCCATCAGTCATGTCCAGCCTGCCTTTTTCCAGAGAATCCAAAATTTGCTGTTACCGAGCCTATGTTGAAATAAACCATTGCGATAATTCAAGCCATTTTTGCACCATCTTATTTAAAAAGGAGAAGGGCACCCTACCGTGCCCTCACCGACTCCAGCGCCTGCTGCACCATCGCCCTGTAGCTCTCCACATCAGTAGAGTAATGCTCCCTCGCCTTAACAGCATCAGGCTCACTACCCTTGAGCTTCTCAAGCCTCGCCATCGTTAGCTTCGCACAGTCCACCACCCACCTGTCCCGCGTGGCAGCATCTACGATCTGCATGGACTCTGCCCTGATGGAAGTAAGGATGTTCCCTTCTTTCGTGGTGTATGTCGTCGGCTTCCCTATGACTGCGATGAACTCAGGCGGCGTGGTCTTTGCAAGCACCTGAGCGGCTTCGGGCTGGTACTGCCCTGCATTCACGAAGAACGCACCCGTCGGGTCAACGATGCGCCCGCGCCAGAATTCTGCGTCTGTGCCTACGTCTTCCTTCTCGGTCAGCGTTCCCACGATGAAGACGCGGTTGCACTTTGCGCCTGTCGGGGTGAGAAGATATGAAGGAGAATACTGGTCCTGCCCTTCCTTTGCCTGTAAGTTAGATTCCCTGAACTCTGCTGCGAATATGCGGTGTGCCACCTCGCGTGCGAATCCTGAGCCGCTTCCAGATCCGTTCCCTGATCCTGTTACTGATCCATTTTCAGCCATGTTAAGCCTCCTGCGCTACTGGCGCTGCGCCTGCGAGCAGGCTTATAATGCCTTCTTCGATCGGTGTTGTATCCTGTTTGATCGTATTCACCAGTATGAACCTGTCAAGTTTTGATCCAGAAACAATGAAATACCTGCCCACAAGCTTGCTCTTTATTACATCAAGCACCACTGCCTGGTCAAGCGCTTCTGTCGCCATGTCCTTTGCCTGGTCAAGCGTAATGCCGACCAGAGCCTCGGTGACTTCCCTGTTTAGAAGTATGTCCTGCACCTTTTCGCCATCGTCCATGACGGCTTTCACGCGAAGATCGTATATGCCTTCCACCTTTCCATGTTCGCCGCATGCTCCTTTTATCAGCGCGCGGTTGCATTCAGGGCAGCGCTTGATAAGACCTGAGCCGCTCTGGATATCCACGATCGCGCCGCTGTATTCAACAAGCGTCCTGCCCACCTCGACATTCTCATCTATCGGGACTATTTCACTGGTCTTATTCAGCTTGACGCTGAACTGTCCCTGCCATTCCGAAGTGGTGATGTTCTTGAACAGGTAGCTCTTACCTTCCTCCACCTGAGGCAGCGCAGCTTTTGCCCATTTTGTGAATTTTATCGTTCCTGATTCATCACCCAGCAATCCGACCTGAGACACGGATTCATGGTTCGTTTCCCACAACTGCACGACCTTGCCGCGCAGAGTTACCCACTTGCCATCCTCTTTGATATCTGATGCTTTCACCTGCAGTGTTTCACGCTTCTCGAAAAACTCAGTTCTCGGGATGTTGTGAACTTTCAGAAAATAGTTGATGACGTTCCTGCGTGCTTCTTCAGGAGGCACCTTGAACTTATTGATCAACTGGTCCAACCGGGTTTCGATTTCATCTGGCTGTACTTTTATTCCCAATTCTTTGAATCGGGCTACTATTGTTGTTGTTATGTCACTCATATTTTTCCTCAAGCCTCTTGTTTGATTTGTTAGTTGAGAGGCAATAATACCCTTGCACCTGTGAGAATATAAATGTTATCAGAGCGGTGTGAAAGTAATCTGCAAAAGTTAGATAAGATAACATTTCCATCAACTGATAGAATAATATGAGTAATTATCCCGGCATGAAATATATGATCACGGATTTCATTCGCCAGAAAGTGCGTGAAGCAGGATCAAGCGGCGCTGTCATCGGGTTAAGTGGAGGCATAGACTCGGCGCTTACCGCATATCTTGCTGTCGAGGCTCTGGGCGCTGATAAAGTCCTGGGACTGCTCCTTCCTGAAAAAGGCATCACGCCAAAACAGGATATTGATGATGCCACAGAGGTTGCAAAAATACTGGGTATCGAACACAAGATAATAGATATCTCAGAGGTCTTAAGCTCCTTTTCATCTTCTATCCCTGATTATGAACGGAACAATCTGCTTTCGAACGGGAACCTGAAAGCCCGCACCCGCATGTGTATCCTGTATTACCATGCTAACCTCATGCACCGTATGGTGGTCGGGACAGGGAATAAGACTGAACTGCTCATCGGGTATTTCACAAAATACGGTGACGGCGGTGTGGATATTGAGCCAATAGGATGTCTTTACAAAACACAGGTACGCGGTCTTTCGCGGCTTATGGGTGTACCTGCCCGGATCATTGAAAAAACACCCACAGCAGGTCTATGGCATGGGCAGACCGATGAGAAGGAACTTGGAGTCACTTATGAGGTCGCAGATAAGATCCTTACAATGCTTGTGGATGAGAAGAAGGATATTTTAGAGGTGAAGAAAAAATTCCCCTCTGCGCAGGTTGACAGGCTTCTTGCTCTTCTAAAATCTAATAAACATAAGAGCATGCCCCCTCCTGCTCCCGAAATCTGACAAGCGGTTTTGACAGGTGTCTCCTCGCGGATGGCGGGACTTCATAGAACCCTGTTGAAATTTTCCTCTTTACAGGTTCAATGACCTGTTCTTTTACCGTCGCCCCGCATTTCTCACACCTGAAGCCCTGCCCCCTGCCCATGGATTTCATACGCTTGCTGCAGCATAAAGGGTTTCGCAGTTCATGCAGGTTCAATGATCTGATCCTGATCTTTTCAAGATTGAGCGTCCCTTCCTTAACGCTTCCGTAAACTGTGACCTCATCTCCTGCTTGAAGATTCCTTATTATTCCCCGAAAGCCTTTTGTGGGTTCAAAAGCCGCACACTCAATAGATGCCGTATCGTCTCCTATTTCAAAAATAACATGCCCCCCAACAATGGTTTTCGGAAGTTTAGTGACCGTTCCATCGAGAATGTACGAACGGCTGTCCAGAACATCGCTTATTTTTGCACTCAACAGGTGCATGTCTGTATTCTGGTTTGTCATGTAAACAACATATCTTTCAATTGGCTCACATTTAATAAAAGAAAAAGCCTGCCGTACTGCAATCTCACTCTTCCCCCTGATGCCAAAAAGAATTGGATCTGGTGAGTGCGGCGCGAAAACGATGCGCCTGTTCTCATGATCCACCGTATCCCATGTATCAGGCTGCGCAGCGGCTTCCCACACAGAATCCTCATCTATAATCCGTGGTGTGCCCCAGCGTTTTTTTTCCCTGTATGCAATAAACTCAAACGTGATATCAGACAGACCCGTGAGGGCGAACCCTGCTGCTGCAAGTGCGCCGATAAGACCTCTTTTGTTCTTGAATCCAGTGTGACTTATCCCATGGCGCGACAGTAATTCCTCTGCCTCATGAATTTCAAGCACATCCTGCACAGCCCTCATGGAAAAAAGCGCAAGGTCTTTTTTCATATCATCTGATGCGCTTTCGATGAAAACCACTCCAGGATTGGTGTTCTCTGCTGAAAATACTGCCATCTCTTCTATCGTATCAATGACTATTCTCTTGACTATCTCAGCATCCTCGCTCTTTTTTAGTTCGAAGGGAAATGCAATGGCTGCGTTGCCGCGTGTCTTATATATAATATTCGGGTTGAGACGGATAAGTAACGGGTATCCATCCACTCTTCCAAAATCTTTTAGTTTCTCGATAAGCACTGCTGCAAGATAAGTTGTACACATCCCTTCTTTCGAATCCGTGTCATCAAGCCCTATTATCATTTGTACCCACTCTTATCCAACTGAATAATAAACCTTGGCAGATTTGCATAGCATAAGTATTTATATACGTAAAATGACTATCAAATTTGATGAATAAAGAACTGCTTATCAACCAGGTCGTCTCAATACTGGGCAAATCAGGATTTATTATTTCTGACCGCTGCGACATCCGTCCGAGAAGTTTTGACCTTGCGGTGCGCAGGGACGATCTGCTGCTGTTGATCAAAGTTTTGTTCAACATCGACGGTCTGAACGAAGAGACAGCAAACGAGATGCTGTTCCTCTCAAAACACCTGAACGGGAACCCCATAGTAATTGGTGAGAAAACCAGAGACCATTCGCTTGAAGCAGGTGTGGTCTATCTCAGATATGGCGTCCCTGCTGTGGATATTAACACATTGAATGACTACTTTACAGAAAACATTCCACCACTTGTCTATGCTGAACACGGAGGATTATATGTTAATATCGATGGAAAAATTCTTAAAGAAGACCGCATCAGTAAAAACATCTCCCTCGGCTCCCTTGCGTCCTCGCTTGGCGTTTCAAGAAGGACGATAAGCAAGTACGAAGAAGGGGAAATGGCTGCAAGCGTCGATGTTGCCCTCAAACTTGAAGAGAGACTTGAAAGGGGATTTGCAATAGCGGTCAACCTGTTTGAAAAACGCGATCCTCATAATCAGAAAACCGAGCATATTGAAAACGGTTCATTGAACATTCTTACAGTCCTGAAAGATATGGGATTCGATGTACTCCCCACTTCGCAGGCTCCATTTGATGCTGTATCCATTTCCACAGGTAAAAAGAATGAAAATTCAAAGATACTCACGGGTGTTGGTGAATTTACCTCAACCATGGTAAAGAAAGCGCATCTGATGAGCAGCATATCCGAAGTCGCACTCACGCAGTCCCTTTTGATAGTGCGCGGAGCAAGCAAGACCCGGAATATCGAACGGACTGTTGTGGTGGAAGATAAGGAATTGAAAAAATACAGCGACAAGGACGACCTTATTAACCTTATTCAGGAAAGGGGTCGCAGAGTCGTTGTTTCCTGAGCATGAAAACGTAATAAAAATCGATATGTTCATAAAAAATTTAATGGATTGCGAAGAGTTCATGGCAGGAGATGGCTCCCTCCCTTCGAGAACTTTTACATCCTGACAAAGCTAACCTTTCTATCAGATACAGCCTTGCACATGCAGTAGTAAAACCAGGACAGACCACAGCGTTGCACATGATCAAAACCTCTGAAGTTTACTATACAGAACTCTGGAAAAACCGATCTGGTCTTCCTGTGCATAGTTAATCCTGCATGGCAGCGCGAAGATGAAGAAATTATTAGGAAATAAGGAACCGCAGATAAAATTCAAAAATTTATTTCAGTGCCTTCATAAACCTTCCCTTGATCTTCTTTGCTGTAAAGGGTATCTCCTTACATTTGGCATTGACAGGCTTCACAATGGTGTGAATAAATGTTGCCCTCTCCTGCAAAGAATTCCTTAATTCCTCGCATGTATGAACTTTCCGGGTATCTATTATCCCATTTGCTCTTGCCAGGAGTTCAAGGTCTATCTGTCTGCTTGTGCAGGTCTCCTGGTTGCCTGTTGAGCCGCAGGCTGCGTTATCCACTGCAATAATGGTCAGGTTCCCAGGTTTGTAACTCCCGATGCTGGCAAGGACATTCGGGTTCATGAGAATGCTTCCATCGCCATCTATGACATACACATGCCTGCTTTGCGAAAGTGCAAGCCCAAGACCGATAGATGAAACAAGCCCCATTGAACCTGTCATGTAAAAATTAAGTTCCCTGTCCTTTATCCCGTAAAGCTCTTTTGAAGGAACACCGAGATTGGAAACAATGATATCATCATCTGCGCAAGATGCGAGCGTCTTGATCGCTTCATAGCGCGTCATTTCAGGTTTCCTGATCTCTGAACTGAACTCAAAATGGGTCGTCCGGGGTGTTATCTCCTGAGGAACCGGGTTATCGCAGCATGAACCTTCCCATATCGCAGGTGACATTAATACAACGTGGGGACGGGCATTATCAAAAGAATCCTTTATTGCAGTATCAATATTGTCAAGCTCGTCCTTATATCCTGTAATGGTATATCTTATACCAGCCGCATCAAGTATTGCCGGCAGCCGTTCACCGAGTGAGCGCTGTGCTTCTATCTGTTCATTATAAACTCCGCGCCAGCTTGCAAGCACGGGCAGAGGTATTCCGTAAGTGAGGTTCAGAGATCCGAGAGCATTTATCATGTTCCCGATGCCTGTGCTCTGGATCACCATGATTGGGCGTTTGCCTCCAAGATAAAGCCCGGCGCATATCCCCAGACCATTTTCTTCGCGTGTCAGCGGTATCGTGGTAAATTCTTTTTCTATAAGAGGCAACAGCGCTTTTATCCTGTCGCACGGAAGCGTCGCTGCAATATCTATCCTGTTTTTCTTAAGTATCTCAATTACTCTTTGTTCAGGGATATCTTTCAAGCAAATACCTTTCTATCAAGTACCTTTCTATTCATGATCTCTTCAAGCGGAATACTTGAATTTTCAGCGATAAACTCAGGTTCAATTTTTGATAATGTATAATCCATTTCAAGACGCTTCACTCCCCCTCCTGTAATATTCAAAACAATATAGTCCTCAGCATTGACTTTATGTTCATTTAAAGCCTCGACAAGTGACGCGACAGCTACTCCTGCAGGTGGAAATATGTCTATCCCTTCGTACCGCTCGAACATCTGCTGCGCTTTTATCGCATCGCTGTTCGTGATGCCATGCATCGTGCCGTTCGTTGAACACAGCGCATCATATACGCCGCCTGCTACTGAATATGGCGGCTCCCTATTTGACAGTATATCTGCATACATTTCGTGGATCAGTTTTTTCGGGTCAGGCATATCAATATCCTTTACTATGTCACACCTTCCTGCTTTCCATGCATTGAACATCGGAGCGAATGGCAGGTTCTGGGAAAGCTGGAGTACTGGCAGTTTTTTTCCGAACCGTCCATCATCCCTGAGACGCAGCGATGCTTCCCACGCTGCAATGCCTCCAGTCCCTGATCCTATTGCCTGGAAATAATGGTCAGGCATGCGCTTCATGGTCACGGCGGCATCAAGCATAACAGTTCCCATGCCGTCCCTTCGCGCAACATTCCTGGCTCCACCTTCTGCCTTCATGCCAGGGAGCGCAGCGATTCGCTCTGCAAGATGTATGGAATCCGTATAATCACAGTTCTTACCCATTTGTATAATATGGATAGAATCTGTTGGCTCTTCAGGCAGCCACATCCTTGACATACCGCTTGCAGGCACTGCGATATATACATCCACGCCAGTCATTGCAGACACATGGGAGAAAGCGCGCGCCGTGTTCCCTGCTGAAGCAAGAACAAGCGAACTTTTCCCGCCTCTTATCTTTTGTACTGTGGGGAACGCCTCCAGTTCCTTGAAACTGCAAGTCTTTACATAGGCGCCTTTTTCAGGCCAGTAGCCATTGAAGGAGATGAAAAGGTTATTTAGCCCCAGTTCTGCCGCAAGTTCTGTGCTCCTGTATGTCACAGGACCTGAATCCGTTGTCATTACTTCATTT
Organism: Candidatus Methanoperedens sp.; assembly: GCA_028717345.1. GTDB lineage: Archaea > Halobacteriota > Methanosarcinia > Methanosarcinales > Methanoperedenaceae > Methanoperedens. The sequence goes on from JAQUNZ010000011.1 coordinate 18,108, forward strand.
ATGGGAAGCCAGTCATGGAACTTTCCCATTCCGGGAACGTCCTTTAACGTCAGTGTTTTTTTTGAGTAATTTGTTCGAAGCAAGCCCCCATCACTTGCGCATTTTAATCTGTCATCATTATAAATACTTGTGCAGCCCGCACATATCAGGTCATATTTTTGCATAATTAATTGTTTCAATCAGAAGGGTATATAGGTTTTTCCATTCAAGAGAAATAATTATCCGGATAAGGATACAAATCGTATTAAAAAATACTTTTGTACACAAATTAATACTTTGGGCACTTTGCGCATGCAAAAATCACAGAAATACCCTTTTTTGCAAGTTTTGTTCCCAACACTTTTTTTATGTCAAATTTTTCATGCATATTTATTATTTCAGTATCTTTGATATAACATCTGACAAGCTCAGTCAGGTCAGGCGCTTCCTGCCCTCCGGTCATGGCAGCCACCTTGTTCTGAAGGACTATCACCACAAGTTCATGCCTGTTGTGGACAGCATTTATAAGTCCAGATATCCCCGAATGAGCAAGCCCGAAGTCCCCTACAATAGCTATGCCTTTCCTTTTGAAACCACATGCTGTACTGATAGATGAGCCAAGTGAGAACGCTGCGTCAATGAGTGAAAGCGGCGGCGCGGATGTAAGTATGGAACATCCAAGGTCGCCTGCGACCGGGACATGTTGCTCTTTTACCGCATGATAAAGAGGCAGGTATGGACAATCCTCGCATACAGGGCGTGCCCCCCTTTCTTCGATCGCCTGCGGAGTGATAATGCGTTCAACTGTATCCCTGCTGAAGTTCTCAATAGCTTCCCCGATATCCTTTGCCTCAGCAATCCCGTAAGGCATATGCCCTGTAAGTTTCCCGATCACTCGACCCTGGAGCTGTCTTTCGATAACTGGTTCAGTCTCTTCCACGACAAGAACACGCTCATGCTTTTTTATGAAGCGGTCAACAAGTGTAAAGGGTAAAGGATTGACAACGCCAAGAGACAGGTGAGATACATTATCAGGAATGATGGATTCGACAAGCTTGCCTGGAAAACCCGATGAAATAATGCCATTCTTGCCCTTCTTCTTATGATCATTAAGCTCTGACCTTTCTGCATACTCGCACATCCCTGGATAAGAATCCCTGTGAAACCGCTGGTGCTTGCCAAGCATGGTCAGATGCCATATTTTCTTATCAAATGATGCGGAAGATGAGGTTTTACCTTTCTTCTTTATAATACCCTCACTTTTTAACAGCCTTTCAGTAAGCCTGATAATAACCGGAGTGCTTATTTCTTCAGATAATTCATATCCATCAAGTATGCTCTGGTAAAGCCCCTGGGGCGTTGAAGGATCAAACACCGGAACTTCAGCAACAAGCCCATAGAACCGTGAATCCTGCTCGTTCTGGGATTTCTGTATCCCCGGGTCGTCCCCGGCAAAGATCACCACGCCAGCACCGATCGTATGTGTCGTTGAACTGACAAGCGGATCCGCAAGTATGTTCATACCTACATGTTTTGTGATAACAGCGCTGCGCTCACCGCTTATGGATGAGCCAAATGCAAGTTCAAGAGCAACTTTTTCGTTGACCGACCATTCATTTTTGATCCTGCCTGTTATGTTCTCCATCAGGTCAGTTACAGGATAACCTGGGACACCAGTTACTATTTTAACATCACAGTCCGAAAGCGCTATGGTTGCAGCTTCAAAACCCTTCATAACATCACCGATTCATCGTTTCGCGAGAACCAGGGAAGAGCTGCAAGAGCGCCAATAATACCTTTACCATCAATGCATATCTCAACTTCAAACTCTTTGCAGGTTTTTAATGTCAGTTCTTTAGATATCATCTTGCTCCTGCACAGCCTGCTGTATTCCATTAACCCCCCGGCATCAAATCCAGAAAACGCCACCATTCCGGTCTCATCCGAAACGCTGTATTTTTCAAGTCCCTCCTTTATTGCATAAAGGAGGTCTTTTTTTGCTCCGTTCATACATGCGAATTCAAGCACCGTCCCCACGCAATTCTGTGTCTTATCAGGGACAGGATATAGCTGGACAAGTGTATGTGATATGTATTTTCTTTCTTGTGCATCCACAGCAGATGCGATGTTATGCGCAAGAGTCCATGTGGCTCCGACCTCTTTTGAGTCGGTATTATCTATTCCCACAAGAACTCTCTCTCTTCTTGGAACAACAATTGTACCGCTGGCTTTCTTTCCTCCGCCCGATTCAGATAACCGGCAGCGCAGCACGCCTTCAGCATAAGCCCTGCACGTTGTCGCGCCTACACCCCCTCCTCCAAGACCGCTGTATGTTATCTCTATTTCGTTACCGTTTACGATAACAGATTCAATACCAGCAGCAGCGAATGACGACTTAAGATCCAGTGGAATATGTCCCGTCCTGACAAGATAGCGCATCATATCCCCAACAGCGCGGCTCCTGATCACAAGCGGGCTTTTGGAATAATGGTACAGCGCCCAGGCTGAGCCGCCGTAGCAGCTTGATTGTTCCATTATTTCAACATGCTCATTTTTCCTGTCTGCTACTGCATATATTCCTTTGTATGTAATATTATAAGGGTCTATTAATTCCATATTTTCCACTGGTTTTAAGTATTTACTCTAATATATGAGTATTGTGACTAAATGATGAACAAAATACTGAGTGTGTTATTTATACTTATTATTATAGGAGGCACTGCGAACGCCCTGGAAGACGGTGTCACTGTCCCGCTTGTAGCAGACAGCAGTACGCCGGACGGCGAACAGGGCATCCTGCTTTTCGCCAGGGTGATAGCGACCAACGGCACGGGTCATGTTTTTGTAGATACAAGCCCATACACCCAGGTCGATCTGCAGGGTTCTGCGCGCCTTGCAGCCATGGTGGCATCAGACGTATTGGGCATTGACCAGCGCGCATACGATTTCTATTATATTATCGATATAAGTTCACCCATTATAGGCGGTCCTTCAGCCGGAGGGGCGCTCACCGTGGCGACTATTGCCGCTGTAAAGAACTGGACTCTCAAGCCTGATGTGGTGATGACAGGCATGATAAACCCTGATGAGTCCATAGGTCCGGTTGGAGGCATTCCATACAAACTTGAAGCTGCAGCGGCACAGAATTATACTCTTTTTCTTGTTCCTGAAGGACAGGGCACAGTCACATTACAAAAACTTATTACAAGAGCAAAGGGCAGCGTGATCATTTCAAATGATGTAGAAGAAACAGTTGACGTCATAAAGCTTGGAGAAGAGCTTAATGTTACTGTGAAAGAAGTTAGCACGATACAGGAAGTAGTAAAGATATTTACAGGACATGAGATCGTAAAACAGGCATTTAACGGCACTGTCCTCACTCCAGGATATATTGGTCTTCTTGAGCCGCTTGCAACGAACCTTAAGAGAGAAGCAAAGGATATGTATAATGAATCCGAATCGCTCACCCCGCAAAGCAAGTACCTTGCCCAGGCAAAAGATATCATGAGCCGGGCAGATAACATGTATGATTCTCAGAAATATTATGCCGCAACATCATTATATTTCAATTCAATGATAAATATTCGCACAGCGCGGTGGATATACAGTTACAGCAATGCGGCTGATAAAGAAAAGTATATGTCGGAACTTATTGGGATAGTTGAAAACCAGATAAACAAATCTGAATTTGATCTCGATACATTCAAATCCGGGGGCATAGATGATATTGGTGCTGTTGGGGCTGCAGAGTCGCGCATAACTTCCTCAAAGATCAAGCTTGGCGAGGCAAAGGAATTAAATAATACGGATGAGAAGATATATTCGCTGGCTTTCTCTCATGAGAGGGCGCGTACAGCGCAGTGGTGGCTGACGCTTTCGACCCCGACCGGGAAAGTTATGCCTGAAGATATTTTAAAAGACCGGGCAGGATGGTACCTTAGCCAGGCGCAGTCGATCAACACATATATGCAGGAACTTTTGTCTCAAAGCAGTGTGCATCCTGCTGTAATAAGCGGTTCTGCGGAAGACCTTTTACATGCCCAGAAAGAAATGAAGGACAGGTATTATTCAGGAGCGATATTTGATTCACTTCAGGGTTCAGTGAAATCCAGTACGATAATCGGATTCATGGGAATGCTTGATGCGCAAAAGAAGGCAGGACAGAGCGAAGGCGATGCTAAAGCTGCGATCAATGAAGCGCGAATGGCTGGAATAGAACCGACTCTTGCTGTTAGCGCATTCGAATATGCAGAAACAATGCCGGATCCCTATGAAAAGATCAACCAGTATGCTTATGCAAAAATGGTCGCAAAGACATTGGTTGTGCTAAATACTCACACTGTGCCTTCGGATAAGATCCCGGTCAAGCCCACACTTACACCATACGCACCCGTGACGACTTTGCCTGAAACTACCCCCACACAGGCAGCTGCAGAAAAAGTTCCAGCGGCAGGCGCGGCTGCAGTACTGATCATTATGCTGGTATTAAGACGATTCTACAGGAATTAATATGCTTGAATATCTTGAGTCTGTGGATAGCGCAGTTTTCCTTGATATCAACCATAATCTCACGAATCCCATATTTGATGCGGTTTTTCCTTCCTTGAGGGAACTAACTTATGTTTTCTGGTTTCTTCTTATCGTTTATTTCTGGATGAAGAATGAAAAGAAAATGGCGCTGCTTTTGACAGTGAGTATTGTAGTCGGGGCGCTTTTTACATATCCGCTAAAATTCCTTATTGACAGGGCAAGACCGTATGATGAGATAGCATCCACGAGACTTCTCACACCTGCTGAATCAGATCCTTCATTCCCCTCAGCCCACGCCGAGATGAGCTTCCTTGCTGCCACGGTCGTTTCCAGGTTCCATCCTGAGTATGCTAAATATCTCTATGCCTTCTCGTTTATCGTGGTTCTAAGCAGGGTATATGTAGGGGTGCATTTTCCGGGAGATGCTGTATCAGGTATCTTAATTGGTATCATTATCGGAAGAGGAATGCTAAGGGTGGCAGAGAAAAAGAGGGATATTTTCTGGGAAGATTCGAAGAAACTATAAATAGGGCTTACGAAATAGAAGAATCATTGTTTTGAGGAATTCTCTTGAATCTTAAAATACAACCTATCGGTGTGATTAAAAAATCCAGTTCCGGATTATCTGAACTGATAACCCGGAAAGGCAATCTCCTGACCGTAAGAGGGATCGAAGCGGATGACGATTCTCTGATTGATGTAAGGTTGAAGAAATAAGCTTTTGAGGTGTCATTATGGGGGTTGACCTCGGAGACCTTTTCGATAAAAAGGAAATAGAATTATCTGAGCTTAAAGGTAAAGTAATAGCTATCGACGCATACAATACTCTTTACCAGTTCCTGAGCATAATCAGGCAGCGTGACGGCACTCCACTTACCGATTCCCACGGTGAGATAACATCCCATCTTTCAGGCTTCCTGTACAGGACGACAAACCTTGTTGAAGAAGGTATCAAGCCTGTTTTTGTTTTTGACGGCGTGCCGCCTGAATTCAAGTTCGACACCCTCGAAGAACGCAAAAAAACACGGATAGAAGCCATGTCAAAGTGGCAGGAGGCAAAAGCAGCAGGAGGCGAAGATGCTTTCAAATATGCCCAGGCTTCATCGCATATAAAAGGAAATATGGTGGAAGATGCAAAAACCCTGCTCGGACTCATGGGCATCCCGGTAATCACTGCACCCTCGGAAGGGGAGGCTCAGGCTTCGTTCATGGCGCAAAATAATGATGCTTATGCTGCAGGCTCGCAGGATTATGACGCCCTCCTGTTCGGCGCGCCACTTATCGTAAGGAACCTTGCTGTGACCGGGAAACGGAAACTTCCAGGTAAGGGCGTTTATGTGGATGTGAATCCTGAGATCATAAACCTTGTATCCGGTCTCCAGAAGCTTGGAATTTCTAAGGAACAGCTTGTGGATATTGCCATTCTGGTGGGAACTGATTACAATGAGGGGATCAAAGGGATAGGACCTAAAAAAGCCCTGAAGGCGATATTGAAGCATGGAAGTATCGAAGGCGTCCTTAATGAGCTTAATATTGATATAAAATACCTCGCAGAAATAAGAGACCTGTTCCTTCATCCTGACGTTACCCCGGATTATGAACTCAAATGGAGAAAGCCAGATGCTTCTTCCATCACGAATTTCCTGTGCGAAGGTCACGACTTTTCCAGGGAGCGCGTTTCAAAGGCTGTTGAGCGGCTTCTTGAAGCCTCGGATAAGGGGCAAAAGACACTGGACAAGTGGTTTTAGATCCTAAAAAATATGATGGAAAACCAGCTTATCAGTCCAGCGCGTCATCCAGGTCAAATAAAAAAGCCTTCAGGTTTTTATCAGGGATGCGCGCGCCACCCGCGAAAGGATGACCACCACCGGTTCCGCCGTGCTCCGGCGCCACGCGGCGAAGTATCGTATTTAGATCCACTCCGCCATTACGAAGCCTTATGCTTATATCATACACGTGCTTATGCGCCCTGTGCTCGCAGGAAACGCCAACAAGTGCATTCCCGTAAGAAGCTGCATATATTGCTGCTTTTGACATGAACCCGTTGATATCGATAACATATGCAAGTTTCTTTAATTTCACGACTTTTTCCCGTATATGAACCTTTAACTCTTCCTCTTTTCTGGACGCAATGAGGGCAGCTTCAAGAAGACCGGCTATCTGGGGGGGCGGTATGTCTTCAGAAAGCGCATCAACTATCCTCCTCTTGAAATCGTAATCCCTCCCCCCGTACGTAATTCCCTGTATCAATGTACCTGCGTAAAAATAAAGCGTCCTCTTATCCCAGTCGCGCATCCATTTCTTAATGACAGCGGTCTCGCTGAAATCTCCCATTGCTCCGTATATAGCCACGCTTCTCATGTCACGGTTCAGTTTTTTCTCAAAAATCCGGTATGCCTGCTCGGAAGAAGAACAGTCATCGTGGTAGAACCAGGAAGCTCTAAACCCTGCCTTCGGGAGCGGATGGTGATCCATATAAGTCACTTTCGAAACTTCTGATAACTCATTCAACCTTTCCTCCAGCTGCCTGCAGCTTTTCTCATCGATTGCGATATCGCATATCACAATGTTTTCATAATTACCTGTAAGGCTGTTCAATTCTCCAAGAAGTCCGACCGGGCTTGTGAAAAACACACTCGACCCCGGAAGTGCACTTTTGGCTATGGCTCCTGCACATATACCGTCAGAATCGCCGTGAGTAAATATTATTGAACTCATCTGCGCCTGAAAACCGCTGTGAAAATCAGCACGATCACTGCGAATGCAATATCAAAACCTGGCGTTATGGGTGTAGGGGTTGGTTCAGGTGTCGATGTTGATGATATATTTGATGAATCTCCAAATAGCTGCTGGAATGCTCCCGGGGTTCTCTGCGATGAGGCAGGATTTTCCTGTGATGCTCCAGGATTTCCCTGTGGTGAGACCTGTGTCTGTGACGATTGTTCTGTTGGTGCAGGGGTTGGCTTGTTCGGGTCAATAACCTTGATTATCGGTCTTTCTGAACTTTTCACATCACGAACAAAGCCCCTGTATTCCACATTTGTATAATTTGCAATAGCTGACGGCAGCTCATAAACTCCTTCTTTATTCATGCGGATAATATAACTGAATCCCCATGCTTTTCCGGGTTCAGAAAAATTGAGCTGGGACAGCTGCCCGCTTACAAGGCTTACGTCATCTGGTAATGAATCTTTCACATCTGTCTTGATACCGATGTTCCCGATGTTATTAACACTTACCGTTACTGTCACATCTTCGCTTAGGTTCACAACAGGTTTACTGACAGTCTTATTTAGCTGTAGTCTTGGTCCGTTTACAACAATCTTCATTGTGGAAGATGATGCACTGTATGGTTTATTATTTACTGTGAACGTTGCTGATGCAACAGGTATTGTCCATCCGTCTATGTTCGCTTCTGTTGGTTTGATGGAATAACCAGTACCCCATTCCTCTCCTGGCTTCAGCAACGGGATATCCCATGCAAAGGGTGTAGGAGATGAGCTTAAAACGAATTTGTCACTCATGTTATCTGTGACATGGATGTTATATATATCATACATCCCGCCATTTGCTATTGTGATCCGGACGGTAGCATAATCCTGTAGATATATCCGGTCTCTGACAGCTTTGCTGATGCCAAAATAATTCTGCTTGGGTGAAACAGTCAGGGACAAAGAGCCAGAAGCGTTGTATCCAAGCTCTTTTACATCGTATCCTTTTACACTTGCGCTCAAGCTGTACGATTTCTGATCGATCAGGTCAGGAACAACAAGTATTACATCAAAACTCTTACTTTCTCCTTTATTCAACCTCAGATAAGAATTATGAAGCTGACTTGCATCACCTCCTCTGAGTTTCAATTCCCCGATATTTAGAGTTGCATCAATGTTCTTACTAAAAGCATCTCCGGTATTCTTTACGTTGACGGTTGCTGTGATGATTTCAGCATTGTTAGATGTGTATGTGGATTTATCTGTGGTTACAGTTACTTCAAGTTTCGGGAGTGCCCTTTTCTGAATAGACACAGCCGCCCACGGGTCAAAAAACTCAAGCACCCATTCTTTAGCATTCCTTGCACTAAATGATGTAGCAGATACCTTGACTTCATAATCCGGGTCGATATAAGCTTCTCCCCCGACCGTCATCACAAATTCTTTTAACAGCATACCGTTCTTATAAATTTCAAGGTAAACCATGGGGTCTACGTCAGTTTCAGGCACTATGTCTCCATTGATCGTCTTTATTCCAGGCACACCTGCAGGGAACTGCGCAGCCTTTACCATATATTCTCCATTGGTCAACGTTCCACCTTTATGCAGAGTTCCGGAAACCGCTGACGCCCATTCTATGTCGTCAGGGTTGAAAATTACCGCAGATGCCTGATTTACACCCAGTATAAAAACAAATAATATTACAAAGTACCTTCTCATATCATCACTTATGATGATAATTATGAGAATACAATATATAGTTTACGTATGCTTATTATTTTACACTATAATAATATTCCCCTTCTGATTTCTGCGCGCGGTCAAGGCGTGAATCCAGTTTATTGACCCTTGGACGCTTTGTTTCTTCATCCCGCCTGAAAGTAATTCCGATATTCTTCAGGAACCGGTTCATGCCATCCCGCATGTTGAACGGACCATGCACATCGCCTTTTACCATGGGCTGCCCTTCAAAAACAAGAAGCCTGTCGCTTAACATATCTATCATATAGATATCATGGTCAACAACCATCGCTGTGACCTTATTGTTCTCAGCGAATCTTCTTATTACCTTGGTTGCAAGCACCCTCTGCTCCACATCAAGATGCGCAGAAGGTTCATCCAATATATACAGGTCGGCAGTGCGTGAAAGGCATGCTGCTATCGCAACGCGCTGGAGTTCTCCTCCTGAGAGGTCATTCACCTGCTGGTTAAGGAGTCTCTCAAGTTGCAGGGGTTTTAATATCTCACCCTGGTAAAAACTCGTGTCAAATTGCTTCGTGATAGAACGCAACAGGTCAGCTACGGTAACGGTTTCTTCAGCTTTTATATATTGAGGTTTGTAAGAAACCTTAAAATTCATATCGAATTTCCCTGTGTCTGGTTCGATCTCGCCTGCCAGTATCTTGACAAATGTTGATTTACCGATCCCGTTTGGTCCAACGATACCGATAACTTCGCCTTTCCTGATGTTACCCCCCTGTGCGGAAAGTTCGAATCCGCCAGTATATTTTTTCGAGAATTTGTCATATTCTAAAAGCGGGGAGACTTCCTTTGATATCTGCGGGGCATGTACCTCAAATTCGATGGCTTCAGTGCGGATCCTTACGTTTTCCTCACGCAGGAAACCCCTGAGATACTCATTTATCCCCAGTCGCACCACCTTGGGAAGAGTTATTACGCCGAATCCTCCGGGCGTTCCATAGGCTATGTGCACCATATCTGCGAGCAGGTCAAGTATTGCGAGGTCATGCTCCACGACCATGACAGCTTTTGTTTCAGCAAGCTCCCTGATGATCTGTGCTGATTTTATGCGCTGGTAAATGTCAAGATACGGGCTTATCTCATCTATGAAATAGAAATCCGCTTCCCGCCCTATACATGCTGCAAGAGCCACACGCTGCAGTTCCCCGCCGCTTAACTCTTCGATGTTGCGGTCTATGATGCCTTCTATATCAAGTTTTTTGATCAGTTCGTTCAGTATGCCCCTTTCATCGGTCTTTGACAGGAGTTCCCTGACCTTGCCTTTGAATTTTTTGGGTATCATGTCCACATACTGCGGCTTTTGTGAGGTCTTTATCTTTTTTTGTGATACTCCTTCCAGGTATTCATGAAGTGTCGAGCCTGCATAGTAATCAAGGATTTCCTCCCACCCGATCCTTCCTTTCCCGAGGTTTGGTTTAAGCGTTCCTGAAAGAATGTTTATGGCTGTGCTTTTCCCTATACCGTTGGGTCCAAGGATTCCTGTGACCTTCCCGGTGGCAGGGACGGGTAATCCGTACAGGGCGAACCCGTTTTTCCCGTAGCGGTGAGTGGGCTCTTCAAGCGCCTCCGGAAGCCCGATGATAATTATGGAATCAAAGGGGCAGCGCTTCACGCATATACCACATCCTGCGCACAGTTCTTCAGAGATCACAGGTTTTCCGTCCTCACCCACGACTATGGTCTCATCGCCCGTGCGAACCCTCGGGCAGAACTTAATGCACTGGAAGTCGCACAACCTGGGCTGGCATCTGTCGCGGTCTAGAACTGCAAGTCTCATGATGAACCCCGTCTCATTTTAATTCAATAAAATAGTCCATGAGACAAGAAGGAATATGATCGTCATAAACTCTACATATAACCAGTCCATGGTCTCGAATTCGCGGACTTTGACTCCAAGCACCGGATACAACAGTTTTTGAACGTAATATGAAACTAAAACCACAAGCAAAAGGACATATAACCAGTATTTGTCTTTCGCATCATAAAAGTTCATGAAAAGCACTACTGCAAAAAATGCGCCTATGAATGCGGGAACTGCGGTCTTCTTTATGCCCTCTATGAGCAGTCGCTTTCGGTCATCAGGCGTCAGTACCTTAACTATCGGCTCTGCTTCTTTTTTATCATCTTTTTCTAATTTCTCTTTCATGAGCTTCACTATTTCCTGTATATCATTGTTCCTATGCCATCATGCGTGAACAGCTCAAGCAACAGGGAATGCGGCATGCCTCCGTCGATCACATGCACCTGCGCCACGCCGCCTGAAATTGCCGCAGCGCTTGATTTTACCTTGGGTATCATCCCGCCAGTAATGATGTTATCTGCTATAAGCGTTTCAATATCTTCGAAGGCTATCCTGGAGATGCGCGTCCCTTTGTCCTTCGGGTCGCGAAGTATCCCTGGTACATCTGTCAGGGATATGAGTTTCATTGCTTTCAGGGATGCGGCGATATCCCCTGCTACAGTGTCCGCGTTGACGTTCAGGTCGTTCCCTCTATCATCTGTTGCAATTGGGGATATGACAGGTATGTAATCCTTTTCAGCAAGAGTAAGCAGAATTTCCGGATTGATCTCTTCTGTCTCTCCGACCCAGCCAAGGTCAACTTCTTTCTCGACGCCGTCAACAGTCATGCGCTGGGGAGCAATTTTTCGCGCCACGATCATCGTGCCGTCGCTGCCTGAGAGCCCAACGCCCTTTCCACCGTGCTTGCTTATCAGTGAAACGATCTTGCTGTTGACATTGCCGACAAGCACCATCCTTGCTATCTCAAGTGTCTCGTCATCCGTTACACGCAGCCCTGACACGAACTCGGGCTTCTTCCCCATGCGCTCCATCTTTTCCGTTATCTCAGGACCTCCACCGTGTACGATTATGGGGCGAATGCCCACGAACTTCAGTAATACTATGTCCTGTACTATCTGGTCCATTATTGCAGGGTTTACTATGGCATGCCCTCCCATCTTGATCACCATGATCGAGTTGTGGAACTTGCGGATGTATGGAAGGGCTTCAATAAGTATGTTTTCACGCTTTAGCATCGGGGATAAATGGAGAGCGGATATATTAAATGTTATTCCTTATTCAAATATAAAAAAAGGGAAGAAAAAGCTATTTACGCTTTCTTTCCTTGGGTTTCTTTTCTTCCGGAGCTTCCCCTTCCTTCAACTCTTTCTTGGGGAATATCTCAGCAAGAGGTTTCTGCCCATATTCTACGACAACTGTGTTTATCTGTGTGACTTCGGATGATATCTCGCGTCCACGCATGGATTTACGTCTTCTTTCACCTTCATGGGTCGGGTGAAAGCCGACTCCGCCTGCCACAAGGATCTTTCTTCGTGTTGGTCCGGGTAAATCCGGTCTAATTGGGAAACCGTCCTTATCTGTACCGCCTGTCAGCTTAAGTGTATATCCTGACAATCCTGCCAGGTCACCGCTAATAATCTCTCCGATGTTCTTTCCTATGATCTTATTGGCTGCTGCACCCGTAACTGTCACCTGGTATGCCTGTGCTGTCTTGCTATCCGAAACTACTATTCTAAAATCTGCCATTCAAATGCTCCTGAGTTAATAATCATACATTCTATTGTAATTCTGACCTAACTTGCATTGAAGATACTTAAACGTTTTTATAAGCGAGATTTTTGGCTGTAGGGGTCTTATTGAAGATCCTGTATGAATTCCGTAAGCCTGTCGCATGTCACCTTTTTCTTTAATTCACTGCATTTCTTGACTTTTTCAAGGAGTATGCACATCTGGTCATGAGAAAGGTCATACCCCATCTTCTCCACAACACCCTTGAGAGCTTTGCTTCCTGTGTGCTTGCCAATTATGATCTCCCGCTTCCCGCCTACCATTTCCGGAAGGAATAATTCGTAAGTCATCGGGTTCTCAAGCACGGCAGCTACATGAATGCCTGATTCGTGCGCGAATGCATTGGCTCCCACTATGGGTTTTATCCTGGGTATGGGTATTTCAGAATATTTTTCAACAAGTTTTGAAAGCTCTGTCAACTGGCTGACATCATATCTGTCGATGCCATACTGCACCCGAAGACCGACAAGGAGTTCCTCAAGCGAGGCGTTCCCGCATCTTTCGCCTATTCCATTAACGGTTGTATGAAGCTGGAACGCTCCTGCTTCAGCCCCGCTCATCGTGTTTGCCACCGCCATTCCAAGGTCGTTGTGGCAGTGGATGCATACCTTTGTTTTTACTGCTTTCTTGATCTCTCTCACAAGAAATGACGCAGTGCTGGGATTCAATATACCTACAGTATCTGCAATGCTCACATAGTCGGCGCCATGTTCTTCCGCTTCTTTGAAAATGGATTTCAGGACATTGATGTCTGTTCGCGTTGCATCCTCAGCCGCAAATCTCACGGTCAGACCGTGGTCTTTTGCATAGTCAAGCACGTCAAGAGCACATGATTCTGCCTCTTCGAAGGTCTTATGATACTTATATTTAAGGTGAAGATCAGATGTCGCGATAAATATGCTCACAAAATCCACATCGCAGCGAAGCGCCACATCCACATCCCTGGCGACTGATCGTGCCAGGCAGCATACCCTTGCGTTTAGCCCCAGGTGTGCTATCTCTTTCACTATGGCTTCCTCGCCCTTTGACACCACAGGGAAGCCTGCTTCGATAACCTCAACGCCGATGCTGTCGAGTTTTTCAGCGATAGCGATTTTTTCTTCCCGTGTGAAGACCACTCCTGGCGTCTGCTCCGCGTCCCTCAGGGTGACATCGCATATCTCGATATCCTGCGGTTTTGAGTTAATGAATTGCATCAGGGTGTTTCTTGAGTAATCAGTCATGTTTATGGGGTTATTAACGATGTTTAATCATTACTTATATCTTTGCATTTTTTATTTTATCCACTTACCCCGAGTTCCTTCATCACATTCCTGACCCCCAGCGCTACCCCCTCCACCTCTATCCCCCCCTTCCCCTTGGCTCCGTCCCCCACAACATAAAGATCGCCAACAGGCGTCGTATTCCCGGTATCGCTTCCTGACGAAGCCCGGTTCACAGGCCATTTGCCTGAATAGGATTGTATCATTAGAACCTCATATTTCTTATCAGGGAAAAGACTCTTGAGGTCGGACAGCCCAAGTTTTATCTCCTCTTCCAGGTTGTCGGAAAGCACTGCCTGGTGCGACATCACAAGATGCTTTCCAGGCGGCGCAAGCGATGGGTCGGCGTGCGTAACTTCGTTGATGCCGTTAATCCTCTCTGCGAAAGGTGTGAAATAAACCCCGCTGTGACCGATCAGGGGTTCATGGGCACAGAGGCATATCTTGACACCCTTTGAGGGCTTTACGGTATTTATTTTTTTTAGATACCCTTTATCCATGCAATTGTACATCATGGATGTCTCCTGGTGTCCGATGTCGCTGATAACAAGGTCGCAGTCAACCGTTTTCCCGTTCAACCTGACTCCTTTTGCCCTGCCGCAGTCTATGATTATCTTATCGACACATGACCCGGTGTGTATCTTCCCACCTCCTGCCCTTATTACATCAGCAAGCGCTCCCGTAACCGCCCCGCAGCCGCCCAGAGGAACGCCTGAACCTTTGTACAGGTACATATTTTCAATTATCTCAAGCATCTCCCTGGCAGGCACGTCCTCTGCCTTGAGGCTCAAAGCCCAGCCGCAGAAGGAATCCGCAAGCTTCAGCAGGAAATCATCATCAAAATATTTCAGCACCCAGTCCCTGAACGAGATATCGCTCTGTGGTTTGAATTTTAGCGAGTATGCAAGTATCGTCCCCAGCTTTACCCTTTTTGTAAGTGATAGCTCATTCCTGAAATCGTGGAATTCTATATTTTCTCCATTGTCTTTCCTTATTATTGCCATTGGATTTGAATCAATTATGTTAACCTGCGCCCCAACCTCACGCAGCATTTGCGCAAGCGTTCCCCGCGACCCGTGGGGTATCATGTGAAGCGCGCCAGTGCTGAGTTTAAAACCTTTGTAGTCAAGATTGGCGAACCTGCCGCCGATGAAGGGGAGACGCTCGAATACCTCAACTTCGTATCCTGCTTTTGAAAGTTTTGCTCCTGCAAGAAGTCCGCCAAGACCTGCCCCGATAATAACGGCTTTCATATCTCCTCTGAAATGGCACATGCGGGACAGTAGTCCACGCAGATGCCGCACTCCACGCATTTTTCATTCATGGATGCGCGCCCGAAAACAACTATCGCATCATAAGGACAGTATGCGGCGCACTGACCACAGCCGATGCACTGTTGATCAATTTTCATTGAGACTCATTTCCTGCTCCTTAAAATCCCGCTCGGCACAGGAACAAAACCATTTTGATTAATTATGGGGAATAGATTAAACTGAATTTCCTGGATTCTATCGCTCAATGAAACGAATATTAGCCGCAGATGAACGCAGATTCCATGATTTAATAGATTCATTGCGTACCTGCCGCTCCTATCTTCTCCACTAGTTTTGCAAGCACTTCTTTTCTCATACCCTCGACGAATTTGATGCTCCCCACTACAAGGTGTCCTCCTCCGCTCACGCCCGCACCCTTTATTTCGCTGTGCAGTTCCTTTACGATCTGCGGGATGTTCATCTTCACGCCTCTTGAGCGCAGCACCGCAAAGTCAGGACCGTAGCCAATGGTAACAACCGGCTGCCCGTCATATTTCGTGCAGAGGCGGTCGTGTACTTCCCCGCTTGTCTTGCCCGGGGGAGGAAAAGTGAATTTGTGGGCGAAATTTTCCACATCGATCACGTTCACAATAGTCCCGTTTTGAAGCTTCTGCATTTTCACGTTTGGCATGGAAGCTTCAAGCTGCTCTGTTATGGCGGCATTTGCCTGCTCACACAATAATTTTACGATCTGCTTGTGCCTGGCATTTGAGCCAAGGTTAAGTATGTCGTTCATCATACCGCGCCCATCGTTGAACCTTTGCCAGAAAGCCTCGTAATCAACAGCAAGAGCCATATTTTTCAGGTCTTCAGGCGTATATTTATCAGCAACCAGCGCCTTATAAAATCCCGCTTCAGGCGCGGCTGACCTGTCCCCGACTGCTGAGACGGCAGGGAGATGCTTTATCTCATCCGTAACATCCGGGTTGATCATCCGTGCGATCTCAGTCCCGATCATGCCTGTTGTTATCCCGAAATCTCCGCCTGCATAAGCAGGATTCACATGCTCAAGCACCATCGAATCTATAGTACCGTCAGGATGGTGATGGTCAATGACCATAATGTCAACGCCGTAAATTATCGCCTGCTTCATGGCTGGCATATCCTCTTCCGTGGCGCCGTTGTCCATAAGTACCACAAGCGGCATCCTCTGTGCGAACCTCTCCTGGTCTTCAAGTGCAAAAGTGATGTCTTTGGTAACATCCTCGATCTCGTAGAATGGCGCCTTGGATGGAGCGCGCCTGTAGAAATGGCGGTCGGCTTCAGAGCCGCCCACCTCGCGTATGAGCGGCACGAGGGCACGCTCTATAGCAACGGCAGAAGTGATGCCGTCAGCGTCTGCGTGGTGCCTTATGATTATCGGTCGGGATTTGAAAACCGCTTTCCTGATGAGCTTTGCTGCGTTACGCATCTTTGGCTTCAGCTTTTCCAGCACCTCGCTCTTCACAAGGAACTGGATATCGTGGGGTTCTGAGCGCTTATCTATTGCTTTTTCGATATTCTCCTTGATGCCTGTGGCATCCCCGCCCCAGAGCTGCTTCATGGCGCGTATTTCCACCTGCATTGCGCCGTTCCTCATGGAAGGCTCGCCGATCACCTTTACGATGGTTTCTGATCTAATCTCCGGATAAGCGCGCTCGCCTGCTTTTTCAAACGCGGCGCACTGCACCGTGCCGTCCTCGTCAGATATCGTGAAAATGGTTGGACCCCCGGTCTGCTTTATCTGGATGACCTCGCCTGAGATATGAGAAAGTTTTCCTATGTATCGTGTGAGTTCCGTGGTCTTGCGGCGCGGAAGCTGTTTTTCAACCTCGACTACCTGGATATCTTTCAGGCTCCTGGGAAGCAGTTCAATGTTCCCGTTAGAAGCAATGTTTTTTATTTCAGCGTAAATTTTATCTCCGATCTCTGGTGAGAAATTGATATTGCTTGCGTGTATGAGACCACGAAGCTGCGGGTTAAGGTCAACGAACACGCCAAAATTCGCATGTCCCTGCACCTTCCCTTCGTAAGTTTTTCCAACTTCAAGCTCGCGCGTATCGCACTCTGCACCAAGAACATGCACAAGAGGATTTTTTGCGCATGTCTCGCAGAATTCTCCTTTTGTGATGGGCTTTTGGCAGACAGTGCAGGTGAAGAACTTTCCCCTGCCTTCGCAGGTCTTGCACGGCTCTGTTTCGGATATCTTTCCTGTACCCCCACACTTCGGGCATTTCATTCCTCCGCCCATTAGCTTGCCAAGGTCTTTTTCAGTGAGCTGATCCAGGCTTATGGTCTTTGGTTTTCCAGAGCCTTTGCAGTCAGGGCATTCCTTCTGGCTGAGTATGATAGAGCCTGTTCCTTTACAGGCAGAGCATTCTGTGGTCATAGATTTGATTGATAGATGCGGTGCGGGATGAAATAAGTTACGCGGCTCTTTGACTGGTGTAGCAGAGGGGAGAAGCTCTTCTCTCCCGCCAACTATATTAACTTAACATTTTTTTCCATATCTTTCAAATCGGTCAATATCAAACCGGGCTCTACTATTTTTTGTTTGAATGATCTTGCAAAAATCGCATAATGCTCTTTTCTTTTTTCATTGTTCCATTGCACTTGCTTTGCTTTTTCCTTTAGCTCCGCAAGGATATGTATTGCATTGACTTTCTCCTGCCATTTGCATTCCACAAATAATATTTCCTTTGTCTGCTCGTTAATTGAAACTATGTCAATTTCTGCGGTTTTTCTTTCTTTTGTTTCCATGTCCCTGTATGCTCCCCACCATTTTCCGATATTTGTGGATTTTATCGGATTGGCTGACCTTACCGCTTCCATACAAACCATCTCAAACTGTTTTCCAACATAAGTATTGAAATTCTCCCTGAAATTTCGCTCAAAACCATCAAATATGAACGAATCAAGGTCTTTTATGAAGGGATAAATGAAACCGAACCAGAATTTGAAGTAGTTATCTTTCAGAAAATAAATACTATCTCTGCTTTTTTTCGCAGATGTTACAGGTTTAATCAATTCTATCAAGTCAAGCTCTATTAATGTGTTCAAATATCTCGTTAAAGTTGTCCTTTCAACCCCAAGAGCGTTTGAAATTTCGTTTAAACTATTTCTGCCGGCGGATATTTCTTTTAATATTGAAAAATATGTCTTTGGTTCTCTTAACTCTTCTTTCAGGATAATGTCTGTTTCCTGGTATAGCAGGGAACCCCTTGCCGCTATTGCAGTTCTGGCGTTTTCAAATACGGTTTTGCTGCCGTCAAACTCAAGGGCATACAGAGGTATGCCCCCGGTTATTGAATAGAACTCTATCAGTTTTTTGAATCCTGCATTATGGAATAATTTAACGAACTGCGCGAACGGCAGGGGATCAACTTTCCACTGTCCTGTTCTTCTTCCGTACAGGGGACTCTTTCTTCCCAGAACCTGGGTTTCCATTGCGCCAATGCTTGAGCCGCACACGATAATGTGTAAACCTGCCGACGATAAGTAAGTGTCCCAGTATTTTTGGAGGATTGACGGGATCGCTTTATTTGCATCAACCAGATATGGAAATTCATCAATGACAAGGATCAGATCAGTCGTATTCTTATCTTTGAGATATTCTGCTATCTGCCTGAACTTTGAAAATGGATTGACTTTCAGGGCGCTGTCTTTGAAGTATTCGGAGATTTCGGCTGAAAAGGACTCTATCACCTCTTTTTCCACTTCCTGCGTTGAAAGCAGGTATATGGCTTTTTTATTCTTTATGAATTGTTTGATAAGTTCAGATTTGCCGACTCTCCTTCTTCCGTAAAGCACTACGAACGATGAAGGCTTTTTTATCTGGTTTTCAAGGAATTCAAGTTCTTTTTTCCGATTTATAAATTGTATGAACTTGTTCATAATGTACGTATTCATACAAAGCTATATAAAGTTTATCAAGGCCCATTGTGTTTTTTCTTTGTCTCAGTAGAGTTCATATAAGTTCCATATTTAATTATCCCAGCGCATTCATGGAAGCTATCCCTGCCCTAACAACCTCAGCAGACCTGTCAAGTGCTTTCTTCTCATCATCAGCAAGCACAAGTTCAATGATATCTTCCACACCATTCCTTCCCAGCTTCACAGGCAAGCCAAGATAAACATCCTTCTTCCCGTATTCGCCGTCCAGATAGGCGCACACAGGCATCATGCGCTTTGTATCCTTCAGCACCGCCTCGACCATGTTCGCTACGGCAGCAGAAGGTGCATAGAAAGCGCTTCCTGTCTTAAGAAGATTTACGATCTCAGCCCCCCCGTTCACAGTCCTCTCAACAAGCCTCTGGATCGCATCTTTTGACATCAGCTCTGTTATCGGGACGCCGCACACAGTCGTAAATCGCGGAAGCGGTACCATTGTGTCGCCATGCCCCCCCAGCACCATTGCGCTAATATCCCGCACTGAGCATCCAAGTTCCATCGCGATAAATGTGGCGAACCTTCCTGAATCAAGCACGCCGCTCATCCCGAAAACACGCTGCGGCTCAAAACCCGTTGTCTTCAAAGCGACATAGGTCATTATATCAAGAGGGTTAGTGACAGTGATAACTATCGAATCAGGCGCATATTTCGCTATGTTCTGCGAAACCTCCCTTATGATCTTCCCGTTTATCTTAAGCAGGTCTTCGCGGGTCATACCAGGCTTTCTTGCTATCCCTGCCGTGACCACGACCACATCTGAACCTTCGATGTCCTTATAATCGTTCGTGCCTGTTACCTTTGAGTCGTACCCGCACAACGGCCCTGCCTGGGCAAGGTCAAGGGCTTTACCCTGTGGCAGTCCTTCAACGATATCTGTCATTACGACATCGCCCAATTCCATCTGTGCTATCCTCTGCGCCGCTGTCGCACCGACAGCACCTGCGCCTATTATCGTGATTTTTGGCATGTTTTCGATAAAGGCTTCAAAAGAAGATAATATTTATGCTTTACATTTCATTTATTTTTCTGTCGTTGCAGTTTTTCTTTCCTGCTCTCAGTGAAATCTATACCCACACCCGTAAGCCCGATGACTTTGCCAGTCTCATCTTTTAGAGCAGCCCCAGTCCAGTGATACGGTATAGGTTTCCCGTCTTTACCGATCAGACCTGCATCCACACTGGCATAACCCTGGTCCTTCGAGACACTTATAGCTTCAGCCATTTTCGCCCTGTCATTTTCAACAATGAAATTCAATACAGGTCTTCCCATGATCTGGTTGCCCAAAAGACCAGTGACCTCTGTAAGCCTGTTGTTCCACCTGATAAGATTGCCATCAAGGTTAATGGCATAGATTATATCAGGGATACACTCCATGATTTTTTCAAGTTCATTCTGCGCTTTTGCCAGTTCCTCAAAAGCCCATCTGCGCTCATTGATCTCCTGCTCAAGCTGGACTATTTTCTCCTCAAGTTTCCTCACGATGCGTTCGCTGTACTGTTTGAGGTATTCCTCTTCATTACTTATCAGGGGTTTCACACCCTTTATCGGTCCGGATTCGCACTCACTTATCACGGATCCGATTTCTTCCAGCAGGTCATTGAGTTCTGCTGGCTTTAAAATGAACCTCGACGCTCCGAGCTTTGAAGCCAGTTCGCTGTCCTTTTCACTTACATAATTCGCCGTATAGAACACGAAAGGTATGTCCATGCTGAAACTATTCTTTTTAAGTTCCCGAAGCAGCGTAAATCCGTCCATCTCTGGCATCATTATATCTGATATTATTATTTCAGGTTTTGAAGTTCTTACATACCTGAGAGCATCGATGCCATTACATGCCTCCGAAACATCATAATTATTTGTTGATAGAAGCTCTCTGAGCAACATTCTGTCGTTCTTATTATCATCAACTACCAAGATTTTTTTGACCCGTTTCTCTTTCATCTATACATTCTCCTTCTTAGGAAGCACTATGCCATACCAATATAATAATAATATTTTCCTAGTTAAATAAGTTTTGTATCATCCTGATGCTAAGAATTCACCTGCCCTCATACCGACCTTGGCTTGCGCACCAACAGGTAACGTAAATGTAAACGTGCTCCCTTCGCCGTATCTGCTTTCTACACTTATACTGCCGCCAAGCAATTCCACAAGTTTTTTTGAGACTGCAAGCCCTAGCCCTGTCCCGCCGTATTTCCTTGTAGTCCCTGTATCCAGTTGCTCAAATGTCCTGAACAGCCGTTCCATATCTTTTTCCATTATCCCGATGCCAGTGTCCGAAACAGAGAACTTCGCCATATCGCCTTCTTTTTTCGTTCTTATGGTGACGGTTCCTCCATCTGGCTTGCTGAATTTTATCGCATTGCTCAGGAGGTTGGACAGAATATGCTTAAATTTATGTGTGTCAGTCTCTATCGTATCCAGTTGCGGATCATAATCATTTTTCAGTATTATGTTTTGCTTCGCTGCTTTTTCTTTTAATGGAGAGAGTATATCATTGATGGTTTCATGAACCGGCATCTTCTCAACGAATTTTTCCATTTTTCCGGCTTCTACACTATTCAGGTCAAGAATACTGTCAACAAGACTGAGAAGGTTTTTACCCGCGGTAAGAATATTTTCCATATATCGCTTCTGTTTTTCATTCAATTCCCCCTTCATATTACCCATGAGTTCCGAGAAGCCGAGGATAGCGTTCAAAGGAGTGCGAAGCTCGTGGCTCATGATAGCTAAGAACTCAGACTTTGCTTTGCCTGCAAGGACAAGGCGCTCATTTTCAAGGCGTATTTCTTCCACCTTTCTGCGTTCTTCCTCTGCCTGCCTGCGTTCTGTGATATCACGCAATATGAACGATATACCGGTAATATTCTTATTTGGATCCATTAACGGAGATGTTGTAAAACTGATGTTTATCTTATTGCCATCCTTACGCAGGCGCATGGTTTCAACCCCGCAGGCAGGTTTGCCCGTTTCACAGATGATTTCTTCTTCTTTCTCCCCCTGCATCTGCGATGGAACAATCAGCCCTGAGAGCTTTTTTCCTATAACCTCGGTTGATGCCCATCCAAAGATATTCTCAGCGCTGCGATTCCATGAAGTCACCCTATCCTCAAGGTCTGTTGTTATGATGGCATCATTCGCATTATCGAACAGGAGGCGGTATTTATCTTCTGCTGCCATTCGAAGCTTTTCCTCTGCCAGTGCGAGTTTTTCATAAGGCAATTCTACAGATGACTTATATAGAGCAAGATAAATGAAGTAGAAGCCTGTGATAATAAGGAAGTGCCCGGAGAACTCATACGAGAAATATACCAGGTTGCTGAAAATTATGATAATTAAACCTTCTATTAAAAAAATAAGGTTTTTCTGACCTGTTTCTTTGAACTCTTTAAAATATCTGTAACTCGCATAGAAGAGAGCGGCTGTGATCATTGATAACAAAAATATTGTTTCAGTGGAGTAATTACCCAGATCATAGGCTGCGAACTGAGAGTCCTGATAAAGGAGCGCTGTGACGAGGAAGATAGCGGATATGACAATTACGAATGAGAACAGGAAACGTTTGTTGATCAATCCGGGAAGTGTATCTTTGTGGATATATACACTGGCAAGAAGTAATACAGCAAGAATAATCCGGGACTCGATTAAAAAAATTGCCGCTTTATGAGATGAGTTGGGTGTAAAGAATTCGGGCATGAATGGATAAGAAAGCAGATGGAACAGGATAAGAAACCCGGCGATAAAAAACGTAGTGCCCAGAAAAAGAGAATGATTATCCCTGCTTTTAGTATACGATTGCCATGTAATGGCAAAGATCGAAAAAGCCACAAATACCGAAAAAAGCTCAGAAATAACTTCAAGAGTTCCTTCAACTGATCCTGGAATGTTCTCAGAAGCATCTATAGCCGCTTCAAGAAAATATCCTGCAAGGAAAGCAACAAGTACTATTGCCAGTAATTTAAATAAACGGTTCATACTTCTTTGTCTCCTTTATTTTTTGAAAATAATGGCAGCGTAAAGGTAAATGTGCTCCCTTCTCCGTATCTGCTCTCCACTGTTATCTCACCGCCGTGCAGTTCTACAAGCCTCCTTGTTATCGCTAGCCCAAGACCTGTGCCTCCATACTCATGTGATATCTCAGGATTTGCCTGCGCGAATTCTTTGAACAGCTTTCCAATATCTTCTTCTTTTATCCCTATACCTGTATCAGACACAGAGAACTTCGCCATATCCCCATCCTTTTTCGCTGTTATGGTGACTGTTCCCCCCTCCTTCTTACTGAACTTGACTGCATTGCTCAGGAGGTTGAAAAGTATCTGCTTGAACCTCTGTTTGTCAGCTTCGATAACGTCAAGCTGCGGGTCAAAAACCTGATTTAGGACAACATTGTGCGTTGAAGCTTTCTCTTTAATAAGGATAAGTGTCTCGCTTATCGTACCAGGCACTGACATATTTTCCTTTACAAGCTCGATCTTACCGGCTTCCACCTTTGAAAGATCAAGGATGTCATTGATCAGATCAAGAAGGAATTTGCTGCTGGTAATAACATTGTTAATGTAATGAGCCTGTTTTTCATTCAGTTCCCCGTACATTCCCTCAATCAGGAGTTCCGAGAAACCGATGATGGAGTTAAGCGGGGTGCGAAGCTCATGGCTCATTGTCGCCAGGAACTCGGATTTTGCCCTGTTCGCGAACTCTAGCCGTTCTTTCTCAAACCGAATATCTTCTGCCCGCTTGATCTCAGTTATATCTTCCATCGTGGCAATCAAGAACGATGGCTTGCCATCAGCGTCTTTCACGACAGAAGCCACCAGGCTTGCCCATATGACAGTCCCATCCTTCCTTACGTATCGCTTTATCATTTTGTAGCTGTTTATTTTTCCCAGAATAGCCTCTCTGAAAAGTTCAACATTCGTTTGAATATCCTCAGGATATGTATAATCATGGAAGGACATTTTCCGAAGCTCTTGCAAACTATAGCCCAGCAGCTTCTCGAAAGCAGGATTGCTATCAATGATCCGTCCATTCAGGTCTGCCAGGGCTATGCTGACAGCTGCACTATTGAACATCGTCCTGAAACGTTCCTCGCTTGCCCTTAGCATTTCATTGATCCGCTTCTGTTCTGTAATAGAGTTCTGCAGCTCTGCACCCATCCTGTTGAATGCCGCTGCCAGTTCGCCGATCTCGTCCTTTGAAGTGAATTCTATCCTTGCGTCAAGGTTACCACGCCCGATATTTTCCGCAGCATCCCTGAGTTTCATGACAGGATTTGATATACTCCTTGAAATACCATATCCAAATGACAGAGAGCCAATGACTGCAATTATTCCGATTAAAAAGATAACTTTTTGAATATTATCCGCATTCATTTTAGCTTTATTATTCATTTCCTGCTGCAATCCGATCTCAAGTTTTGCCAGAGTCAGACCTTCCTGCCTGATATTTGCAGCGACATCGTCCAGTCTTCTTATTGATTTTTCATGATTTTCAAATTCAAACTTTCCTGATGAATTCAATTCATTATCGTGTTCCTGGAACAGTGACTCCCCTGTGGACCGAAGTTCATCAGTTCCAGCTCTCATCGAAGCTACAATATTTTTTGCCTGTTGGTTGGTCACATTATTTTCAATTATCGATATCTGTTCCCGTAAAGAGTCTATTCTCTGGTAAAATTTTTTCTTATCTGATCCATTATTCAATGTCAGATACAGCATTGCATGCCCCTCTGCCCTTTTTGCATAACTGCTCAGTTCGTTTGACGCCTCTATTATGGAACCGAAATGCTCTTGACTCTGTTCAAAAGAATCGACAATAAGATTATTTGTGTAAATACTGAAATACCACCCAAATCCTATAATTAATGAGACCACCACAAATCCAAGAATAATTTTCCGTCCAATCTTCATAATTCCGCCTTTTCAGGAACTAAAGGCAGATAAAAAGTGAATGTGCTGCCTTCACCGTATTTGCTCTCTACCGTTATCCTTCCTCCCAGGACCTCGACAAGCTTCTTTGAGATCACAAGTCCAAGACCTGTTCCTTCATATTTTCTTGATATTCCAGTTTCAAGCTGCTCAAAACTCAGGAATATCCGCCCCATATCTTCATCTCTTATCCCTATACCAGTGTCCGAAACTTTGAACTTTGCCATCTCCCCTTCTTTTTCTGCAGTTATCGTCACAGTCCCGCCTTTGGGTTTACTGAACTTCACCGCATTGTCAAGGATGTTGTTGAGAACCTGCCTGAATCTGTTTGGGTCGGTCTCAATAAATTCAATGTCATGGCTTATCTGCTTTTTAATTATGATATTACGGCTTGCTGCCTTTTCTTTTATTACATCGACCACCGTATTAATAGCATTCGGGACAGACATTTTCTCGATAATTATTTCCATTTTCCCGGACTCCACCTTTGTGAGATCAAGTATGTCGTCTATTATGCTAAGAAGGTGCTTTCCGCTGGAATAGACATTGTCCGCATAGCGCTGCTGCTTTTTATTCAGTTCTCCAGCATCTTTATTCTTAAGGAGGTCAGAGAACCCGATAATCGCATTAAGAGGTGTGCGAAGTTCATGGCTCATGACAGAAAGGAACTCATTCTTTGTCCTGTTAGCAAGTTCCAAACGCTCGTTCTCGCGCCGCATCTCTTCGTTCCGCCTGCGTTCCGTGACATCCCTGAAAATCCCTAAATTATACGATCTCCCGGCGATATTCACGGAACTTGTGTTGATATCCGCATAAAAAACAGTACCATCTTTTCTTTTAACAGGAATGTTCACAACAAGTGAAAATTCTCCTCTCGCCTGTTTATCGAACAATTCCATGATCCAGGGTATATCCTTTTCTGGATGAATACCCATGACCGGGAGATTTAATATTTCTTCTTGACTGTAACCCAGCATCCTGCATATCGCTTTGTTTGCAATAAAGTTGTTTTTGGTCTCAACGTCTGTGAGCAATATCCCGTCTGTGGCATTATCAAAAAGTGTCCTGAACTTTTCTTCTGATTCTGCCAGTACTTTAAGGCTCCGTTTGCGCTCCGTGATATCCCTCGCAATAGCAAACAATCCTTTAACTTCTCCTGCTACATTTTTATAAACACTGGCGCTACACAATACTTCTGTCACTTCACCTGAAGTGTGCCTGATGGCAAGCGGATAATTCCTGATAAATCCCTTCGAAAATACCTGCTGATGTCCTTCTCTTGCTTTTTCAGCTTCGGTAAAATAGTCAGAGAAATCGTTTCCAATAAGCTGGTCACGCGGCACCCCGGTCACAAGTTCCGCGGCTTCATTCACATCCGTTATCTTTCCTTCTTTACTGATAGTTACAAACGGGTCAAGGCTTGCCTCGATCAGACTGCGCGTGTATAAAGAAACTTCACGCAATTTTTCATCTGCTATCTTGCGCTCTGTGATGTCGATAGCAAAGCCTATTATGCCAATAATGTTGCCCTTTGTATCACGATAAGGAATCTTATCTGTCGTTACCCATCTTGTTTCTTTTCTTATTTCAAGAGTTTCCATGATACCTAATTTGGGCTGACCTGAATCAATCACTTCTTTATCGTCTCTCCAGAAAGCTTCTGCCTGCTCCCCTGGATAAAGGTCAAAGAGAGATATACCTTCTAACTCTTCTTTTGGCATTCCCATTATCCCGGCAAAAGTCTTGTTGACTCGTATGAATCTGTTCTCTTTATCTTTAAAGAAAAGCCATGCAGGCACAGAATCTAACATAATCTGCTGCTGTTTATTGGTGTTTCTCAGTTCAGCAGTGCGTTCTTTCACAATGTCCTCAAGGTGTCCCTGGTGTTTCTTGAGTTCCTCATTGCCCTTTTCAATTTTCTCACCCAATAAAACAACTAAAAAGGCAATAACCATAAACATAAAAGCCCGAATGGCATCATCATAAGTTATCGTCTCATTTTTAATAAAAATGTTGCTAAGAAGCAGCAATGCCACTAAAAACACGGCAACAACCATGCCTTTTCGTTTCCACCACAGGGCTGCCAGTACTATAGGGATATAAAAAAAGTGGGTAAAAACAATGGCTATCCTGAGTACCGCAAGAAAATAATAAGTAAGAAAAGAAGCGATAGCTAATATGATAACAATTATCAGAATCTTGTGCTTTTCTTTCAACTCAGACATAGCTGCATTCTCTTTTGCTGCGGTCAACCGGCAGTGTAAAGGTGAACGTGCTCCCTTCACCGTATCTGCTCTCCACCATTATGGTGCCGCCGTGCAGTTCAGTCAGCTTCTTTGATATCGCAAGCCCGAGCCCTGTCCCCCCGTATTTCCTGGTGATCTTGGCGTTGATCTGTTCGAATTCCTTAAAGAGCTTTCCCAGGTCTTCCTCCCTTATTCCGATACCAGTATCAGAGACCGATATTACTGCATTACCCCCCTCCTTTTTCGAAATAACTTTGACTGTTCCACCCTCGGTTTTGCTGAATTTTATTGCGTTGTTAATGAGGTTGAACAATATCTGTTTCACTCTCTGT
>JAQUNZ010000012.1 GCA_028717345.1 Candidatus Methanoperedens sp.
TTTGAATCTGCCTGTTTCTCCCCTTCCTGATGGCAGTAAATGCATTTCAAATTGCACTGTTTCGTTATTGATATTCGAAGACTTTTTATTACCCTGCCATAATTGTCAGAAAGAGTGTTATTCATGAAAGTTGTTTTCCCTGTATATTGATATCATGTTCCAGTATTAACCTTTTCTCAAATAGACACACGGAATATTCCAGTTTCAAGTTCATGAATATTGAATTTCACGTCCAGGAATTGTTCTGTGACCCATATGTTCGTCTTTGTATGAAGGGAGATGTTCCGTGTAGTGAAAGAACCGCCCCCGGCTAACGCCATATACGGAATTAACTGGTCTGCAAGATATTCATCAACTCCTGCTTGTGATTTTAATTCAGAAAGTATCACATCGGCAGCCAGAATTCCAACCTTTTCAGCGGAAAAACCTGGTTTTCCAAGCGCACTTCCTCCCATATATCCGCACCAGAGCGTCAGCCCGCTTCCAGTTGAGGAGTCATCTTTTGTCTCAATTGCGATTCTGGCATCAAATCCCTCCTGCTGCAGCAGCTTCCGGGCAGCAGAAGCCTGTCTTTGTGTGACGTGCAGAGGTAAACGTGAAGAGTGTGATCTCCCCTGGATAACAGAACATGTATTGGCTTCAAACTCTGCCTGTTTTAATTTTGCCGGGGCGATAACAGCTTCCACACATCCATCGCCGCATGGATAATATCCCCTTCTAACAATGCTTATGTTGCCATCGTATCCCATCCTTGAAAGCGCAAAAAGAGTGACAAAGCGCATGTAATCTATCGTGGGCGACCAGGAAACGTCAGTCCCGCCTGAAATCTTCAGCCTGACCGCGGAAGGGGAATGCATGGCTATTGGCATAAGGCACTGGAGAATAAGTGTAATGCTTCCTGCCGTGCCGATATTGATTTCATATTCGCCGCCTTTTATTTTACCGGGCATGAATGTCAGGTCGGTGGAATGAAGCGAACATCCTTTGACATGCCCATTACACAGGGCAGCGGCACTTTCCACAGCTTTAACATGCTGTGCCGAAAGCCCGGGCTTTGGTCTGTTCTTCCTGATATTATTTATTTCAACAGGTTCTCCTGTTACTGCAGAAAGCGCCACAGCAGTCCTTAATATCTGTCCCCCGCCTTCACCATAAGACCCGTCAAGCTTCATAAATTACAATATAGTCGGGATGATTATTGAGGTTTTGTGAAAAGTAAACGAGCGGGTCGGGGAGTGGGAGTGGGGGTTAGTTAAAAAAGTTTGCCTACCCGCTCGTTAATATGATTATTATCATCATATTATATATAGTTTATTGCATGCCAATGTATTTTAAATACATGGTACCTAATATAAGGGATAAAGGAGGCTTTGCCATAGAGGAAAAATCATCTGAACTGAAACCCATAAAAGCAACTTATGCTGTACTGGGTAGCGGCGGCATAGGCCTTGCTCTTGCCAATGAACTCGAAACAAGAGATAAAAATATCATTCTTATAGATAAGGATGCAGCAAAGGTGGATACATTAAAAGAGCAAAACCTCAATGCGCTGCAGGGTGATATAGGTGAGACAGATATTTTTGGTAAATTCGACCTTAAATACCTCAAAGCCATTTTTATTATGAGCTCTGATATAAAAGCGAATAAAAGTGCTATTAATTATATAAAGAAAACAGCGCAAAATGTTCAGGTTGTTACAAGAGCAAATGATAACCAGCAAAAAGAAGAGCTGGAAGCAGAAGGAGCTGATCTTGTAGTCCTCCCGTCAAAACTTCCGCACAAGTCCATTGCCCTGGCAATAGTCCAGTATATAGAGAAAAACACATCGGTAAAAATGGCAAGAGACCTGAAAAAATTGATCGCCTCGGTAGGGGACGGGAAGTTCGCTATCGTAGTCCATAACAATCCTGATCCT
This sequence comes from Candidatus Methanoperedens sp., assembly GCA_028717345.1. GTDB lineage: Archaea > Halobacteriota > Methanosarcinia > Methanosarcinales > Methanoperedenaceae > Methanoperedens. Next base: position 1,916 of record JAQUNZ010000012.1, read on the forward strand.
GACGCGATCTCAAGCGCAATGGGTTTGAAAGAGATTGCAGCAAGCGTGAGTGTGAAAGCAGAGATCCATTACAAAGGAAGTATAGGTCATCATGAGAATAAAGCGTTCGTTAATCTTCTGGATATCGAATTAGACCAGTCAACAGACCTTAAGGTATCGGATTATAAGAAAATAGCCATGATCGAATGCTCAACCCCTGGTACGAACAATATGCTCCCCCCGGACACGCAGGTCAGCATAGTAATAGACCACCACCAGGCAGAAATCGAAGAGGTAAGGGCTGAGTATGTGGATATAAGACCCAACATCGGCGCGACAGCAACCATTATGACAAAGTATCTTCAGGACCTCGATATACTGATCAATACAGAGCTTGCCACAGCTCTTTTATACGGAATCAAGGTGGATACTGACGATTTCCGCAGGAACACGGACCCTGCAGACCTGATAGCAGCGGCGTATCTTTCCCCGCTTGCGAACCACGACATTCTGGGCAGGATAGAGACGCCAACAAGGTCGATAGAGGAAATAGAGATCCTGGGGGATGCTATCAAGAACAGGGAAATAAAGGGCAGCTACCTGCTCTCGAACGTAGGACCCATACACAACAGGGATGCCCTGGCGCAGGCGGCTGATTATTTACTTTCACTTGAAGGAATAACAACGACCATCGTTTTCGGGCTGGGAGAGGACCATATATACATCTCTGGAAGAAGCCGGGATGCCCGTATAAACATCGGAAAAGTAATGCAGGATGCTTTCGGCGCAGAAAAGGGCGGGGGTCATGCGATGTTTGCAGGCGCACAGATACCTCTCGGGGTGCTTGGCGGGACTAAGGACAAGCAGACACTCATGAAACTTGCGGAAGAGGTCGTAGTAAAGCGGCTGCTTTCTGTGATAGGGATACAGAAAGAACCAAGTTGAGGTTCATTTTGACACATCATAATGAAATCCTGAAATTCAGGCTCTAAGATAACACTCTGTGTCTATGCGCTCAGGGTTGTTGGGATAGTGTCCTGAACCATAATTAACCAATATTTGGTCTATTTCCAGAACCCTAAAGCCTGACATCTTCGCGATTGTTTCAACAGCAATAATCGCTTTAACAGAATTATTTGAATCAAATCCAAATTCTCTTTTCAACGCCTTTGTAACTTGTCTATCTGGCTTTACAGTATCAACCCCAAAATTCATCCTTAAATGCTGGAACGTGGCGATGCCGATACCATGAATTTTCCCTAAAATATCACGCTTATGATCATTGAAATCAGCTTCTTGTGCCCATTTATTCATAACCCGATAATCGTCCTGCATGTTCCATCTTTCTTTCAGATCGTTAATTGTTTTTAAAACATCCATTAAAATAGTATATTTGCACAAATCATGTGGACCCCAGAAATTATAGAATTCTTCTTTGTTCTTCTCTTTGATGATTTTTTCCAAATCCGAAAATGAACTAAAATCCATTTTTTTCAATCTTTCTATATTTTTCTCAACATGTAGTGTGTAATTTCTATTGATTGATAAAATTACCCCAATCAGAGCTATCGCCGGTCTTTCTTTGGCACAGCCATAAGAGTTGGTTGAACCTGTTGCTGCTTCACCTATACTCTTACCTAGGTATTGATCATAAAGGTGAGAAGTTTTAGTAAGTGGTAACTGTCTAATTTCCTCAAGACGTTTCAATATCTCTTCCTGTGTCTTATTAAACATGTAACCCCCTCTTAATGCAATATTTTTCTATCCCGCCAATGAAGCAGGCAAATAGGTGCAAATGATGTTTAAGTTCAGCCTGTTGTAAAGCCATAAGTCTCAGTCCTGCATTCCTCGTATTAAACTTTGATTTCGCCTCGATTTATTTTTTGAGATGTGGTATATGATTCGTAAATTGAAGTTATCCACATGATTGTAGCTGCAATTAATAATAATGTATTGCCATAGATAATTGCTATAATGGAAAATATTATCACACAAAACAGGATAAATAGTCCAGTGCCGATTTGACCATTATAAATATGTCCCGCACCTGCTATAAAAAACGATAATATAGCTGCAATCCCTGGATTTTTAATCTGCGGTGATATCTGCACGGTTTGAGCTTGTACTGGGCTTAGCGCCTCAGATATCACTGCTTTTCCACAGGATGGACAGAACTTTATACCCTCTGAAATTTCTTTCCCGCAAGAACTACAATATTTAGCCATTGTTTCAGCCCCTTATTTTATTGTAACGCTTCTAACCTTTTCACTGCATCATTGGCTTTGCTTATGGAGTCACTTATTTTTGAATTATAAATGTTTATATTATTATTACCCATGCTTTTAGTAAGGGTATCTGCGCGATCAAGGTCTCCAGATTCTAAAGCTGTAATAACATTTTGATAAATCGAAATCACATTTTGTTGCTCAGTTACCACTTTGACACGGTTGCTATGTGCTTCCCGGATATTAATCAGCATAATATCTGCATACGTCTTTGCATCGCCTTTTACTTTTACGGTACTTCCTGCGAAATCGGAGATGAGCGAATCTTCCTCTTCCAAGAGCCTTTGAGCACTTTCAAGATAACTGTTACTCCGCACAGCGCTCTGTCTAAGCACATTTAAATCTTCTGAATTTGTGTTAAGGCTGGATGCTGAATAATCTAAAGCTTGGACAATTTGCTCTTGTTTTGCAATGATTTTATTCCAATTACCTATTACTGTTCCAACATCTCCATTATCTATGCAACCTGCAATTGCTGATATTAAGATGCTGACTACCAGAAGCGACGAAATTTGCATTAATTTCTTCATAAAATCACATCATCATAGTTATGCTTATCATTATCCCATTTAAAGGTTTCTACCCGAATAAGTTTATTCTTGCGTATTTCCCACAAACAAAAAGGAATTTAAATGGAGAAAAATACAAAAGAAATTATATTAGGCACAAGTAAAATCGATCCACGGTTTCGAGTAACTCTTATTCAACCTGTTCCTAAAATGTTAAATGTAGAAGTTGGGGACTTGATAGTTTTTGTTCAAAATGAAAAAGGAGAAATCATAATAAAACCCTCATCGATTTCAAAGCTTAAGAGTCTCTAAAACCTTAGACGTTTAACGTATTTTAAGAACGTTTATTTATCTTTAATTTCTTTGATACTGGCTTACGCTTATCATTTTTACACAACTATTATGTATATCCTTTACAATTACTACCCCAGATAGTATGCTTGATGATGAGTATTCACTGGATTATTTCAAAGAGAATGGCTTCGTGCGAAAAACGTGCCCGAAGTGTAAAACGAACTTCTGGACAAGAGATGCAGATACAGAGTTCTGCGGAGACCCGCCCTGCGTTTCATACTCATTCATCGGCGCGCCTGTATTCAAAAAAGAATATGACATATCATCCATGCGCGAGGCATACCTGTCATTTTTCGAGAAGCACGGGCATACGCGGGTAGATCGCTACCCTGTCATTGCGCGCTGGCGCGACGATATTTACCTGACCATTGCTTCGATAGCTGATTTCCAGCCATTTGTGACATCGGGGCTAGTCCCCCCGCCCGCAAACCCGCTCACCATCTCGCAGCCCTGCATACGGCTTGATGACCTTGACGCGGTGGGAAGAAGCGGCAGGCATCTCACCACATTCGAAATGATGGCTCACCACTGCTTTAATTCGCGCGGGAATGAGATATACTGGAAGGACAGGACTGTGGAACTATGCGATACCCTTCTTGCTGACCTCGGATGCGATCTTAATGCTGTGACCTATAAGGAAAATCCATGGGCAGGCGGAGGCAACGCAGGTCCAAGCGTCGAGGTTATGGTTGGAGGTCTTGAGCTTGCCACTCTTGTATTCATGGACTTAAAACAGGTGAAGGGAGGCTCAATTGAGATAAAAGGCGAGACATACGAGAAGATGGACAATTACATCGTGGATACGGGTTACGGTCTTGAGAGGTTCGTGTGGGCGTCCAAAGGCTCGCCTACGATATACGATGCCGTGTTCCCGAAGATAGTTAATGAACTCATGGACCTTGCAGGCATCGAGCACTCGATAGATAATCCAGAATATGCCAGGATGTTCTCGCAGAATGCGCGCTTTGCAGGCGTTATGGATATCAGCGGGCAGGCAAACCTGCTCCAGTTGAGGAAGAAGGTCGCGGATACCATTGGCACAACTGTTGAGAAACTCCAGAAGCTCATGGTGCCTGTGGAGACAGTATATGCCATCACTGACCATTCAAGATGCCTTGCGTTCATGCTGGGTGACGGCATCATCCCGTCCAACGTGAAGGCAGGCTACCTCGCAAGGCTTGTGCTTCGCCGGACGCTTCGCCTGATGAAAGAACTGGACATAAGGGAACCGCTTATCGAGATCATTGAGATGCAGATAAAGAACTTCCCCGAATACCCGGAGTTTCGGGAGCGCCTTGACACAATCAGGGAGATCGTGGCGCTTGAAGAGGAAAAATACGCTGATACCATAGAACGCGGTACAAAACTTGTGAAAAAGACGGCGCTTCATTTCAAGGATAAAAAGGAAAAAATGCCTCTTGGTGAATTGATCCAGCTTTACGACACTCACGGTATCCCGCCTGAGATCACAAAAGAGGTGGCAAAAGAGGCTGGTGTTGAGGTTGAGCTTCCTGATACGTTCTATTCTCTTGTGGCAAAGAAGCACAGCAAGGCGCAAGATGAGGAAACTGAGGGACTTTCGCTTGATCTTCCGCTCACGCGCAGGCTGTATTACGAGGATTCAGAACAGACAGAGTTTACGGCAAAAGTGCTCGAAGTTATTGAGAACAGGATAATCCTTGACCGAACATTGTTTTATCCTGAAGGCGGAGGTCAGCCTGCAGACCATGGTACTTTATCAATGGAGGATTATGTTGCGAATGTTGCTGATGTCCAGAATATGAATGGTGTCATAGTGCATGAGACTGATTCAGATATTGGATTTAAGAAAGGGGATACCGTGAAAGGGAGAATTGATTGGGAGCGACGCCTTGCCCACATGAGGCATCACACTGCCACGCACATCGTGAACGAGTCTGCGAAATCAGTGCTTGGAAAACACATCTGGCAGACCGGCGCGCAGAAATCTACGGACAGGGCAAGGCTCGACCTCACACATTATAAGCGAATTACTGATGACGAGTTCAAAGAGATCGAACTGCTGGCGAACAGGGCAGTTATGAAGAACCAGCCGGTGCATATCGACTGGATGGACAGGATCGAGGCTGAAAAGAAATACGGGTTCGTGCTGTACCAGGGCGGCGTGCCTCCGGGAAGGGAGATACGCATCCTGCGCGTGGGAAGCGATGTGGAAGCATGCGGAGGGACGCATGTCTCGAATACAGGGCTTATCGGACCTATAAAGCTCATAAAGACAGAGAGGATACAGGACGGCGTGGAGCGTATCGAATTCTCTGCTGGCGAGGCTGCTGTGAAGAGGGTACAGGAGAGGGACGAACTGCTGAACAAGGCTTCTGATGCGCTGCGTGTTTCGCCGGAGCACTTACCTGACACTGTCAACCGCTTCTTTGATGAATGGAAAGAATTGAAGAAAGAGAATGAGCGTCTTAAAGCTGAACTTGCGGAAGTTAGGGTAAAGGCGATGATGGGTGATGCTGTTGAAATAAATGGCTTGAAGGTGCTTTCAACGAAGCTCCCGCATGCAGATGTAGAGGAGCTTATCAAGGCTGCCACGGAGTTCAGCAAGAACGATGAGGTAGTTGCAATTCTTGCAAGTGAATCTGGCGGCGTGAAAATAGTGGTGGCAGCAGGCGCGCGCGCACAGAAGATGGGCGTGAACGCTGGGGTGATGGTGCGCGAGTTGTCAAAGCTCGTGGGCGGAGGCGGAGGAGGGAAGCCGGGAATAGCGCAGGGTGGGGGGACTGATATAGCGAAAATCGATAAGATGCAGGCTAGAGGAGTAAATTGGTTGAAAGCAAAATACCAACCACGAGATTTTCACTCGCAACAGGATATAATAGAGTTTGTAAGAAATTCAGAAGATTATAATCCCAGCAAAGAAAAGTTTAATCAAGCTGAAGTTCTTAATATTTTCAATACATCTCTACAAAAGACATGGCTGGTTTCAACTAATGAGAGGATGTATTGTATTTTAGATGATACTGCAGAAGCAAAACCACAATTAAGGTGGTCAATTCCGAAAAGGGATCTAATTGATGGTAATAAAGTATCCATCGAGATTAAAACACGGGAATATAAGGAGAAAACTGGCTATGTTGATATTGGACCAAAACACCACGGTTGGCTATATAGTAAAAGATTATTTGATAAATTTGCCATTGAAGATAGTATCAAAAATATGATAACAAAAACTATGCTATAATCGGCTAAAAAACATAAAAATACTTTCAACCCGCTTGGCAAGCCGTTATAAATCCCAAATGGCCATAATCTCCTAAAGGCAGAATATATAATAACATGAAACATATATAAAGCCATAGAAATATGATTCCTATAACCGAATACTTCAGTGGAATATGGTGAAAAACTCATGCGTGAAATCAAGACTCTTGGCGACCTGAAAGAAAGATTGCAGGCAGGATTTGAAAATAACGAAGAATCCTTAGAGATATTCGGAAAAACATACTCAACCCAGCTTAAAGCATATCTTATAGAGAGTAATCTACCCTTAACAGACGTTGGTTGTCCTGAAGGGAATTGGAGAAAACTTGACGATTCTGTCGGCTGGTATGGTAACATAGATGGAGACCTCTCAAATACATTATTCCTGGATTCGACAAGAGACCGTGTCTGGATAATATACAGTCTCATGGATGCAACGGAATCAGACTTTTTTATGGGTAAATGGCTTGAGAGGAAAGGATTAGATAGATGCTGGTTATCCAGAAATCATCTCTTACACTGGGAAAAAAAGGAATCCTGGAGCCAGAGAGGTTTGGGTTTAAAGTTTTCTGATGGTCTTTCTCCTGATGAGGAAAATGCCGCTAATTTCAGTCTGAAAGCATACTATGGAGCAAACCGATTAATTAAAGGTCTGGACCGGGTTCTTAGCGAAGCAAGAGAGGAATTCGCCATCTACAGCGCAAGATGGCAGAAAAGAACCGAAGGTGAGGTTGTGCTATCTTCAGAGTGGTATAGCAATGGTAAAGCCACGATAAACAGGGCGCTGGATGTTGATGAGGCTTTGATCTCGGTTGCTGAGATGGCAAACCGCTATGCAGATTCCCTAAAAGAAGCCAACGAACTTCGTGAGAAGACCATGGGTGCTTTCGAACTGGATTTCAGCCAGGAGATCGATCTTGATGCTTTTTCAAAGAAGGTGGCGACAGGAACGGGTGATATGAAGCTGTGGCTAGTTGAAACCGAATCCGAGGATGATTTCAAGAGATTCAGAGGCGTGGATTTGCATACGTGGGATCGCATTTTGATGGATGTTGGACCTGACTTTGCATATCTTACTGTTCCAGGCAAAGGATGCATCAATGCCGCGCCAAGAATAGCGACCTTGCAGGGTGAAGATAATGCAGGAAAAACGTCCATTTACCATGACGGAGTGGAAGTATTTGCCTGAAGCTGATTATCGAATTGCCCTATGGCGCAATACCATCCAACTGTTCCATGAAATCAAAAAGCCCAATTTCATAGGCCCTTTCAAAGCAGCAGGATTCAATTATGTGGTAGATCGACCACTTCTGACAAAACAGGGTGAACAACGTCAACCTGATATAATAGCGAGTGGAGAAACTGGCTGGCTGGTGCTGGAAATAACCGCAAATCAAAAATCCAAGGAATCACAGCTTGATAAATACAAGACTATTGATCCACGTTATCTTGGTAATTATGGACTTTTTCCTCATGGAAGTTCCCCTGATATCATAAGCAGCCGATTTGATTTTGTGGATGACGGTTCCTTTTGTCAGATTTTCGTAAAGGATTTCTTTAACTTGAAAAATGAAGGACAAATAGAAAATCAACATCTAAAGACTGAACTAATCAAAGCGAAAGAAGCGAGATTAGATTTAAGAAAACTTCCAGAAATCCCGATCACTTTATTGCCAGAAATGAAAAACCAGCAGGAGATCCGTCGAGGTCTGATAGAAATAGTCATGCAACTGTTTGCGCCTAACTGTGTTGGAAAGACTCCTATTCAAATGGTAGATGAAGGATTGGAGAGACTAATTGACAAGATAGGAATTCCTGAAAAGCATGCTCTTATGGATAGAGTAAAGTACCAGATGAATATACTGATTGACAATCACCTTTCCGGTTACCTTGAATTCAAAGACAATACCTATAGGGCTACTGAAAAATTTAAACAGCATCACAAGACATTAGAATTTGTTGCATCGAGATTGAAAGAATGGGCTGGACCGAGCCCGCAAAAAACATTACAAGATGAAAGATTCTATGAAAAATAATAATGAACCTGTAATTGACGGGTTTCACCGGCGACTTGCCGAATATAAGATGATGGATAAAACATTTCGAGATCGGTATAAAATGGACTTTAATGAGTTCAAGAAAAAAAAGGTTGTAGAAAAATCCGGTCATTCATTTGATGTTGAAGAGGATTATTGTGATTGGGAACTCGCTCTTGATGGGATTAAAACAATTACGGGTGAACTTAAGAAGATAGCAAAATATTCATGATTACCTCTGGGCGCGGCGCCTGGCGCTTTATTTCAGCCTTGGCGCCGGGGTAATCATAATCTCACATTTGGTTTTCTCTTATTTTGGCTTCCTGCACACCGATGTGGACAGCGCCAGATACATGCTCAGCGCCCTGATTCAGAGCGAGGCTGCTATCGTGGCTCTTGTGGTGACGCTGAGCCTTGTGGCGGTGCAGCTTGCGGCGCAGTCGTATTCGGCGAGGGTGATCGAGGTGTTCAGGAGGGCGCCGGATTTGTGGATACTGATGGGGATTTACGGGATTGCGATTTTTTATGGGCTGGGTGTGCTGAAGCTGATTGAGAATCCGCTTGTGGGCAGGCTGTCGAATCTTGAGGGGCATGTTTCGTTTGCTTATTATCTTGGTGTTTTTGCGTTTGTGGCGCTGGTGCCGTATATGTGGAATACTTTTGAGATGCTGAAACCTTCAACTGTAATTAATATTCTGGCAAATAAGATAACAAAGGAAAATATTAAAAAGACATTTGGTTTTAAAGGCTATAGTTACGTCGTTCATAAGACTATAGAAGAAAAATTTGAAAGGGATCCGCTTCAACCGATTATCGACATCGCACGCGGTTCATTGATGAAATATGATTATGAAACTGTAAAAATTGGATTGGCAGCAATTAGCAAAAGGACAACGACTCTTTTCGAAAATGAGACTTCAAAGGATTCTTGGATGGGAAGAGAAGAAGATATAATATCTCTACATGTTTTTTCTCATTATGAGGGGCTTGCAGAACTAGCAGCAAGCAAAAATAATGAAGATTCAACTCTGGCAGTAATATTTGTTCTTGAAAAAAATGGGATAACAGCGGCCAATAAAAAACTTAAAAATGCAACCACAAATGCAATTAGATCGCTTAAAAAAATTATAATATTTGCAGATGAACAAAAATTCAAAAAAGCTGAACTTAAAGCAAATGAATCTGTCCTAAAAATTTATGAAAAAGCAACTAAACAAGAACTCGAATTACCAAAAGATATATTGTTTCCGTTCAGAAAAAGTGGAAAAGGTATGGCTAAAGAAAATCACGAAGAACGCGAACAGCAAACCGTAGAATCACTTGAAAAATTAATAAAAATATCCGAAGTACAAGTTAAAACAACACAACAAGTAGTAGAATATCTCGAGAAAATAGATAAAGCTCTCAGCAAGACCCAAAAGTAATCGATACCTTTATCTAAATTCGTGTACTATGCGAGTCATCCTGATGGGCCGGTAGATCAGGGGTAGATCGCTCCCTTGGCATGGGAGAGGCCTCGGGTTCAATTCCCGACCGGTCCATGAATAACAACAGCGACAACTTTAATTTTATTTTTATTTTTTTAACGTTTAACCTTATATCATGTGACAGCATAAGCTGAAGTCCAAGGTTGAATAGCGAAGTGATTGAGAATGTGGAGAAATCTCCTATCTGATGAAGGACGGAACATTGCAAAAAAAGCAGAAAGAGCGCATGAATCAGGCGATTTTAAGCTTGCAAGAGAGCTGTACCTTAAATCAATCGCAAAATTCAGGCAGGCATCTGATATTTCCGAAGATTTCAATGAAGTCAACATCCTTCGAAGCCTTATCAGTTATTATAACGAGCGCGTCCATTCGATCGAACAGGAACCAACCATCGATCCTACCCCGGATGCGCGGGCTATCGCGCCAGCGAAGAAAGAAACTGCAAGTGTTGATCTATCAGAACTGCTAAGAGGAAGCGGGGTTCAACAGTTAGTATTTGAAGCAGTTCTTGAAATAGCCATGGAAATAAGCATTGAAGGGCGGGAAGGACATGCCATCGGAACTGCGTTCATAATAGGTGATTCAGCCAATGTCATGGCACGGTCAAGACAGCTTGTTCTGAACCCTTTCGATGGGCACAACAGGGAAAAAATGAAACTGACAGACCCTGAGATAAAGGATAACATAAAAGAATTCGCGCAGCTTGATGGAGTTTTCGTAATCTCCGAGGACGGCGCTGTGGAAGCTGCTGGGCGTTATATCACAATAGATACCGGCAAGGTCAGATTACCCGGAGGGCTGGGAACAAGACATTCATCTGTCGCCGCCATAACTTCAGTAACAAACGCACTTGGTGTCGTGGTCTCCCAGAGCGGCGGTGTTATCAGGATTTTCAAGAATGGGAAGATAGCATTAAAAATAAAGCCCTGAACTTCCTTATTCGAAACATTCATGTCATATATCGACCTTTGGATATCAAAATTCCAGGTATCATAAATGGTTGAAATAGCGCCCTTCAAAGCCACCATAATAAATCCGGAACTTGAGATAGAAAAGCTCGTCTGTCCGGTATATGATACCATAGATGCCGCTGCTTACCAGAGATTTGCACAGGAAAAGAACAACATCATCCACGTAACCTCACGAAGAAAGGGCATGGACAGGGATGAATTCATCGACCATGCAAAAAATAACCTTGACAGGCTGGTTAGAACCGGGATACTTGTGGAAAGAGAAAACCCTGCTATTTACATCTACGGGATAATGTACACGCTATCCCCCGAGATCCTTGCCCAGCTTCCTGAAAAAGCAAGGAGAAAACAGTATTTCGCTTTCGGGCTTGTATGCCTTGTAAAAGCGGAAGAACTTGGGAAAGGGAATATAATGGGGCATGAGAACATCTTTGAGATAAATACCAGAGAGCGGTACAGGTTGATGAAAGCTGCAATGATGAACTTCTCACCCATTGCAGTAGAGTACAGCATGCCTGACCATGCTCTTAATAATCTCTTTGAGGAATACCTGGGATTTAAGCGCCCGCATTTTGTGCCTGGATCTGAAAAACCGCCTCTTGTGGATGTTTCATTAAATGGCAGCAGGCATCTTCTCTGGGAAGTTACTGACAAAAATCTCATTGATAAGATAATGAAGATAGTTTCGGGGTTGAATATCCTTATTCTTGACGGGCATCATAGATATACAGCCTCCAATATGATGCGTGAAAAAGACGGCATTGAATATACTATGATGATGCTTATGGAAGGGGGCGACCGGGCGCTGCAGCTTCTTCCATGGCACAGGGCTGTGCGGAATTTTAGCGCAGAATTTCTTTCGAAAAAGATAAATGAGAAGTTCTCGATCGATTGGGAAGGCAAAGCAGGAGAAGAATTCTATTCAAATTTGCGGGAACGCAGCAGTGAATTCGATGTAAAACTTGGAATGTATGATGGTAGAAAATATCAAATCATCAGAGCTTATGAAAAAGAAGTTAAAGAGCTTTCAGAAAAACGGGGCGAGATCGTAGGGCTTGATCTTATTGTTCTTCATGACTGGCTCATAAATCCAGTGATAAGGGGAAAAACTGAAGAGGACGTATCGTTCAATGCCAGTCCGGCAGAGGCTGTGTCAAGGGTAGATAGCGGGGAATTCGATGTGGCTTTTCTCTTGAATCCTTTTTCTATAAAAGATGTTGAGAAAAAAGCTTTCGTGGAGAGAAAGAATTTTCCCCAGAAGTCAACCTTATTTCTTCCAAAGGTGGCAGAGGGCATTGTGATGAGAAAAATAGAAAGGGCATAAAAGCTGTTTTAAATAAAATGGGGTATTTTGATAACCCCGATCACAGAATTATTTTTTATCTTTTACAATCGTCTTCACTATCATAAATATTACAAAAGCAATGATAATAAAGTCAATGAGCGCCCCGACAAAGTCACCTACCATGAATTTGATATTTGCAATAACCAGAGTCGCAGCCCTCCAATCACCGCCAGGTATAAGTGCTCCGACAATAGGCATTATCAAGTCTGCCACAAGGGCGGATACAAGTTTCGTGACTGCTGCACCCATGACAAATGCTATAGCCAGCCCAATCACACCATACTTGTTCAAAAAATCCATGAACTGCTGCATAAAAGATTTCTTTTCTTCTGCCATTGAACTACCTCCAACAACAAATTATAAGGATTAATATTTATAGTTTACTTATAACATGAATATTCTGGATTTTTTTTAGAATAATAAAATTCTTATTGTCCCTGAATGTGATCTCAAATCCAAATTCTTTCGCTAACCAATCAAACGTACTGCCTCCAAAAAAACATATGTGTGTTGGGTCGCTTGCATACCACCAGTTCTCAAAATCGCTGACAGTATCGTGCAGCGATGTCATTATCGCAAGGTAGCCCCCATGTTTGATCAGTTTGCATATCTTTTGCAGCTCTCCCCCGATATCCCTTAAGTGCTCGAAAACCTCAGTAGATATCACAAGGTCATAAGAACCTTCAGGGAAAACAGGGATGAAATAGGGATCGTATATATCGCAGGAAAAACCCACCCTCATCAATAGTTCAGCAAGAACAGGCGATGGTCCGCATCCATAGTCCAGCACCGACCTGACCTCAGGGCAGTACTGATGCACAATGGCGATCTTTTCAAGGAACATACCCACATATCCCTCATTGGAAAGTGTGTTCCTGTGCATTTTATAGCGCGAAACTTCCTGGTCAGGCGATAGATGATGGCTTTCAGGAACAAATATCAGGTCGCATTGAGAGCAATGCAGGAATATGCGCTTTGCCGGTTTTACAAAATCAAGAGGAAATGCAGCGGCACTGCCGCAGAGAATGCATTTCAAAGGGTTTCACCCTATATACCTCAGATCCTCATCTGATGATACAGGTGTCTTTCCCTCTTCCATTTCCCGAAGTTTTGCCACGATCTTTTCCATCTCAGCAGCCCGCTCTTCAAGCGCCGCCATATCCACATCTATCTCTAGGATCTTGCACAGCACTTTCAAAACAGCCTGGGCGCTTTTTGGATCGACAAGATAACCTGAAGTCACGCCCATCAGACATGCTGCTTCTATTCCCCGGAGCGCTCCAAGACCAAGCATCAATCCTGATGCCCCAACAATGCCGCCGCCAGGTTCGTTCGCCCTGAATTCCACACCGAATTCCTTGAGTTCCCGAACAAGCTCTATGTTATTTGCAGCACCAAGAACTGTGTCTGTCTCAACAAGCTGCCCCACGCCATACCCACCCAGCGCGTATAATCTCTTAACCTTGAATTCCTCAACTATATCCAGGAACACGCCGCACAGCTCATAATGACCCTCGTTCGAGGTGCTCTGGTGGTCTCCGACCAATATTAACAGGTCGTGTTTGCCTTTTGTTTTATAGGCATACAGTTCATTACTCACGAGCCTGACCGTGCCATCGTCCTCAACTATGACCTGGGGTGGAAAATGGGGTGAGAATATCTCCATTATTTTTTTTGCGCCTAGCTCCGCGACCATATGCTCTGCAACAAGCTTTCCGACATGCCCGACCCCTGGCAGCCCTTCAATAAGTATCGGGTCTTTGAGTCTGGGTTTTTTAGACCTTATAATGGTTGTTTTTATCATCACTTACCTCTGTTTGGCAATTCTTCTGTATTTCCCGTATCTATCCTCAAGAGAGAAACGTGCAGGCTGTGAATATTTTGTGGTTCTACCGCACAAAGGACATATCTCTTTCAGAGTATATCTCCCGCAAGAACATCTTCTTATTTTGGATACCATAACATCCCAAGTATTCCAATTTTATTCTGATCAGGCTTTTTCTTCCGTATGTCTGTGGAACTCACCTGTCCCACCTGCCTTTTCTATAATTTCAATGGCTGTATTTGCCGATTTTTTAAGAAAATTTTCGGCTTTCTTATAATCCGGAGCTACAACACGCAACCTGTATCTTGGCGCGCCGGTATATGTGATATCGATACTGAGCTCATCCCCGTTTATTTCAGAAGCGGCGTTCAGTGCCTTCTTTATATGTTCGATCCCGTCAGGCAATGGGCAGGTAAGGTCAATGTATCCAGCAATCTCGACCTGGGGTTTTTTAAGGTTCTCTTCAGCAACCTTTTTTACCATTTCGGCGAATTGCTTATCAACGCCAATGCTGGTCAGAAAAGAAGTCCCACTGACCCTTGATTTCTCAAAAACCGAATAAACACTGCCGAACTTTTCATAAAACAGTTTGATAAATCCATTCAGCTCTTCAGTGCCTGTTTTTGTACTGCCGGCGACGTACTGTATCCATTTCTCAGCTTTCTGTTCGTTCTTCCACTGCTGTATCTTTTCACGGCGCTGGTGTTCATTAACATCTTTCAGCGAGAGGTCTATATGGTGTTTGCTTTCATCAACGTAAAGAACTTTACAAACTATCTTCTGACCTTCCCTTACATGGTCTCTTATGTATTTGACCCATCCAGAGGCAACCTCTGAAATATGGATCAAGCCTTCTTTATTTCCGTATTCATCCAGTTCTACGAACGCACCGAAATCGGTGACCTTTTTAACAGAGCAAACAACAAGTTCATCCTCTTCAGGCCACCCACTTTTCTCCATTACTCAAGAACCTCTATTATCTGCGTTTTTACGAACGCCTTTCCACCTGTAGGTTCAGAAAGTGTTCTTCCGCATACAAGGCAGGTGACGGGTTTACTTGCGCATCCGAAAATGACCTGCTCGTTCTGACAGTCATTGCATTTTACCTTCAAAAATCTGCTCTTTGGTTCCATGTTCAGCTCTCCACAAGTTCAAATTTTCCTGCCCTGAAGCATTTTCTGATATGTGCTTTCTTGCAGGTTGAACATCTGTACCTGAGGTTGATCCTCTTTGTTGGTTTGTCGCCGCCAGGCACTTTTGAGAATTTCCCTGAGTTGCCTATTCCTGTATGCCTGTACTTTTGCCGTGTTATCCTGGTTAACGTCGATGCCTGTCCTTTTTTTACTCTTTCCACTACATGCGGTGTATGAGCTTTGCAATAAGGACAGTATGTATTGAATTTCTTGGGTATTTTCATGATAATCGCCTTTTATCAGATATCTGGATAGCCGCATTGCGGTTTATTAATGCCTTGGCATTCACTGCCGATAGGACTGCAACATCTTCTTTTGCCAGTGTGTAGTTGCGCCCGTCGGCTCCAACAAATGTCGGTATATCTTTTAGCAGACGCACCACAATGTACTCTTTACTTATATCCTTTTTGCCTTCGGGAACTGTCTCTTTTGGCTCGGTTTCCTGGCTTACCAGTGGCTGCAATGGAACTGCCTGCTTTTCTTTTTTGATAAATATCCGGTCCATAAGTTCGCTGCGGTATCCGGTCATCAGTTGAAGGAGTTCATTATAGAATTCCCGCTCACCTGGTGTCATTGAGTCGATCTCTTTCTGTTCCTTGGGTTTTGATGATGAATGAAGGGAGGCAAGGTTGATGATCTTGGCTGTTCGCCTCTCCACTATGTTCTCTATGGCTTTGCGGGAGGTCTTGAGTTCATCTTCAAGAATTGCATATTTTGTGCTGTATATGTCCTCGATCCTTCTTTTTTCTTCTTCAAGTTCGCGTATCTGCATAGCTACGGTTTCATAAAAGCCGCTCTCAAGCGGTACAAGTTTTGACCTTGTTTTTCGTTCATCCCTTAAAATATCGTTCAGTTTGATTCGTGAGCTATCAGGCATATTCAGCTGCTCCCCTGCACATGAGGTATATTCCGGCGTATTCAGGTACGGTATTGATGCCTTCCACGACTTTAATACTTTTTCCTTTCATCTCGACAAGGGCATTCTGGGGTTTTAGCGGTGGAATTACCTCTATCTGTATCTCCTTCTCGCTAAAAACCACTGCATCACTAAGGGGCTCGAATGTCTTGAATTCAGAAAGTGAAAGCGGGACAACACGCATCCCTGACCCGCCATGGAGCGAGGATGGCATTCGGATGAGACGCCTGATGTCGGCAGTGACCGGTTCGTCCGTGTGGGCGCTGCCAAGGTTGATGCTATTATCTGCGATCGCCTTCTGGACTATCGCATCAAAAATATAAGAGTCACCAATGATGCCTTTATGTCCGATCATGTCCAGAGCTTCCGGGTTTTGTGCAATATCTTTCAGGTTATTAAGTTTTGACTTTGCTTCCGCTTTAAAATCCCAGAGATCGTTTTTTATTAAAACATCACGCACTAAACCAGAGGAGATGCGAAGTTCATTTGAGATCTTCTGGGAGCTAATTTTACGATTTTCATTTTTTATCTGTATGATTTTTTTTTCAACATCATCAGGTATTTCGGTATTAACACGGCTTAATTTATGATTCCTTATCAGATCCATTATTTCATTAATAGCATCTTGTTCATCTTTTGTTGAAATATCTGTTATATACTGGATTATATACCTGCTTATGCGTTTCCCCCATCCAAACCCCCCAGGTACGTCGTCAAAAGAACTGATCTTTCTCGATGATTCTAATTCTGGTTTTTTGAATTTCCCGGTATCCTGGACTGTGTGTTTCGCGGGTATGAATAAAAAATCAAGGGTCAATCCTGTCCCGCTTAAATAATCCACTATCTCTCGCCTCTGTGCGCTCTCAAGCGTCTGCACCCTTTTATCATGCACATGGATGTGGTACCCGCGCCCGCCTGAGAACGCGACCCTGATACTCTCCTCGTCGAACCCGAAGTCCTCAAGCAGGAAATCAAGAAGCTTTCCGGTTTCAGCTTTCACATTTGCAAGCATTTCTGCATATGACCTGACCTTCTGGGGGAGGTGGTCTGCGTCAAGATCAAATATGAGGTCTGCACCTTCCCATTTTTTCTCCTTCATAGTTCCTGCGCCGGGGAACCGGTAATAAGCAGCAGAATGATACACATGCGCCGGAACCATGCCACGCAGGTATTCGATCGCCTCGCCTTCTGAAGAAAAAGCTTTGTGGCGGCGCATCACGACCTCTGGTAATTCGTCAAAAAAAATAAAACCCCATTCACGCCTTTTGAAATCATGGGGAAGAGGAGGTTCTATCGAATTATAATAATCCCCGAACCTTTTGCGAAGATAGCTCTTTGTCCTGAAGTTCACGAGGTTTTATTGGCGTACAAGCTTAAAATCATATTTATTTTCTGTCTCGAATTATTCACAGAATGTTTTATATTTTAGAAAGTACTCTTATCATTAGTGACGTTATGAAAAGATCAAGATCAGTTATAGCTTTAATATTCATTGTAATGCTGATTATTTTATTTTCTTCGTATGCGGATGCTGCCCCCCCTTCGGTTTATAGGGTATGGGTAGATGATTATTACGGGTTCTATCAGGTGCGTAATATAGAGCCGGGCAATATCACTTTCAAATATGTGAACAATACACTCAATATTAATGTCGGTGATAACGTCATATGGGAGAACCAGGCTTATGATAACAATGAACTTACCATCCTGAGCGAACAGAACCTCTGGGACAGTAAATACGGTTACCTGAAATATAATTACAGGTCTTTTAACTATACGTTCATGCAGCCTGGTAATTACCAGATATCCATTAAAGAGGAACCTCGCCTCCGTCATCTGACGATCATTGTAGCTCCAGTTGAGACCCCGGTTGCCACAACTTTGCCCCCAACCCCGACCAAAACAGAGACACCTGCTCCAACTGCATCAGTCACACAGATACCCCAGACAGCTACATCAGGATTCGATCTCTGGTATATTCTACTGGCATTTATTGTAGTTGTGGGATTAGTTGTATTCATATATTCTATAAAGAAGCAATAGCAATATAAACCCGAAATAGCATTTACGAGTCGTGTTTTTTTTTCGAAAAGCATTTATCCAGTTTATCCCTGTACGCTCCGGCAAGCACCTGCGCCTGCTCACAATCATACTGTGATTTCCAGTGCTTGCAGGCATTCAAATGGCGGTCATTTGCTTCTATGATAAAATTATTGCAGAGATGTGATAAGGGTTTCGCGGGGATATACAGATACTTTAAAAACCTCGCAGTAAATAAAGCACACAATGCTCACCCGGATAATCACCGAAGGAACTACAAAGGTCGAAGTCCCGATACCAGACGAGACCTCAAGCTTCCCCCCCTCTTCAGCAGCAGTATTTTACAACCCTGCCATGCGTATGAACAGGGACATTGCAGTGGCTGCACTTGCATGTTTTTCAAAAAATAATCCTGAATATACCTACCTTGACGCACTTTCAGCCTCAGGCATTCGGGGGCTTCGGATAGCAAACGAGGTCGGTCTTTCCGCAACGATGAGCGACTGGGAAGATACCTCCTTTGAACTGATAAAGAAAAACATTGAACTGAACAGCCTCAAGAACTGCACAGCGGTAAAAAGGAATGCCAATGTCGTGATGCTGGATGGCAGTTTCGATATCATCGACCTTGACCCTTTCGGAAGCCCGGCGCCATTCCTTGACGCTGCATGCTTTTCCACAAAGCGGCTGCTGTGCGTTACTGCCACTGACACGGCGCCCCTTTGCGGCGCTCATAAGAAAGCCGGCATCAGGAACTATGGCGCAGTCCCTCTGAAGACTGAATATTACCCTGAGATGGGTGTTCGCATCCTGATGGGCGCTGTCGCAAGGGCGCTTGCCAGGTATGATAAAGCCATGGCACCACTGCTCTCATACGCATCAGCGCATTACGTGAGAATATTTGTCTCCGTAAAAAAAAGCATCGTGGCAGCGGATGAATGCCTCAAAAGCATGGGCTTTCTTTACCACTGCTTTTCCTGCGGCGCACGTGGATGGAAATACGGGCTTGCTGTCCACATGCCTGAGAAATGTCCTGTGTGCGGGCAGCAGACCTCCCTGGCAGGACCCCTGTGGCTTGGCAGGTTGCATGAAAGGGAGTTTTGCGGGCAGGTGCTGGATGAAGTGAAAAAGCGGGAGTTCAGAGGCGTTGAAAAGCTGATAACTTCTTGCAGGGATGAGCTTGATATACCGATGCACTACGATTATCATAAGCTCTGCAAATGGCTTGGGATCACGGCAATGCCAACTGATGAACTGATATTTGCTCTTAAAGAGAAGGATTTTCAGGCATCACGCACTCATTTTACAGGGATCTCGTTCAAGACTGATGCGGGGATGGAGGAATTAAAGGCGGTTGTGAGGGAGCTTGCGCAAAAAAGCCATTCGTAAAAGTTTTTTGATATAATACCTCACATATAAGGCAAAATCTTAAATATTTGCCTCACATATAAAACATTATCGTTATGGAAAGGCTTCTTTCATGGTGAAAAGAAAACGTCTTATTCCACTTTTGGTCTTATCTCAAACGGATTGTGCGTTTTTATCCATGCGACCTTCTTAAAGTCGCTGCATTTTTCTGTATATATTGAGAATACATTATTTTCCTTCATGGTTGCAGCCAGCAATGCATCCCAATAGTGAATACCGTACTTTTCATTTATATCGATCGCGGACATAACCGTCAGCGCATTGAAATTAAGGATGTGCCATCCCCGGAAATTGATGATATATTCTATAAATTTTTTTGCAATTTCTTTTGTTATTGGTTTCTCTATTTTTTTTGTAACCACTACATAGAACTCCGAAAGGTTCTGGATTGATACAGCAAAATCCCTCTTTCCACTCCAGCAGTCTCCAACTAACGATTTGCAGATACTATGCTTTTCAGGCTCACTTTTATCAAATACATAAGTAAGCAAATTTGAGTCAATTAGTGCCAGATCATCGCTCATACAGTTCATACCTGTGTTTATATAGTCTCTTGCCGAAATCGAAATCCTGTTCTATGAGTTTCAAAGCATTCCGCGCGATTTTGTCCTGCTTTTTATCAGATATCCATTTTTGCAGAGCTTCTGTTAAGGCTCGCCCCAGGTCTCCCTTTTTTGTTCCATGAACGCTCTTAACGATGTCTCTGAACTCTTTCTCAACTTCATCTTTGATATTTATGGTGATGGTTCCCATAAATTACATTTAGATTTTTAATGTATTTAAATGTTTTGTATTTCTAAATGTATTTTGCCTTAAAGCCCCATCTTGCGCACGATCTCTTCCACTCCTTTCATCGCCGCCGAATCCTCAGGCAGTTCTGCAAGCGGTCTTCCTTCAAGATCAAAGCTCGCAAGCACTTCATCAAATGGCACGATCCCGACAAGGTCCATATTTAACTCCTTTGCATACTCTTCAATGCGCGTGCGGTTCTCAGGCGTGACTTTGTTCGCGATCACATGCATCTTCCTGATGTTCAGGTTCAGCGACTTTGCAAGTTCCCGTATCCTCTCCGCGGTCTGCAACCCCCGCCGCGAGCCATCAGTCACCACCAGCAGTTCATCCACATCCCTGATAATGCGCCTTGATAGGTGCTCAAGCCCTGCCGCAGTATCTATTATCGTCAGGTCGTAGTTCTTGAGTATCCTGTCCATTATCCCGCGCAGCAAATTGTTGGCAAAGCAGTAGCATCCCGACCCTTCGGGGCGTCCCATCACAAGCAGATCGTAACGCGGCATCTCTGTCAGGACTTCATATACCTTTGACTCAAGCAGTGCCTCCTTATTTGTATCAGGCGCCATCTTATCGCGCTCCTGCAGCATGAACTCGCGCATGTCGCCGATGGTCTTACCGACCTTCACGCCAAGCACGTCGGGAAGGTTTGAGTCTGGGTCTGCATCGATAGCAAGGAGTGTTTTTTTGCCTGCTGTGAGGTGTTTTATCAGCATTCCTGCTACTGCTGTTTTCCCGGTGCCGCCTTTGCCTGTGATCGCAATTACTTTCATGGTTTTTACCAGATAACTCTTTTGAGTATTTAAATTAAAATGAAATTAAAGCCTTGTAAGTAATTGATGGTGTAATATAATTTGACAAATTAACATTCAACCAGCAGAACATGACATGCCCGGGTTATCCGCAGGCATTTTAATATCAAGATGGCTTACCAGTTCTAATTTACCCGCCCATGTAAAAAACCGCTTTAGCTTGACTTTCGAAATTTCAACTGTTCCGGTCAAACATTCGTTCTGCTTATCCATAATGTATCTATTCACATCGGTTTTATCCCACTTTTCAAGCGATTTGACCTTATCGATGTTCTTTAAAAATCTACTATAATCCTTTAGAGTTTTCTCTGCCGTGCCACTAATTTTTAGGTCATGGAGGAATTTATCGATATTATTAGCCATGTTACTTAATATGTACTTACTAAGCAATAAAGTCACGGTCTAAAAAATTTAACAAATTTTGAACGGGTTCAGCTTATTTCTCCTTGCCCTTCAATACGATCCTGTCAATCGTGATCTTGGCATTCTTAAAAGTGATCTTAACACCCTCGCTGCCTCCGAACTGCATCTGCGGCATCGCAGGCATTCCAGGCGGCATCGACATGGTGGGTGCGGGAACTGACCATCCGGGTGCAGATGCAGCCAAACTCCCTGCTTCTTCAGGCGCCGCTTCGGCAGCAGTTTCTTCCTTCGTCCATCTTTGCGTCACAGGATGCTGCTTCTTCTCAAGGAAATCGCGCAATGTCTTAAGATCGCTCGCGTCATCTTCAGTCGGGACTTTGTCAGCAAGCTCTGGCGGTATATCGGCTTTTATCTTCTCTTTCAGGTTCTTGGGCATCCAAACCACGCGGTTCCATCCGCCGTCCGGTTGAATGAACTTGGGCGAGCGGAAATAGTTAACACCCACGCCAAGGAAACCGATTATCTGTTTGCCGCCGCCTGTTTGCCCTGCCATCGTAGAGAACGCAAGACCATTGGGCGCAGTACCCGCGTAGTCCCTGTCCACCCATCCGATGCCGTCCACTTCTGGTATGTAGAAACCGACAACTTCAAAGCATCCGCAGCTTGTGTGCGGGTAATCGAAGAAAGAATGTATCTTGATGCGCGAATATTCCCCGCCAGACAGAGCCACAGCTTTCTCATTGACTCCTGAATATTCCCCGCCTTCCTTATCTATTATCTCGCCTTTCGGGATTGCGAACTGCGGACCCTCAGGATCGACCTTTGCAGCCGCGCGTCCGTCGAACCAGTTAATAGCGCCGCATAATGAGATCCTGTCCGGGGTTACAACGCATACGTTCGTAGGAGCAAAGCTCTGGCACAGCGTGCATCCGTAGAACACGTCAACATCCTCGTCATGGAGACCGCGCGTACGCGCATCCCTTGTTTCGTATATCTTAATGGCTTCTGCCCTCTGTTTTTCGACTTCTTCAGGATTTGTGATATACGTGGCTTCAATTTTCTCGATAAATGGCAGTTCGTTCCTGAAAAGCATCATCGTGGCTTTAGCAATCTGCTCGAATGATTTGAGACCTTTCTTGATCGCATCCTTGTTGATCCGTACCCAGACATCATATCTCTGGTTCAGGTGCATGTAGCCCTGTATATAATTCTGGAAATCGTGATTGCGCCGCTCAACTATCGCCTCAAGGTCGGGCTCGACCAGTTTCCCGGCAATGCGGTATATCATTGCAAAAGGGTGGCGCGATCCTTCCTGCATTTCAGAGATGTCTGGTCCGATCAGTGAAAATTTTCCGTCCTTTATCTCATCTGATCCCGCAGCCCTTACAAGCTCAAATCCCCTGGACTTGGGACCTGCAAGTTCAACGAACATATCATCTTTTCGTACGCGTTCACCCTCGAACATGGGTGAGATTTCAAAGGGAAATTCATTTGCCATATTTTCTTCCTGGTCCCCGTATTTCATACGGGGATATATCTATCTTTTTGGTAACTCCTTTATGACTTCATCAAGCGCTGCTAAGAACACATCGTCCTTGAGGTTCCCGAATGACATATCTGCATTCGGGTGATAATATTTATCTATTGATATAACCTTGATATTCGAGAAATTCTTAAGTGCAGATATCGCCTGCGATGCGTAATAATACGTTATCCCGAAGAAAACGACAAGGTCGTATCCGCCTTTTCCATCAAGACCCTTCCACTCCGGGTCGCAAAGATACGAAGCCAGAGCGTGCAGATTCGCATAGTGGACATCAAGCCCTTTGTTGCCAAGGGATGTATAGGAGTTCCCGACCGCAGCTATCTGGATACCTGTTTTTCCTATCGCAACAGCCCTTGCGAGCACGTTCTTATCATGAACCTCAGAACCTACTATCAACAGGGGTCGTTTAGCCTTTGCAAGCATCTTTCCCGGCACTGCCGGCATGACAGCCTTTGCCATTTTTGGTCCGGGGATGTTTCCGGTGTCAAACGGTACTGCCGATCTGGTGGTGTCTATGACTTTTTCCGGAGCAGGTTTAACTTCCGCTTTTCCCGCAATCTTTTCTCTTTTAACTGCCTGAGCTTTCGTCGTCATTTCTTTGCCTCCTTGCACAGGCGTGGGACATTGGTAGGCTGGAACGAAACATCAACTTTTCGCAGCGGTCCCTCGGTAATCTTCTTCTTCTCCCAGTCTATCTTCCAACCCCTCTCCTCAAGCAGTTTCATGAGCTGCTCCCGCTTTGCCACAGGAAGGTCCTGTTCGCTTCTCACATATACATGCCAGTCTTCAGGCATCTTTTTGAGATATTTCTCGCTCAGTTCGATATAATGCGTGAGTTTGATAGCCCTTCCGAGGCTGTTATCACTCGGTCTGAAACATAACTTTGCAAGAAGAGGCATCAGTTCCTCTTTTGTCTCCGCAGTGATCATAAGATGTTCAGGAGCAGGCTCAACATTAACAACAGAGCCGTCTCTTCCGTCAAGCACGTTCCAGTCCTCTTTCCTGTACGGCTTCCCGATAAATGCGCGCCTGTACTTGGTGCCGTGAGGTCCGGCGACCACAGGGATCCCAAGCCTGTTGCAGCCTGTGGCTATCGCAAAAGCCTTCTGTGAGTATGCACCCCATGCTATTCCTACTGCGCCAACGCGGTTAAGAACGTAATCTGCTATCTCTTCCCAGTTGCCTTTGGTCTTCCTGCCTGCGAAAATGGATGCGACCTTAATAGTCGTGGCGGCGATATGCGCATTTGATACGCATGAGCCTGTATTGAGCAGGTTTCCCTTGATGAACCTTCCTGGATAGCGCTCATAGAGCGTCTTTCCTTCCTTATCTTTGTACATCCCTATATCCATTGCAGCGCAACCTGATGAAATAATAATGTAACTGCGCTGGATCATCTCTTCAACAATATCATATACGTCTTTCGTGCCGTCAGGATAATTCCCGCAGCCTACAAAAGCAAGCACGCCGGGAGTAGTGCCAAGTACAAGATTGCGCCCCTCCTCCCGTATCTCAGGATCGCCGATCTGTCCCCTGCCTATTCTCATTTTGCCCTTTTCTTCACGGATCACGCGCTGCGCGGCTTTTTCTATGACATTAAGCACAGGGATGTCAACAGGACAGCTGTAATCGCATCTTCCGCAGCCCACGCATTTGTCATGGAGTATTTCAAACGGCACAAGATCGCCTCCTGCTGCTGCAGCCATCGCATCCCCAATCGGTAAACTCTGCGGGCAGTCGCGGGTGCACTGGAGGCACTTCGTGCATTTTGCCACAAGTTTCTTGAATTCTTCCTCATTCGGGAGTGCGGTTAACCCTTTTGCTTTCCTTATCGGCCCCATCTTCATCGCAAGCTTCGGGACAAGTTCTCCAACCTTTTCAAGATCAAGCAGCAGAGCGCCATCTTGTTTTCCGCTAACAAGGTCGTCTATTATCGCATCAACGCTGTCATTTGATCTGTCAGGCAAGCCGTATGTGATTTTTTCATTGGTTGCTATTACAGGTATGTGAAGTTTCTTTGCTTCCTTCAGGATGTCAGCGCGCACGCACTGCTCGTCAGTTACAAGCACATCCGGTATTCCTGATCGGATGTACTTGAGTTCCTTTGACATGGAACCTATGATCTTTGCGTTGCGGTTGTACCGGGTCATATCGTGAGCTGTACAGCACAGCCCCGCTATCTCGATCTTATCGAACTGACCGTTCCTGTCCATGTTATCGAGTATGTATGCAGGCGCAGCGATATTATGTCCCACGCAAATAACGACAGGCTTTTTGGGGTCGAGTATTCCCATTCCGATTTCTGCCATCGGGGTCTTCTCATCGGATTTAGGGAGACCCATGCAGGAAATCTGGATGATATCAGCCACTTCCATTCCCAGAAGGTCAAGCATACCAGCATGCAGCGCCTTGGACTCAAAGTCGCGGGAAGAACCTTCCTGTCCGGTGTTCGCGGCTGCCATAAGCTGTGTGAGCTGTTCTTCAATATAATCAAGCACAGGGAGAAAATCGCCAATGGTCTGCGGCTGGATGCCCATGATTGTCTCTGTGAGGGGGGCTTTCAGGTTGCTTGGTCCTACATCTATTAAATGGTCTTCTCCATATTTCTTAATAAGATAATGCAGGAGATGCCGCCCGTGAGCGCTGTGGCATGCTGCGCCCATTACGCTGATCATCAACGCCTGCCTGGCAGATTGCCCTTCAAGGTCAATCCCGCATGCGCCTTCCTTATTGCCTGTCAGGTCGCACTTGCCATATGTACAATAGTCGCAGATGTCACTCGTTGGGGTATAGACCGGGTTGTACCTGTCAAGGATGCGGTAGTCCCAGTTGCGAAGACTGATAACTTCTGGTCTTGGAGTGGGTCCTTCCACTGCCTGTTCCTGTTCTGCTCCGATCTTCCCAATGTTTATCTGGACGTTCTCCAGTCCTTCAATTACAAAACTTCCTTTTTTTACTATCATTTGATATCTCCGATGAAGACAGGTAATCTATAATATATCCTATCCTTCTCATATCTTGATGTACTGAAGCTGATAAAAACCTGCATTTCACCCCTAATTTGCATTAATGTACTTAAACGTTTTTGTATTTGTCATTATCGTCCATTATATTTAAAACCAAAGACTTAAATAAATACACTGCGACATTATTCATATGAAGAATGTGGTCATAGTGGTGGACATGATCAACGATTTTGTCACAGGAAAACTTGGGAGCCAGAGGGCGCAAAAGACAGTACCTTATATTGCAGCGCTTTTGAAAAAGGCAAGACAGCAGGGCGTGCCGATCATATATCTTTGCGATTCGCATACAACTGAAGATAAAGAGCTTGGCATCTGGGGAGAGCATGCTATGAAAGATTCAGCGGGGTCTGAAATAATACCTGAACTCAAGCCAGAAAAAAAAGATATCGTCATCGAAAAAAGATGGTACAGCGGGTTCGTGGACACCCAACTCCCGGTAATACTTAAAAAAATGGGAGCAGATACCCTGATCTTTGTTGGCGTGAGTACTGACATCTGCGTCCAGAACAATGTTGGTCATGCTTATTTTTCAGGTTATCGAACAGTAGTTCCAGTGGACTGTACAGCGTCAATAGATGAAGCTGCGCAGGAACAGGCTATTAAATATATGAACAGTATCTATGGCACTGAGATAACAACATCGGAAAAAGTGTTGTAACCGTTTTACATGATCGCAGGCATAGACGAAGCGGGAAAAGGACCTGTTCTTGGTCCCATGTGCGTGGCAGGCTTACTGCTGGATGAAAATAAACTTGAAAGGATTGCCCGGCTTGGTGTAAAGGATTCAAAAAAGTTGACTCCAAAAAAGCGGGAAGTTCTTTCGGTTGATATTAAAAAGCTCGCTGATAAGATATTTATTCTTGAGGTAAGCCCGGGGCAGATAGATGAACTCAGGAAAGTGATGACTATGAACGAGATAATGGTACTGTGCTATGCAAGGGTTTTGGAGGAACTCAAGCCCGAAAGCGCCTTCGTGGATGCGGCTGACGTTATCGCAGAACGCTTCGGGGAGAACATAAAGAAAAAATATTCCGGCATTTTGGATATCACTTCGGAACATAATGCTGATGAGAAATACCCCATTGTCTCTGCTGCTTCCATCCTTGCGAAAGTCAGAAGGGATGAACTGGTCAGGAATTTAGAGAGAACGGTTGGTAAAGAGATTGGCAGCGGTTACCCGGCAGACCCGAAGACTGTCAGATTTCTGGAGAGTTGGGTAAAGGATCATGGAACGCTGCCCGATTTTGCCCGGAGTTCATGGGAAACCTCAAAGAACATTTTAGAGAAATCCAGGATGAGCCAGAGATCATTTGCTGATTATTGAATCACTATAAGTTTAATATACTAGCCTTGATAAGATCGGGGAAAAGCAGAACGTTGTGGAGGGAACGAATTTGAAAAGATCAATAGTTTCAAAAGTGTATGTCGTTAAGACAGTTGACAGGGATTCGGGAATAAGGGAATTGATGAAGTTCATGGATGCTGGGAATCTTTCAGGTAAGAAAGCTGCCATCAAAGCCAATTACAACAGTGCAGACCCGTTCCCGGCTTCCACGCATCCCGATACCCTGGGTGCCATTATTGATTTCCTGAAAGAGAAAGGAGCCGACATTGTGCTGGCTGAGAGAAGCGGCATGGGAAACACAAGAAAAGTTCTTGAAGAGACGGGAGTCATGGAAATGGCAGAAAAAAAGGGATTTGATGTTGTAGTGCTGGATGACCTCAAGAACGACTGGAAAAGGATAACACCGCAGGGAAGCCATTGGAAGAATGGATTCCTGTTTCCCGATGTATTCAGGGGGGCTGATGCTGTGGTGCAGACATGCTGCCTGAAAACACACAGGTTCGGCGGGCATTTTACCATGTCTCTTAAGAACAGCGTGGGAATGGTGGCAAAATATGATCCGCAGGATGGTTACAATTATATGTCAGAGCTTCACGGTTCCCGATACCAGAAGCAGATGATAGCCGAAATAAACGCGGCTTACGAACCCGTTTCTGTAATAATGGACGCGATCGAGGGTTTTTCAAAAGGTGGGCCTGATGCGGGGACGCTTATTTCACCGGGAATACTTCTTGCAAGCAGGGACAGGGTAGCTATGGATGCCGTGGGCGTGGCAGTGCTGCGGATATATGGAACTACGGACGCGGTATCAAAAGGTGGGATTTTCAAGCAGGAGCAGATAAAAAGAGCTGCTGAACTTGGTATAGGAGCTTCGACTCCTGAAGATATAGAGATAATAGCGGTCAATGAGGAAGCCGGGGATATCTGCAAAAAAATTGAGGAGAAACTCAGGCAAACCTGATATGGTCACACATATCAGTTGCTATTATTAATACAGATGGCACATCACAAAGTGCCCCTTACAGATATCTTTTAATTCGGGCTCCTCTCTTTCGCATCTGTCAAACCTTCTCGGACAGCGGGGGTGGAACCTGCATCCTGATGGAGGATCTACTGGGGATGGGACTTCACCTTTAAGGATAATCCTGTCCTTCTTTCCCGGAAGCGCTGACAGGAGCGCCTCTGTGTATGGATGCAGGGGGCTCCTGAATAGCTCTTTCTTATCAGCAAGTTCTACGATCTTTCCAAGGTACATGATAGCCACCCTGTCCGAGATGTACCTGATGACCCAGAGGTTGTGAGCTATGAACAGGTAGGAAAGCCCCAATTCTTTTTTCAGGTCAGCAAGAAGATTCAATATCTGCGCCTGAACAGACACGTCGAGCGCACTCACAGGCTCATCAGCGACAATAAGCTTCGGATTGACAGCCAGCGCCCTCGCTATGCCTATCCTCTGCTGCTGCCCGCCGCTTAGTTCATGGGGATATCTTGCCATGAGGTCCGGCTCAAGACCGACTTTGATCATCAGTTCCTTCACCCTCCTTTCTCGCTTTTTTTGATCGCCCATATCATGAATTATGAGCGCCTCCTCGATAGAATTCCCCACAGTCATCCTTGGGTCAAGGCTGTTTTTTGGATCCTGAAAGACCATCTGGGCTTCCTTCCTCCACCATTTCATATCTTTTGCCTTGATATGGGTTATATCTTCACTACGGAATACAATGCTTCCGGAATCAGGTTCTTCAAGCCTGAGAATAGTCCTTCCAAGAGTGGATTTACCGCATCCCGATTCGCCAACAAGACCAAGCGTCTCACCTTCAGAAATTGAAAATGAAACACCGTCCACAGCCCTGACTTCACCTCTGCGTTTTGAAAAAATATATCCCTGCCTGAGAGGATGATATTTTTTCAGGTCTTTTATTTCGACAAGAGGCGTCATTCACCGACCTCCATAACGGAAACAGTACACATAATGCTCAGTTTCTATCTTGCTCGATCCAGGTCTCTCTGTCCTGCAAATATCCATCGCGCTGATGCACCTTGGATGAAATATGCATCCTTCAGGCAGGTCTATAAGATTGGGTATGGTGCCTGGGATGGAGGCAAGTTTTTCACTTTCAGACAGGAGACAGTCTATCAGCCCGCGCGTATATGGATGCAAAGGGTTTTTCAGAACATCATCCCTGCGTCCCTTTTCCATTATCCTGCCTCCATACATGACCGCGATACGGTCTGCAAGTTCTGAAACGACTCCCAGGTCATGCGTTATATAAATTATTGACATACTGAATTTTTTTCTAAGCTCCATGAACAGGTCAAGTATCTGCGCCTGTATCGTGAGATCAAGGGCTGTCGTGGGCTCGTCCGCAATAAGAACTGAAGGCTCGCAGGCAAGAGCCATCGCCACCATTACCCTCTGTTTCATCCCACCTGAGAACTGGTGCGGGTATTCATGGAACCGACGCTCAGGTTCAGGGATCTCAACTAGCCTGAGAAGTTCAATCGTCTGCGCTTTTGCTTCACTTTTTGCAAGGTTCCTGTGCGCGGTCATAGCCTCAGTTATCTGTTCACCAATTGTTAAAACGGGATTTAGCGAAGAATGCGGATCCTGGAATATCATGGCGATCCTGTTACCCCGGATTTTCTGCATTTCACTGATCGGAATATCAAGTAGATTTTTTTCTTCGAACATTATCTTTCCTTCAACTATCCTGCCGGGAGGTTCAATGAGGCGCAGCAGGGATAGTGCCGTGACTGTCTTGCCAGAACCTGATTCTCCCACGATGCACAGAATCTCACCTTTCCTCAGGTCAAAAGAGATATCATCTACCGCTTTTACAGTCCCATTTTTAGTAAAAAAATATGTTCGCAGACCGCTAACAGACAGTATAGCCTTATCACCATTTTCACTGTCCATTCAATCCCCTCCGGGCTCAAAAGCCTCGCGCATCCCCTCGCCCATGAAATTAAATGCCAGAACCGTAAAAAAGAGCATCATCCCAGGCTCCACAGCCACCCACCATGCAGTCTGGAGGCTTCCCTGCCCTGCATTGAGTATGTTCCCCCAGCTTGCAACCTGCGGATCTCCAAGCCCGATGAAACTAAGGGCAGCTTCAGCAAGTATCGCGCCCGGGATTGAGAGAGTGGCAAGCACGATTATTGAGCTCAGTGTGTTGGGCAGAAGGTGATAAAAGATGATACGCAGATGGCTTGCGCCAAGTGCTTTAGATGCCATTATGAACTCACGCGTGCGAAGGGACAGGGTTTCGCTCCTCACAAGCCGCGCAGTCCCTGTCCAACCTGTGAGACCGATAGCCATTATTATAAGGGTCAGGCTTGAGCCGAAAAGATATACGATAAGTATGAGCAGAAGCAGGAACGGGAAGGTCATGAAAATGTCCGTGGCTCTCATAAGTACACTGTCCATAGCACCGCCGAAATAGGCTGAGGTAATGCCTATCAGTGCGCCGATTATGATTGCGATCCCGGTCGCAAGCAGGCCCACGAGCAGGGAGACCCTTGCGCCTGATATGAGCATCGCAAGCATATCGCGCCCCATGCCGTCAGTGCCAAGGGGATGCTCCCATGTGCCGCGCTGCACCGTTGTAACAAAACCCCCGCTTGAGGCGTTGTATATTGATTGTTCCAGCGTGAAACCGGGAGGAGGAATATTCTTTTCATCGAAATTGACTTGAGTGGGGCTCACGGTAAAGAAGGGGCCTGATACAGCCAGAATTATCAGGAATATGATGAAGGCAAGCCCCGCCATCGCAGGTCTTTGCCTTTTCGTTCGTTCCCAGTAATATGCTGCCAGTCTCATGGTCTCACTCGTATCTGATCCTCGGATCAAGGTAGATGTATGCGATATCTGCAAGCAGGTTGAATAGAAGGGTCACAAAAGCGCCGATAAGGGTGACAGCCATAACAACCGAATAATCGTCCGCGAACACAGCTTTCAGGGACATCCATCCCAGTCCGGGTATCCCGAAAATAACTTCGGTGATGTACGCTCCCCCGAAAACGATGCCGCTCATATCCAGCATAATTATCGTAATAACAGGCAGCATGGCATTGCGGAACACATGCTTTCCTATGACGGTGCGCTCAGGCAGACCTTTGGCTCTTGCTGTCCTGACAAAGTCCTTTCCCATGTTCTCAAGCATGGCGCTTCTCACATACCTGCTGTACCCTGCCACCATCCCTGTGCCCAGGGTGAACACTGGAAGTGTGAGCGCATGCAGGTTCTCAAGTGAGAGCATGGGGAGGCTCGTGTCATAATAAGTCTTGAACCAGCCGAATTTCACTGAGAATATGAGAATTAGCATTATGCCCAGCCAGAAATGAGGTATGGAAATGCCGGCGAAAGAGAAAAAAGCAGCAATATGGTCGGCGCGGGAGTTCTTTTTTACAGCCGTGAACATGCCGAGTGATATCCCCAGCACGATGGCGAAAATGGAGCTTAAGAGAACTAGCTGGAAGGAATATATCCAGTGGGTTTTTATTAATTCCATCACAGGCATGGATGTCCCGAATGACCACCCCCAGTCGCCCTGCAGGAGCGAGGCGATGTAATTGAAATACTGCTCGTGCAGCGGTTTATCTATCCCGTACCGCGATTCGATGGCTGCCACGACCGCAGTAACATTATGCCCTGCTCCAAGACTTGCTATGTATTTGTCAGCAGGTGAATTTGGACCAAGCCTCATCAGGAAAAAGGCTGCTGTCATCACGCCCCATGCGATGAGGACAGCATGGAGAAGCCTTTTTGCGATGTAGGTTCGGAGGGACATGCATTTACCCGAAATACCACTCCATGTAATTATAATTCATATTGATCCCCGGTTCTATCCCCTTAACATCCGCCTTAAAAGCAATATTGGCGGTTGGGAACGTGAAAAAGTCGATCGGCTGGTCTTCTGAGAGGATCTTTGACAGCTCTGCATAAACCTCTTTTCTCACATTCTTATCCAGCGCCTCCTTTGAACGTGCTTTCTTGAACAGGGCATCGACCCGCGGATTGGAATAACCGTAGATATTCAGCCCGCCGTCAGTGGCGAAAAATATCTCGCTTCCCGACGGCTGCAGTAAATCAACAAAATGTCCCGCAAGGATCAGGTCCCAGGGTTCCTCGCTCACAGCCCGCGCGCCGTTGTTGTTCCTGGGCTGCTGGTCACTGCCGGGGACTTTGTTCATGTAATACTTGCGCAATTCCGTCTCCCATGGGACAAGCTTGATATCGACTTCAATTCCTATGTCCCCGAGCTCCTGCTTTACAAGGAAGGCTGTTGACTCAGCTACCTTGCTGCCCGTGTTCGTTATGAGCTTCAATTTTATTTTGGCGCCGTTCTTATCAACCAGTTTTATCTCCCCGTTCTCCCTTACGCCGTATCCGGCATCGAGCAGCATCTCTTTTGCTTTGTTCTTGTTGTAAAGATCGCCAAGTCCGAGCTTCAGGAGCCCGGTATCGTCATACCAGGGGGATGTTTTCGGGATAAAGCTGTAAGCAGGTTCGCCAAAACCAAGTCTTACCTGCTGGATGATCTTTTCCTTGCCTATTGCCATCGTGAGCGCCTGGCGCACTTTTTTATCCTTAAGACCTGCCCATCCGTTATCCCGCATATTGTACTGCATCATCTGATACTGGCTTGTGGGAACAGTGAAAACCTGTACTGACGGCATTTCCTTGAACTTCTTGACCTGCTCAGGCTCAAGACCCGTGGATGTGATATCCCCGGCTTCCATCGCGGCATGGCGCGCCTCTGATGTCCCAAATATCTTGATAATGTACTCATCAAAATATGGCTCGCCTTTAACCTTACCTCCGTAATAATCCGGGTTGTGCTCCATCACTATCTTATCGTTCCTTATCCATTCCTTATACCTGTAAGGGCCAAGATTGCCTGTGTAAGAGAGATCATTAAGTTCAGGCGCCTGAGTAAATGTCTTGACATCACCCTCATATTTTGATGCGATATGTTTCGGATAAACATTGAGGTCGGTCACCGTGTACAGGAACTCAGGATTCACGGTCTTGCGGTGAATGGTGAACGTGGTCTCATTATCAACCCCCGGCTCAATAAAAACGCTCTTTCCGTCCACCTCTTCCTTCCAATCCCCTGCATAGCTATATGCCATCCAGTCAGCGAACATGAGATTCTTCATGGTATAAACAAAATCTTCCGAAGTTACAGGTTTACCGCCGCTCCATTCAAGGTCATCCCGCAATGTTACGGTATAGGATAAACCATCATCAGATACCTCAATGTCTTTTTTCATCCAGCGCAGGATTGTATTGAAATTATTATCATATGTCATTAAACCATCAAGAGTAAGCCCTATGTAACCAAATGAAGTGGCATCTGAGGCAAGCAGCCAGTTCAGCGTCTCAGCATCCCCGCCAGATGAGCCTTCGATGAACTTTCCGCTTTTTCCTGGCGCGCCTGTTAAATTTGTTGATTGATTTTGCTCTTTTGCCTCTCTTTCAAGACATCCAGATAGCCCTATTCCCGCGGACAGGAGCGCCGCCCTGCCGCACATGCCTACGAACCGCCGCCTGCTGAGTCTCCAGTTGTTTATATAAATTCCTCCCGATCGCTATGATAGATATTATTCCATGAATGTGGGCATGGGGTAGATAAAACTCGCGGCATGGCGTAAAAAATCACATCTCAGTTAATGAAGA
The DNA here is from genome assembly GCA_028717345.1 of Candidatus Methanoperedens sp. Classification (GTDB taxonomy): domain Archaea; phylum Halobacteriota; class Methanosarcinia; order Methanosarcinales; family Methanoperedenaceae; genus Methanoperedens. The sequence goes on from JAQUNZ010000012.1 coordinate 36,090, forward strand.
AGCAGGGGGTATCTGCAAAGAAATTGAGGAGAAACTCAGGCAAACCTGATCATGTCTCTCCTATCGTCACCTTTAGCATCTTATCACCCTTTGTGATCTTTTCCACCACTTCCTGACCCTCTATGACCTGTCCGAAAATAGCATATTTCCCGTCAAGGAATTTTGCATCCTCAAGAACTATGTAGAACTGTGAGCTTGCACTGTTGGGGTCATTAGAGCGCGCCATGGCTACAGCCCCCTTTTTATGAGTCAGGGCTGGAGCAATCTCAAGAGGTATGGTCTTTCCCGAACCGCCTGTGCCGTCTCCCTTCGGATCGCCGCCCTGTATCACGAATCCAGGCTCAACCCTGTGGAACGTCAGCCCGTCATAGAATCCTTTCTGCGCAAGTTCAATGAAATTCTTTGTGGTAATGGGGGCTTCTTTTTCATAGAGTTCGAACTTGATAGTCCCTTTTTCAGTTTCAATGACAGCCACTCTGTTCTTTCCAGTTTCACCGGATGCAGAGGCGTCAGATTGCGGTTTGCTGCCTATGCATCCGAGGGTGATCGAAACAAGTATGATCAGTAATATCAAGATGTTTTTTATTTTCATAATATAACATTTTTACCCAAAAGTAATTAACCAATAATAAATGTTATGGAAAGGAGTATTACCTTTCAGGCAGTATTTTCCGGTGTTCATCTATAATGAACCCGACAAAATCACTTACATCCGACTCTCTTCCTTTCTCAAGAAGGTTGAAATATTCATATTTTCGTTCAGGGTCAAAAGCAAATATAGGGTATCCACTCTTTAGCAATATGAAAGAATGAATAAGTCTTGCAGCTCTGCCATTACCATCTTTGAATGGGTGGATCGAAACAAACAGGAAGTGGAATATCGAACCAAGTATGAGGGGATGAATGTGGTTTTTGTTGAGATGATAAAAACTCATCAGGGAACTCATCAAGTATTCGATCTCTGAATTTGTCGAGGGTAATTTTAATTTAGAACCCACAATTCTTTTTGTTGATGTGGCAAAGAACATCCCTGCTTCTTTTATCAATCCGAACATCAGTATCTGATGAGTGGTTTTAATAAAGTCAATATGCAGGTCCGTATCTTTATACACTTCTATAATTAGATCAAGGGCATCTTTCGTGTTTTTGATCTCGATTATTTCCTTAGGAGTGAGGTTGGTGGGAAGGTCATTAATGATGCGTTCAACATCTTCATTCGACGCCGTGTTCCCTTCTGTAACTGTTGAAGAATAAATGTGAAGTTTTATGAGTTTTTCCAAAATCTCTCTTGATCCTGTGATATCTCTATTGGCATCCATATTGGAGATAGGATATTTGAATTTGCTATGTATGTCTGGAACTGGCAGACCTTTCATTGTCAGATACCACAGCGTTAAATCGTTAACAAGGAACTCAAAAATAATTGGTTTTTGCTGTATCCTACGAATGAACCGGCTATCGATGAGATTACTTATGAACTTCCTGATGGTTTTTGCAGACATTCTGGAATTTTTTATAAGTTCCTCATTGGTTATATTTTTAAATTTCAGAATATTAAGGATCAGGGTTTCTGTTTTGGGATTCAGGATATTATTGTAGTCTATCCCTTCTTTTTTGCACCAGAGAAGGAAAGAGAGGTGATTGATGAGTGAATCATTGTCCAGATTCAAAGCGTATATGTAACCTCTTGCAGCCGATATGGGTATTTTCAAAACAAGATCATTATCTATCAATTCCCGCAAATTCCTGTATAATATTTGTTTGTTCAGGTCTTCAAACAGGATGTTTCCCCGGAGGATTTTTTCAAGATCGTTGAATGTAATTGGGTCGTTGAAATGTAAATATATCAGTATATCATATTTGCCGGGTGTGGACATATGTGGTAATTATGATATACTGATATATAAAGTAAATACATTTTAGTTTATTAAAATTCCTTTTATGCGGTAAATAAGTAATACTTTGATAGAAAACGCATTTATTAACTCACTTCTCCTCTTTCTTCTCTTCTTTTGCCATCTCCTGATCCATCTTGTAATCGTCGTAGCCCATCCATGCCACGATCAATCCTACGAACAGGAGGAAGAGACCGATTGAGCCCTCTATTAAAACCAGAAGTTCATTCCAGAAACCCGCGAAATACCCTGGTATTCCGCTATACCATACTACTCCAGCTACCAATATTACTATTCCTATAAGCATTTTTAATATATTTCCAGCCGATGACATATTATCACCCATCTTTAATTCATTTACTCTATATTAAGTTTTTTTATAATCCACAGGAAAACTTATTACCCCAATCATTAATAGTAATTACAATGAACGGAACAATCTCACAGGTTTCAATAAAAGGCGTATATCTCCTTGAAAAGAACAACGGTCCGGTTCCTCTTGTGCTTCTTGAAGATGAAGCAAAACGTATCATGCCTATATATATTGGATTATCTGAAGCTATTTCAATAAATTCAGCTATAAATCACGAAATCCCGCCAAGACCAATGACACATGACCTTTTCATATCTCTGCTTGAACAAACATGTTCCCAGGTAGATGATATTTTGATAGATGAACTAAAAGATGGGGTCTATTTTGCCAGATTGTGTATTTCTATGGATGGAAGGCAATTCGAGGTAGATGCAAGACCAAGCGACTGCATCGCGATAGCGCTTCGCTGCCGCGCGCCTATCCACGTCAGGGACAGCATAATCAGCGAAGTGGCGATCGATAAACAGGAGATAGAAGGGATCATGTCCCTTGAAAGCTATCTTTCGTGAACCTAATAGTTTCACACCGCTATCGCAAAGCAGATAGCAGACAAAAGCTATTTTGAATAATATGTCAGGTGATCAAAAGGGTATCTATACAGTACATGAATTCACCCTTGCTGTAAAAGGAATACTTACAGGAGGGCAGTTCAATGACGTCTGGATACGGGGTGAGATATCAAATTTCAAGAACCATACATCAGGTCACCGGTATTTTACGCTCAAAGACAAAAACAGCTCCCTCCAATGCGTGATGTTCAAATGGCATGGACAAAACCTCAGGTTCGAACTGGAACACGGTATGAAAGTGCTTATTCTTGGAGACCTGGACGTTTATGAGCAAAGAGGTCAGTACCAGCTGAAAGTAAGAGCCATTAGACCTGATGGGATAGGAGAACTCTACAAGGCTTTCGAGCAATTGAAAAATAAACTGGCAATGGAAGGGCTGTTCTCTCCTGAACATAAGAAAGCTCTGCCGCGGTTCCCAAAAAAGATAGGTATCGCGACATCTGAAACCGGGGCTGTGCTTCATGATATCCTGACTGTCCTTAAGAGAAGATACCCGGTTAGCGTATTGTTCATTCCTACAATGATGCAGGGAGAATCTGCCGCAGGAAGCATTGTTCATTCTATTGAACTTCTCAATCGAACTGATGTTGATCTGATGATCCTGGGAAGGGGGGGCGGCTCGCTGGAAGACCTGTGGGCGTTCAACGAAGAGATAGTTGCGCGGGCGATCTTTAATTCAAAGCTTACGATCATATCAGCAGTAGGGCATGAGACCGATTTCACAATTGCTGATTTTGTGGCAGATATCCGCGCCCCCACGCCATCTGCTGCAGCTGAGATAGCAGTCCCTGACAGGCAGGAACTCTATAATCAGGTGATGAGGTTAAGGGAATTATTGATCGAAAGGCAGCGCCGTAATATCCACGACAGTTCTCTTCGAATTGATGAACTCAGAAGGTCAGTTGACCCTCGTTTATACAGGGAAAAGCTTTCTGATCATATGCAGTATCTCGATGACCTGGCGCAGCGTCAGGTTCTCAGTATAGAGAGATTGCTTGAAACAAGAACCTCGCAGTTCGGGGCATGCACAGGTAAACTTGATGCTGTAAGCCCGCTTCGGACTCTTTCGAGAGGTTACAGCATAGCAATAAAATACCCTGAAAAAACACTTGTTCAATGGATCAGCGAAGTGGAAAAGAACGATGTAATACAGATCCTTGTAAATGATGGAAAGATCAAATGTTGTGTAAATGATAAAGAGGAATGCAAATGGAAATGAACTTTGAAGATAAGCTTTCAGAACTTGAAACGATCGTAGAGAAACTTGAGAAGGGGCAGCTTCCGCTTGAGGAGAGCCTTGAACTTTTTGAGCATGCGATAACTCTGTCAAGAGAATGCAATAACATGCTAAAAAGCGCAAAGCAAAAAGTGGAAAAATTAATAGAAGAAGATAACGATTTAAGATCTGAAGAAATGAGCCTTAACTGAACAGATCTTCAACAGCAGGAAGCGCTGAAGGCAATGTGAAGATAACCACTTTGTCATCAGGAAGGATCATATGATTGCCTCCTGGTATGATCACCTCCACATTTCTCACAATTGCGCTTACAATTGCGCCGCGGGGGAATCGCACGTCCTTGAGTTTTTTATTTAATATCTTTGAGCCTTTTTTGGCAGTCAATTCAATGATCTTTCCCTTCTCTCCTTCAATAGGAACAAGAGATTCTATGCCGATCCCCATGGTGAATTTCAAGACCTCGTTGACCGTAGCCTGGATTGGGCTGATAGCCACATCAACACCAACTATCTCGAACAACTCCGCATAATCAGGGCGATCTGCCCTTGCAATTGCCTTTTTCGCCCCGAGCCTTTTTGCAAGAAGCGCGCATAACAGGTTCTTCTCATCGCTATTTGTGACTGATATGACCGCATCCATAGAACCGATGTTTTCTTCTTTCATCAGGGAGATATCTGTTCCATCCCCATTAATAACAAGGACATTTGGAAGCACCTGAGCCAGTTCTTCGCATTTTTTCTTGTTTATTTCAATAACTGTCAATTTGAAATCTTTCTTATCAAGGAGTTTGATAAGATAATATCCTACTTTTCCTCCTCCCACCACAGCTATCTTTCCAGAGTTCTTCTTTGTTTCTTCGAACAGCTTTCTCGTACCATCTACGGCTTCAGGTTTCCCCACAAGCACTACCCTGTCATCCTTCTGGATGACGTCATCTCCATGCGGTATCATCAGTTTGGAACCCCTGAAGATCGCCGACATCAGACAGCATTCAGGGAGATTTGATTCTGAAAGTTTCTTTCCAACAAGCAGGTTCTGATCTCCTACCTTGAATTCCATCATTTTGATCTTCCCGCCAACAAAATCCTCCACATTTATAGCTTCAGGAATAGAGAGGATCTGGTTGATCTCTGAAGCAAGTGACAGCTCAGGACAGACCATTGCGTTCATCCCGATGGTTTGGCGTACAGATACCGGTCTGTCGATATAGTCTGGATTGCTGACGCGAGCGATGGTCTTAACTTTATCGTTCAGTATCTTTGAAGCCATGCAGGCTACAATATTAACCTCATCCACTCCTGTTACTGCAACTACAAGTTCTGACTTTTCAATATTCGCCTTTTTGAGCAGTTTAATGTCAGCCCCGTTCCCCTGAATGACCTGGACATCCAATTGCCTTGCCCTGTTGCAGACTCCTTCATCTTTCTCTATAATAAATACATCATTATCCCTGCATAGCGTCTTTGCTACATGATATCCTACTTCGCCTGCACCAATAATTATTATCCGCATATTGTCCAGTTTTTCGCCAGATCAATTTAATTAATAATTTAATCTTCCAGCAATTTCTTCCCCTTTATAAAACCAAATACCGATGCAGCGGCTATTATCAATACAATAATGATCAGGGCTATGCTTGATGTAGTAGTTCGTTCTAAATTATGCAGGATAAGACGGTAGAGAAGGTCAGCTGTCCATATGCCCACTATGAGTCCCATGAACCCGAATACAACTGCATATCCAGAATTTTTAATTATGTCTGATATTGTCATAATATTGTATGGATACAGTATTTTACTGTAATAAATATATCGAATATCAGGTCATAACTATATCGAATATAGTGGCATAATCCTTATCATAACGCAGTATCATCTATCAAACATGGCGAAAATAGGCGGCGTAACGCTCAATAGGTCTATCGTGGCAGCAATAGGAGAGGCGCCATTTGACTCTGCGGAAAGGGCAAAAGAACTTGGCGCAGATATCCTGGAACTCAGGATAGACCTTCTGGACCCGGATGCGCATCTGGCACTTCAGGATATAAAGAATACAGGTCTGCCAGTCATTATTACAAACCGCATGAAGCAGGAAGGAGGGGCATGGAAGGGAAGCGAGGATGAGCGAATTCGGACATTGATCTCCTTTCTGCCCATGGCTGATGCCGTAGATATTGAATTATGTGCTAAAGACAGGGACGCAGTGGTTAAAAAAGCCAGAGACGCCGGGAAAACGGTCATAATTTCGACACACGATTTTCAAAAAACACCTGGCAATGACGTCATGAAAAGAATTATCAATGATTCATTTGCCGCTGGCGCGGATATTGCAAAGCTTTCAGTGATGCCGAACTCACTTGCTGACGTGCTTCGTTTACTCGATGTCACACTTCATGCAAAAGGTGCGGTATGCACTATTGCAATGGGAGAAATAGGTAGGTATTCACGCGTGGTGGCCCCGGTTTACGGATCTGTCATGACCTACGGGTATGTGGAAAAAGCAACAGCTTCGGGGCAGTTGAGAGTCGATGAACTGAAGCAGATCCTGAACCTCATCTGATTTTTAAGTAAGTCTTATCAGGTTCTCGCGCCCTTTCTTTATTTTCTGTATGATCTTTTTTTCATGCAGAACGTTTAGCGCTGAACTCACAGTGGATTTTGGCAGATCGAGCTTCTTCGTGATATCTGACTGATATAATGAGCCTCCACCCTCTTTCAAAAGAGCCACTATCCTGTCCTCAAGAGCCACCATATCTGTGCCTGCTGAATATAATGTATCTTCAGCAGTTCCTTTTCTTTCTTCTTCTTCTGTTCTTTTTCCTTCAATGGATGGACCATTTGTAGCATTTCTTTTCCTGCGAAATATCATGAAGAAAGCTACAGCGGCTGCAGCAGCTATCACAGCGACTGCATACGGCATCCATGAAAATAATGGTTTTAACAGAATCGTGGGTTCTCCGGAGTTAAATGAACGAAGTCCGTACCAGATCATTCCATCACGAACAAGGTCTGGCTGCGGAGTGACCATTTCTGCAGTATATCCTGAGGGGTACCGGATGATCAGCGCATTATCTTTTGAAAGGTATAATCCACCTGCGAAAACATCGCCTATGTAGATGTTCTTATCCCTGTCAAGTTTTGCGAAATTCGTCCATGTGAAGGAATAGTGGACAACACCAAAGTTCCCTGTGGGGGCATTTTCGATACTTGCTTCGCCTGTGAAGCCTCCAGCCATCATTTTCCTTGAAGTTGCGTTCGAGGCTGCAGAAACTGAATTTTGCATCAATTCCTTAAAATCCTTAAGATATACAGAATTTATCTGTCCTGAATAGTTCTTGAAAGCATCAGTATCAGCTTGAGTAAAAAGCTGTGTCCTGTACTCAACATTCCAGACAGCAGCGCCATCATCCTTTACATTGATCGTATAGGTTGTCCTGTATTCGTTCGCCGCGCTTGCCGAAGAAATTAGCAGCAGGAATATGAGGGATATTATAGCCCTTTTCAACGCCATGTTCATGATATGTTTGTAATTTTTACTATAAAAGCACATGGTCGAGTTAATAATTATATTTAATTTATATAAACATGTTCAACTGAAAAAATAAAAAGAAGATAGGTATGTTTTACCTATCTTAGTTGTCATCCGCTCTGGAATTTCTCTTCTCTGGTTGTCCTCTGTTATCATCCAGTTTACCGTCTGTTGTCTCTACTTTTGGCGTATCTTCGATTTTCCTTCCAGATGTCTCTTTTATTTCCTTGACATCAACACCCAGCACGCTGAGGATGTTTTCTTTGGTCATAGCTGAAAGCTTTTCCTTGACGCCGTCAATTATGGCATTATCCTCTGTTGTGTTAAGGAAGAACTGATATTCGAACTCGACTCTGGTGGTATTTCCTCCGACTTCGGCTTGCGCTTTTATTTTTTCTCTGAGGATTTTTGCAGTTGATGCGGTCAGGGTTCTGGTTGCTTCTCCAGTTACGTCTTCAACCTCGTCTTCATCTTTTATTTCATCCTCCTTCTCGCCCTCGCGTTCGATCTTTATCAGACCAGAAACATCGCTCCCAATAGCATTTACCCTCTCAAGGATATCTCCTGCTATATCATCGCTTGTAGTGCTGTTGGTAAGGAATTTCAATTCCACTTTGACATGAGTCTTGTTGTCTTCGACTTGAGCTTTGACACTTGTTTTCTCAAGTTCATCTGCATCATCTTCTATTTCAACATGTTTCAGCACTTTACGACCCATTTTATCGGTCATGCGTTCAAGTTTGATACTGGTCTTTGAAGCGAACTTATTGAGGAGTATCTCGCTGTTATTGTGGGCTCTTATAAGTCCACTATTATTGGGGTGAGATTCAATAAGTCCTTCCAGGACATATTCGTTTTTGGCGATCTTAGACTGTGCATTGATAAGTCCTTTATCCTTTTTTATTCTGGATATGGACTCTTCAGCCTGTTCTGTTTCCTCCTGATACTGGTCTATTGCTGATTCTGCAGCTTTATTATTATTATTTTTAAGTGCTGCCTTTATCTCAGCAAGCCTGTGTCTTGCCTGTGAAACCTGTTTGCCAACTTTTTCACTGTCGTTGAACG
>JAQUNZ010000013.1 GCA_028717345.1 Candidatus Methanoperedens sp.
CCAGGAAAACCGAGAAATCCAGATCGGAATAGGGAATGATGACTTTTCGAGATATCTGATGGACCGGATAAAGATGCTCGAAGAGAGGAACAATCTCCTGAGGGAGCAGGCAAACAAGATCGAACTTGAGAAACGGTTTACTGAGAACCAGAAACTCAAATACGAAAGAGAGATCCGCCAGCTCAAGAGCGAACTTGAAAGGCTTAAAATGACACCCCAGGTCGTTGGCAGTGTCGTGGATGTTCTTGATGGCAATAAAGTGGTTATCAGAAGCAGTACAGGCCCCCAGTTCGTAGTAGGGGCTTCGCAGTTAATAAACAGCTCAGATCTGGTGCCAGGGACAAGGGTTTCACTAAATTACCAGACCCTTGCGGTGACCAGCATCCTGCCATCCTCCCGCGACCCGTTCGTGAACGGCATGGAAGTTTTGGAGAAACCCGACATATCATATTCAGAAATAGGCGGACTGGATGAACAGATCCGCGAATTGAGGGAGGCAGTGGAGATACCCCTTACAAAGCCGGAAGTGTTTGAAAGGATTGGAATAGAACCACCTAAAGGCGTTCTATTATATGGTCCTCCGGGAACTGGCAAGACGCTGCTGGCAAAAGCCGTAGCAGGGCAGACCAAAACCACATTCATCAGGATAGTGGGTTCTGAATTGGTGCAAAAATACATCGGAGAAGGCGCAAGGCTTGTTCGGGACCTCTTCAAGATGGCTAAAGAAAAGGCGCCGAGCATCATATTCATTGATGAACTGGATTCCATAGGGGCAAAACGGCTTGATACAGCGACCTCAGGCGACAGGGAAGTCCAGCGTACCCTGATGCAGCTGCTTTCTGAAATGGATGGCTTCAATGCCCGCGGGAATGTAAGGATAATCGCTGCTACGAACAGACCAGATATACTTGATTCGGCGCTGCTTCGACCTGGGCGGTTCGACAGGTTCATCCAGATCCCGATGCCTGGCGAGGAAGCGCGCTTGATGATCCTTAAAATCCACTGCAGGAAGATGAAACTTCTGGAAAATGTTGATCTTGAAGAAATTGTCTCACTTACTGAAGGAATGAACGGTTCTGACCTCAAAGCAATTGTAATGGAAGCGGGTATGTTTGCGGTAAGAGAAGAACGAAATGGTGTTGGAATGGATGATTTACTTAATGCCATAAAAAAGTTGAAGGTCCCTGGAGAAAAACATAATTTGCTTACCGAGGGTATGTTCGTCTAAAGAGACGTAACCTATTTCTTAATGATTGATTATAAAGTACCTAATTTCCTGGAGAATTATGGAAACTAAAGCCCAATCACTTGAAAAAGTTCTTGATGACCTCAAAAAGGTTGGAGGTATCGAGCTGTCTGCAATAGTTTCCAGACAGGGATTATTGATGGTTTCTAAAGATAGTAATGGAAATCTCAGCAATGAAGCTTTTGCCGCATTGACTGCTACGCTTTATATGTCTGCTGAATCCACAACATTGCGGCTTAAGGAGCAGAAACCAAAATCGATCATTGTCGAAACAACAGAAGACAAGCATCTTATTACTTATGCAGCAGGAAATAATGCATTGATAGTGGTTCTTGTTGAAAAAGACGGGGTTATTGGTCTTATTCTGAACGAGTTGATAACTGTTGCTGAAAAAGTAAAAATGATAATTTGAGGTAAATCACGTTTTTACGTTAATTATTTATACCGTGTTAACCGTGTTAGTGTGTCACATACTAACATAGAATGAAGGTGAATTAATTGTCAGAAACCGGAAAAAAAATACGACTTGAAAGGATAATGGACAGGGAAAGCAGGAACATGGTAATAATTCCTATGGATCACGGAATATCCATGGGTCCTGTGAGGGGTATCGTGAACCTTGCTGAAATGGTGAACAGGGTGGCAGAAGGCGGGGCAAACGCTGTCCTTCTTCAGAAAGGAATGGCTAAACACGGTCACCGCGGCTATGGGAGGGATATCGGTCTTATAATCCACATGAGCGCTTCAACATCCCTGGGTCCTGACCCAAACGACAAAGTGCAGGTCTGCACAGTGGAAGAAGCAATCAAGATGGGCGCTGATGCTGTCAGCGTGCATGTTAATATCGGATCAGAGACTGAAGCCAAACAACTAAAAAAACTTGGCGATGTTGCTGAATATTGCGATATATGGGGAATGCCTCTTATTGCGATGATGTACCCGCGCGGAAAGGATATCAAGAACTCAAATGAAGCCGAGCTTGTAGCTCATGTGGCGCGCGTGGGTGCGGAATTAGGCGCTGATATCATAAAGACCAATTTCACAGGCGACATCGATACGTTCAGGGCGGTCGTTGACGGCTGTCCCGTACCAGTTGTAATGGCGGGCGGTCCCAAGACCAATACTGATGAGGAATTCCTCGCCATGGTGCGAGCTGCGGTAGATGCAGGAGGACGCGGCGTCGCGATCGGAAGAAATGTGTTCCAGCATGATAACCCAACAGCCATGACCCGCGCACTCACTCTTATAGTCCACAAAGGCGCAAGCGTTGAGGATGCCATGGAGGCGCTCAGGTGAACAGAGATAAAACCATCTGGATAAAAGCTGATGACGGGACATGGGAAGAGAATAAACCCCGCATCACCACAGGGCTTGAATCAGGCGCAGATTGTGTTGTCTTGAACTTTGAAGACATAAAGCTTACAAGAAGCCTTGGAAATATCAAAATAGTAGCACCTGATATTGATGCTGATATAATACTTGTGGGTAAAGGAAGCGAGGGCGATGGCACCAAGAAACTTCCTGCTGATTTTGAACATTCCGGAGACCTATTAAAAGCAAAGAGGCTGTCTGCTGATGGAAAGACCATTGCAGGTTTTGTAGTCATCAAGAACAAGAAATATGAGGAATTCGCTCTTGAACTTGGCAAAGTCTGCGATTATCTTGTAGTGATAGGTACAGACTGGAAAGTCATTCCTCTTGAGAACCTTATTGCAGGTTTGCAGAAACTTGATGTCCAGATCATTGCAGGAGTGCGCGATGCTGAGGAAGCAAAGCTTGCGCTTGAGACCCTGGAACACGGTTCAAATGGCATTCTTCTTGATACTGACGATCTTTCAGAGATCAAGAAGGTCATGGGTGTCAGGGACAGGTCTGAGATGGAAAAGACCTCACTTGTTGCGGCAAGAGTGACAAAAGTGAAGCAGGTTGGCATGGGCGACCGCGTATGTGTGGATACTGCATCGCTTATGGTGCCTGGCGAAGGGATGCTCATAGGATCGCAGAGCAACGGCTTATTCCTTGTGAATTCCGAATCTGAAGAAAGCCCTTACGTTGCAGCGCGTCCCTTCAGGGTGAACGCGGGCGCAGTGCATGCGTATGTCAGGGTTGGTGAAAAGACAAGGTACCTGTCAGAATTGAACGCAGGCGATGATGTCCTTATAGTGAATTCGGCTGGTGAGATGCGCCCTGCTGTCGTTGGAAGAGTAAAGATTGAGCGCCGCCCGCTTATGCTCGTGGAAGCAGAGGTTGACGGGACAAAGATAAAGACGCTGCTCCAGAACGCAGAGACCATCAAACTTGTCGGGGCTGGAGGGAAGCCTGTGCCAGTGACAGAGCTTAAGGAAGGCGATGAGGTGCTTGTGTATTTTGAGGCTGCGGCAAGGCATTTCGGGATAAAGATAGAGGAGACGATCATAGAGAAATGATATATATCACTTATTGATTAAGTATAAATACGAGTTATACTAAACTTAATCAATGGAGATAACCAAAATGGAAGCCATTATGAAGGTCGGTCCGAAAGGACAGGTAGTAATCCCCCGGGACTTCAGACATGCATTGAATATCTATCCTGGCTCAAAGGTGCTATTCAGGATGGTAGATAAAAGGCTGGAGATTGAAAAACCGCCTCAGGACGCAGTCGCCATTTTCAGGAAAACAGCTAAAGGAAAACTCAAATTGCATCCTCACGAAGCTTATGAAGAAGAAATGGATGAGAGGGTACATTGAATTACCTGCATGCACTTCTTTTCTCACATTTGACGAGGTTTATTACAAGGTAAACAAATCAAGAGGGAGAGATGTTGCAGTAATAAATCTGGAGGCTTTTTTAAGCATGCCAAATATGAGATTTATCGACATAAATGATGGGGTGATCTGGAAATCCCTGGAACTTATTAAGGAATATAACCTGCTCCCGAGAGATGGAATACATGCTGCAACTGCTTTTATTGCGGGCGCAGGAACAATATTCTCAGAGGACCCCGATTTCGATGCTATAAAAGGTTTAAAGAGAAAATGGATAAATGAACAACTCTGAAGTAAGAGCCCTGAGAAAAGCCTTTAATTCAGTTAAGATACGGCAGGCTCAAAATCCCCCGGATAACTTTGAAGAACGTAAAAAGAGACTTACCGCTTCAAGGGAACTTTGCGTGGGAAACGAGAAACTTCTTGCTATATCCATAGCAAACCTCAGGAAAAACGGGATAATAGTCCACCTTGTAAAAGACAAGGACGAAGCAGTCAATAAGATCCTGAATGAACTGGGCGATGAAAAACTTGTAGTAAAATCCAAGTCCAATGTCACAAAAGAGATAGAACTTACAAAGACGCTTGAGAAAAAAGGACTGACTGTTGTTGAGACCGATATCGGCGACCGTATCTTGCAGGTATTGAAGGCAAGTCCTTCCCACCCAACTGGTCCTGTGACTCATCTTTCGGCAAAAGAGATAGCAAAAGGACTTTCAACACATTATGGTATGCCAATAAAAGATGACCCTGATGAGATAGTAAAGATCGTCAGGGAAGATGTGATATCAAACATCATCAGGGCAAAAGTAGGCATTACTGGAGCCAATGCCATAACAGCAGAGGAGGGCTCCATAGTGATGACCCATAACGAAGGGAACATCTATGAGGTCATGAGAAAGGAAAAACATATTGTGGTTACCTCGATAGACAAGATATATCCCGATCTTGAAAGTGCAATGAATATGCTCAAGATACTGAGCTACAATGCCACAGGCGCGATAATCCCCTCTTTTGTTGAGATCATAAGCGGTGTCAGTAAAACCGCTGACGTGGAAAAGAAATTCATAAAAGGTGTTCACAGCCCGTCTGAGATCACTGTGATACTTGTTGATAACAGGAGAAGCGAACTTGCAAAAAGCGGTGCAAAGGAACTTCTGTACTGTGTCGGATGCGGCAACTGCCTTATCCACTGCCCCATGTATAATACCATCGGGAACGAGTTCGCACGGGGCAGCCACCTTGGCGGGAAAGGCATAGCCTATCATTCCCTGTACAATAATGAGAAAGATGAAAAGCTTGAGTATTGCCTGACCTGCGGGAAATGCCGGGAGAACTGCCCGCTGGGAATTGATATACCTGAAATGATCAGGAGGATACGCAGTACAGGTCTATCTTCAGATGTATATTATTTCCTGAAATCGCATACGCTATGGGTGTATTTTCAGATAATTTTGAGACTGAATCTTGGAAGTGAATAGTCACTATTTTTTATATCATATGCGAGCCTGAGAACGCTATACACCATGTTCACAAGATCTTCCTGTGTATAGGGATTGCTCTGGATTTCTTCCCAATCTTTGGTTGTCAATAAAATATGCTAAAAAAAGTGTAAGAAGATGATCGCTCATCTTCTTGTTCTTACAAACAGATACAGTATTGATAATACCGCTGCAGAAAGAGCTATTTCAAATCCTGGTGTCCCTTTTTTGCTTCCAGTAGCAGGTGTTTCTTCAATAGCTGTAACTTGCCCTGATGCTTGCGGTTCCGGGGTGGCTGTCGGCACGATCTCACCTTTTAATCCGGTGATCGCAAGATTTGCGAAGGCAGTTGTCTTTGCTTCAAAGTAGGTATAAGTGCTGTCTTTGCCTGTTTGCGCAGTCTCAAGCTGCACCCATTTTGTTCCGTCCCACCTGACAAGCCGTATGTCTGTTGCTCCGATGCCGTTGTCAGTAAGCCATGTATTCAATACCCTGAATCCGATTGAGGCACCTTGAATATTCTTTGCCGAAACGAATCCTGTTGTTCCGACCCATACATTGAAATTCTTATACACAACACCGGGAGCAGTTACATTTACAAGACTGGATCTGCCTTTTAGCAATTCCAGAGCTGTATTTATCAGCCCTGCATTGGTATTGCCTGTTATATTGACGAACATCACCGCACTGCTGGCGTTCTTGAATTTGTATGAGGTGATCTTATCTTTATAGATCATTTCCTCATATTTTTCTTTCAGTTCGATATTATTGAAGTTCTCAGCAGAACCTCCGCCGCCGCCACCTCCGCCACCTCCGCCGCCGCCACCGCCGCTGCTACTGCTAGAACTTGAACTGCTGGTGGTTGATGAAACAGAAGTCGTTGTTGACACTGTTCCTCCGGGGATCGTTGATGTCACACTCATTGTGAACGTATTGGTCGTTGAGGGACTATCTGCTGTTACGACCCATGTGCCTGATGTTGATCCCTGCGCTGAAATAGATCCCAGTGAATACGAAATCGTTCCTGATGACAGACTGAATCCAGCTGGCAGCGTTAGATTTACTACAACATTTGTTGCATCTGCCGCGCCTGTGGCTGCACTGTTCGAAACAAGATAACCCAGAGTGACAGTACCGCCTGTAGCTACTGATGATGCACTTTTTGAAGCTGTTACAGATAGAACTGGTCTATCTTTAACAGTCAATACAGATGAAGACGTGCCAGACGCAGTAGTTCCGCCATCATCTCCAACTGCACGAACTGTAAATGGTGCAGGATTTGTTCCAGTTGATGAAGCAGTTATTGTCCATGTGACTGATTGAGTTCCATCAGTTGTGAACTGAACATTCTGTGTGGCTGTCGGGATCGAAAATAATCCCGAATTATCAGTGAGTGTAGCAGCAACAGTTAATGTACCTGAAACAGATGAAGCTGTTACAGATGACGTAATAGTTATACTCTGGTCCTTGACTACTGTTGTATCATAACTGATCGTTCCTACTGAAAGTGATGCAGCCGCAGATGCAGATGAAACATATCCAATAAAGAACACCAGCATGAGAATTAATATTGAATTCGTTCTCATGGAATTCCTCCTGGTTTTGGCCCGCCTTCCATAGGCCCTCCTGATCTCATCTTTCCTTTATCCATGATAAAGAAGTTGTTTTTCAGCGTTTCGACTCTTCCGGTTCCATCTTCAGTTATTTGCACAACTGCTGTCAGTTCTGCAAAGTCGAAATCATAGGCACCGCCAGATTTCAGTTCGTCTGGAAGTTGAGCTGGTGTTACTGTTATCAGCCCTTCACCATCAGCAAGTGTAACGTTGATAGGCGTAGTCATTGTAAATGTCATTGGAAGCGTATCAAAGAAACCACTTGTGATATTGCCTCCAAATGACATCTTTATCTGTGTAAGTCGAGCAACACCATTTATCCTGACGCCTGAGAAATCCTTTGCTATTACATATATAGTAATATTGTCAGACCTGTTAAGATCGAACTTTGGAGCAAATGTTCTGGCTGTATATGTATTTGCTGTATCATTGAACGATAATGTCGGAAATGCCAGCGGCCAGTTTTGCATATTTCCTGTTCCAACATCCCATGCAAATTGCTCTGACATGTTGGTATAAGTGATACCCATTCCGGGACCTCCACCCATTGAAATTGCATCTCCATATCCACTTTCATTGGTGTACATATCATAAGATACTTGTCCGGCGGATGGAGACCATGAATTCAGCTCTGTCAGGTCATAGTCGTCATCATATATTGCCTGAGTCGGGAAATTCACACCGTTCGCAAGTCTGTCAATCATCAATATCGAATACCTGGGGTCTGATGTGATCACTCCTGCTGGCATATCAGGTCCTCCAGCTCCTAAGGTAGGAAGATCCACCCCGATATCCCGATCGCTGAACCTGCCTGTATAAAATATAGGTGAATCAGCAGTCCACTGCGGGATCGGGAATACATTTGTAACACTTCCGTTCAGGAGGAATATCTTTCCGCCCCATTCGGGTGCGCTGGCTACATAGTAATTATTCAGATCAGATATGTTCTCACCAATACGATAGATTCTTGAACTGCCGCTGGTCTGGTTAAAGACAAGCACCCTGTCCATTGTTTCGATCCTGCCCCAGTTAACAAGGTCTCCTGAAGTAGGTGCGATATCCTCGTAGCCATAAACGAGATAGTTATGACCATTAAAGGTGATGTTATTCACGGATCCTCTCAAATTATCAGCTTCACCGTTATTTGGATTGCCATCTGTAAGATTACTTAAAGCATCTATACTTGCAATTAATACGGGTTGCATCAACTGTAACTGTACACTTTGATTTGTTTGATTGATATCAACGACCTGGAAATCAAGACCGCCGATCCACCAATTCCGATTATTAACAAGATCAAATGTCTGACTCTGCGGCTGATTCCAGGGTTGCTGCAGATCGGGCCATGTCCACGGCCATCCCTTATATGACATTAATATGGTAGCCTGACCTACTCCAATATTTGTAACATTGAAAAGCCACATATTACCAAAGTCACTGAAATTATTGACCCCTCTACTTAGATTTATTATGGTATTGATATTCTTTTTAGTAGTTACGTTATAAGTTACAACGCTCTTGGCATTGCTTGAATTGATCCGGGTTCCATTTCCTGGATTCAGTGTATTGCCGTTATCTGTGGAATAATTGAATCTATTTGTAGTACTGTTGTACCACCAGTCATTGAATGGATATTCAAGCTGATATCTCTGACCAACATTCCACCAGAATCCAATACCGCGCTGGAAGTCGATCTCATCGCCGTATGAGATGAGCATATTGTTTCCTGGAATTCCATCCGCTGTATTAGTATCATTTAACTTTATAAGATCGATACGTCCCGGAATTCCAAGCGCTCCGGATACCATAAAGTTCCTCAATTCGAACCTCGGCAACTGCCAGAACATCTCATCATCAGCAACCGCATAGCTGTTCCCTATAGTTGCATTGTATTTAATCATCCATGAGCCTGTCGGGATAGGTCTTTGTGAGGTATTTATCGAGATAATTGCCAGTCCGTAAGTATCTGTCGTAGCATTGATTCCTGAAAGTGGTTCCTGTAATCTACTCTCATCCATCAGGAAATCAATAGAAACATTGCTGCCATAAATGGCACTTCCACCTGGATTGGTAACAAGGAACGGTATCTTTACGATAGTTCCATTCGCAAAGGTTCCCAGATTCATGCCTCCCCAGCCCTGCCTGTAAGTCGTGAACTGGAGTTGATAAGTACCTGACTGGTATTTATTACTGATAAGATATGTTGGCTTTCCGCCGAATCCAACAGCAGCTCCTGCGCTTGCATCCTTGTATCCTCTTGAGAAATTAGTGGTATTGCTGACATATACAGTATTATAAATACCTGATGTTGCAGAATCTATCATCAGAATGTGATATGTATCATTCCAATACTGATTATCGCCATCAAGGTCAATACCTCTCCACTCATCATCTCTCATGTTGCCGAGCAGGAATTTGCCAGATATGCTTCTTGACATTATTGTACTGTTAAGAATAATTCCATTCTTCAATGCATTTATTCCTTCAAGGTTCACAGTACCGTCATCAGTGATCGATTTGATCCTCCAGGTACGTCCTGTATAATCTGTGAAATTGTCTCCTTCTGTCTTATTAAATACCTGTGTAGTTACATTATTCGAGAGATTATAATATTGCATTCCCCCTTCTGTCGTATTCCTATACTCTATATAGACAGTCCTCTGGGAAGTATCTACCACAACCATTGCAAACTGCGGATTCTGGCTTACAATCCCTTGATTAAATATCTGATTGTCATTACTGCTCTGCAGGATTTTTACCGCATCATTTGTATTATCATTAACGATAATCCCGCTGACCTTACCTGCTGTTACATTTCCAAGGCTTTGACCTGCGAATTTGCTCTTTACAGATGTCACATCTGTTGATGCATTAAATGATGTCTTATTTGTATAATAAGTTCCGCCATTTACATTGACCATGTTCAGTTCCGGCATATACACCCCAGCCAGAGCCATGCGGAACCAGAATTCGGTATATACTTCATTGCTCTGGTTATCCGTGACCTTCAGTTTCATGACATATCCGCCCTGCGCCCACCCGGATGTGTTGACAGAGATATTGAACCTGTGATCCACACCGCTGACTTTTTGTGTTGTGGTAATAGATGCCATCTCACTCTTGCTGCGGTATGAAGTCATGTACATGCCTTCCTGCATGACCTTCTCAACAGTTACATTTGTAATGTTAATCGATCCTGATGATCCGCCCCTCATATCCTGGGAGGCGACAACTGTCGCATTCATGAAACCAGTAGTAGAGAATTCATATACACCATTCGTATCCACCCATGTAACAAACGATTTCAGGTTAACCCATGCTCTACCGACCTCAGTGGAATTGCCATCAGTTGCTTCAAATACGAATTCGAAATTCCCGCCTTTGTTGATGCCTGTGCTGTAATTATAATAGCCGGTTCCATTTATGTAACCAACATTGATATTGGGTTCAGCATAAACTGTCGGCGGCGCCATCATTTCCCAGTCGCCCATTGAAATGATCCTCTTTAAAGATACACTGACATTCTTTCTATTGAAATTGCTGTCAAATGTATTAAGGGTGAAATTTATCGGGCGACCTACACCATTATCAAATGAAGTGGAATAGGCAAAAAAGATGAAATTGCTGACCTCGAACCACCCGTTGCCATAATCAGTGACACCATCCTGCGTGGTCATCTTGACCCTGACAGTATAGAATCCGGATTTTAGATTCCGGTTGGTATTGATAATTGTCAATGTGGCTTCACCATTTGAATTTGTCGTAGTGGATTGAGATGAATTGACACCATACGGAATATTCTCTCCAGTCATGCCATATTTCAAGGATGAGACTTCTATTGTAGCGCTTGAAACATTGTTCCCGCTGACATCCTTTACTTTTACACTAAGAGTAATATTATCACCTGAACCAAATGCTTTGAACATCCCTGTTCCTGAATCTGATTGCGGTTTTACAAATATTTCATAGGATTTTTCATCAAACCAGCCATCTCCGATCACTTTCTTTGGAGAACCGCCTATTGTTGCGTTCACCCAGAACTTGACATTGTGGAAACCAAGATGAGAATCATTGGCAGTGAACTTCAATACTTTAATAGTTTCTGAACCTCCAGGACCGTACTGAACCTGGATCTGCTCAAGTGTAATATTTAACATTTCCTCGGTGACAATATCATTTGCACCTTCACTCCATACCTCGACAAGACCTGCTTCAGAAATATTCGCTGCAGTCAATCTCCCGCCTGTAGATGGATTGAAAGCCAGGATATTCAATCTTACAAAACCGCCTGGTGATACTTTCGGATTGAACCAGCCGTTCTTGTTCACAGGCTCACCGTGAACGAACATGTCCTGCACTGAGATCGTGGTGCTTGCTTTTACCCAGCCTGAGATATTTGCCTGGACAACCACATTGTAAATACCATTTGTTGAAGGCGCTGTGAAATTGATTATTGTGAAATTATTTCCCAGCATCATTTTTATTTCAGACTGGATATCAGTCGGGACACCCAGATAAGAAAAGAACGCAGTCTGGTTCATTACGTTCCAGGAAGGTGTGACATCTGTGCCTGTGCTGTCTGTGATATTCACCCTGAAGTTGCTGGTATTAATAGCGACCATATCCTCAATATTGATATTCTCTCCGCCTGACAGGTTAGTTCCGGCTAGGATCATAAAAGCACCCATACCAGGTGCAAAACCATCGCTATCCTGTCTTTCTTTTGAAACGGGTTTTAAGAACAGGTTATATGATTTGATATTATAACTTGTAAAAGCCTTTTGCGTCTGTGAATTATTGACCGAGGTGAATTCCACATTATATGTGGTTTCTTCCTCAGTTGAAGGGATTGTATATGAGTATGTATAGGCGCTGATATTGCTATCATATGTAAGGCTCTTTGAAAGTATGAATGAAGTGTTAGTCTGGCTTCGGATAGTAGCTCTCACTGTTGCTGTTGTTACAGGGTACCCGGTAGATACATCTTTGAGATATAAGGCGCCCTTCAACGTTTCCCCACGTGCGAAAGTATGTTTTGGCTTATTTTCTTCAGAAAGAATATCGGAAAATATGGTATTTGTATTTACCATAAATGATAAATGTCCAATGTTGCCTGCTATTAAATGATATATCCCGGATGCATCCTGTATGGTTATTGATGTGGTATTAATACCGTTTGAATTTGTACTGAGTGTTGTATTGCTGACGGCTGTTCCGTCGTTCATGATATATTCCATTAGAATATTCTGGCTAAGAGGATAATTCGTTGAATTTAATACGAGGAATGTAACATTTCTGGTCTCGCCGCCCGCAAAAACAGGAGCTATCGGTCGAGCCAGCACTATCTGGGTATCGTTATGGATATCCATTATAGTGTATGTTGTAGCATTTAATTTGACTTTTGACCCCTCGACAAGATTTCCAACCACACTGTTGCCTGAAATGTCTGAAGACAGGTTCATTTCATTATCATCGTCCATATAAGCCACGTCATCGTTTGAAACAAGGAAATAGAATGGTCTGCCATCGAAAGTTACGCTCCCTCCGGTTTTGCCCGTACTGAGGGGACCTGTTATGCCATGACTGCCTGATAAAGAAACTACAAGTACAGGGCCCTGTGAGAAGAATGTTTTGATCGTACTTGGATCAGAAGCTCCAAGAACGGTCATATTTAGATATTGGGAATTAACTCCTGATTCCACATATGTGGCTGCAACTGTATATTCCCCGGATGATCCTGGGGCATTTATTGTCGTGGAGAATGCACCGGAAGATGCATATACCAGTTGATAGCTTGTGGCTGATCCTGTGAACTCGTTCCCCCGTACCCAGATCGTTATATTAACAGCGCCTGATGCATTGCCATCAAGGATCGCTCCTGAGACGCTTATTGGATCATTTGCAGCATAATACTTTGAATTGATATTGAACTTCTGTATCGATGCTGCCATTGCTAATGGATTCATGAAAATGAAAACCACCAAAGCAATGGAAATGACTGAAACAATATTCTTCTTTCTAACATTTTCTTTTGTTAACCAAACCAACATAACCTCAGATCTCCTTCTAATAAACGTTTTTACCTTCATCATATATATTCACCCCCATATATATACATTATGATTATTGTTATGATGATAAATCAATCATAGCCGAAAAAATGTCGGGCTATTTTCGTTCATTTATGTGGTCTCGGAGAAAAAAGATTAGAATAAACAGATGAACCGATCTGGCAGGTATGTTATTCAAAAAAATGCACCGATCGGGATTTGAACCCGAGTTATTAGCTTGGAAGGCTAAAGTCATAGCCACTAGACCATCGGTGCTTTGATCTGGCACTTACAGCACTTTTTACCTTAAAAACCTTTAGATTCAAATAGGTTTTCCTGAGGAGAATTCTTATCTCCAGTCACTCTATATAAAACGGTGATTATCATGAGCCGCTTAAAATATCTCCTTGAGAAATTATCCAATGCCCACGGGGTTTCAGGATATGAAAACAACGTCAGGCAAATGATCTGGGACGAAGTAAGACCTTACGTTGACGAGATAAGAACAGATAAAATGGGAAACCTCATTGCCACAAAACATGGCGGCTCACCCCGCATTATGCTTGCAGCGCATATGGATGAGATAGGGCTCATGGCAAAATACGTTGATGATAAGGGTTTTATTTATTTTACTGCAACAGGCGGGTGGTTTGACCAGACGCTCCTTAACCAGAGGATGATACTGCATACACAGAGCGGTCATGTTTACGGGGTGATAGGGTCAAAGCCTCCGCATGCCATGAAAGAAGAAGAGATGAAAAAACCTGTTAAAGCCGAAGATATGTTCATCGATATGGGCGCCACAAGCAGGGAAGACGCGCAAATGCTGGGCGTCATGGCTGGAACGCCGATCACTTCTGACATAGAATTCAGGTCGCTCGGCAAGGACATGGTAACTGGCAAAGCCCTTGACGACCGCGGAGGCTGCGCCGTGCTCATTGAGGTTCTTCGGCAGATGAAGGACGTGAAAGCCACAGTGCATGCTGTTTTTACAGTACAGGAAGAAGTCGGATTGAAAGGGGGAAGGACATCGGCTTTTGGACTGTATCCAGATATTGCGCTGGTGTCGGAAGTTACATTCACGGGCGACCATCCTGGCATTGAGATGAAAGACCAGGCGCTTGAGATAGGAAAAGGACCTGTTATCACGGTAAGCGATGCCGAAGGGGATGGGATCATCGTCCCTGAACATGTGCTGCGCTGGTTAAAGCAAGCGGCAGAGGCAAACAATATCCCGTACCAGCTCAAGGTCGGCACCAGGGGGCAGACCGACGCCTCCATTATCCACCTGTCGCGTGAGGGCATTCCCACAGGCGTAATAAGTACGCCGTCAAGATATATCCACACGCCCGTAACTGTGATGAAAATGAGCGACCTTGAAAAGAGCGCAGAGCTTATTGTAAAGGCTGTTGAGAGCGTTGACCGGTTATTTTGAATTACCTGGATTAACGTATGATCAGGTCTTGTGTTTGATGAATGTACCGTTTTGATACTCCTCGAAGGCCATCTCTAATTCCTCCTGAGTGTTCATAACGATCGGCCCATACCATGCCACAAAATCACAAGGACTCCTATGAGGACAAGCGCCCAGAACAGGATCTTTTGTGTTTTTTCCCCTATCCCGAAGTCTATTGCAAAAACCCGGAATCCGTTCAATGCATGCGGCAGTACGAGTAAAAGCAGGATGAGAACCGAGGTTTTGACATCTACGAACATGAAATCAAACGGTGTCTTTATTCCGTGAGCCCATCCGATATGGATCAACAGGTAAAACACTAACAAGACACCTGTAATGCGCTGGAGCAGCCATGCCCACATACCGGTTCCGTAAGCCCGATCTTTTTCCATGGTCACCTGAATAAATGTTTCATTCTATATAAGATAATTTTCCTTATGAAACCTGTGATGGCATTGGTGGGCGGCACCTGTTTGGGGCAGACTTCAACACATCGGTAAACGGTGTCGCATGCCCATACTCCGGTTTTCGCATCCACTCTCTTTAGCATTTCATCCTTGGAGCGATACCTCGTATCAGCATAAAAACGCCATGCTTTTGCCAGGGCTGCCGGTCCAAGATAATCCCTCTCCCTTGCAGCAGCAGGACATGCCCCATAGCAAAGACCGCACAGGATGCAGGCAGCATATTTATCCACTTTCCTGACATCGTCCTGCGACATCATTGCCTCATTTACTGCCTGGTCGTCATCTACAAATCCTGGCATAACTTCTTCATAATGCTTAAAAAAAGGTTTCATATCCACTATAAGGTCCTTTATTACAGTCAGGTTCGGGAGCGGTTCTACAAGAATATCATCGCCTGTCTTTAATTCAGGTTTCGCAATTGGACCATACGGTGAAATGGTCAATACTCTTTCACCTGTGATCTCAGATACCTGTGTCCTGCACGCAAGCCTCTGTTTTTTATTGATGAGCATGGCGCATGAACCGCAAACTGCGCCGCGGCATGAATATCTGAATGCCAGAGTGCCGTCCTGCTCATCCTGTATCTGGAAGAGCGCTTCAAGAACTGACATGTGCGATACTGGTTTTACCTCAAAAGTATCGAACCAGGATTTTTCCCCGTTGTATCTTTTTATCTTAAATTTCATAACCCGGCATTTCATAGTTTCTTTTTCTGGTTATATAAAACAAATGGTAAAATAATATAAGAGACCCATATAGTATGAGTATGTTCAGGCATGACATCATAATCGTAGGTGGAGGTCTGGCAGGTCTGCGCGCCGCCCTTGCAGCCAGGGATGCAGATGTGGCAGTCATATCCAGAGTTCACCCCCTGCGCTCGCATTCAGTGGCAGCCCAGGGCGGAATTAATGCTGCGCTTGGAAAAACCGATAAGTGGGAAGACCATGCTTTTGACACGATAAAAGGAAGCGATTATCTTGCAGACCAGGATGCTGTGGAAGTGCTATGCAAAGATGCCCCGGCTCGGATCATTGAGATGGAGCGATGGGGCACGCTTTTTTCAAGGACTGATGAAGGAATGATCGCCCAGCGCCCATTCGGCGGCGCCGGATATCCGCGCACTGCATACGCAGAGGACAGGACAGGTCATGCGCTGCTGCATACGATGTATGAGCAGGCTCTCAGGAAGGGGATAAAGTTCTATGAAGAATGGCTGGTGACAGGGCTTGTTACCAATAATGGCAGGTGTTCGGGAGTTGTCGGATATAATATCGCGAACGGGCAAATAGAAGGTTTTCTCGCCATAGCGGTTATTTTCGCTACAGGAGGATATGGAAGGATATACGAACGTTCCACTAACTCGATAATTAACACTGGATTTGGGTGCGCAGTTGCATACAGGGGCGGCGCGGCGCTTGAGGATATGGAATTTGTGCAGTTCCATCCGACCACCTTATACGGGACGAATATCCTTATCACTGAGGGCGCGCGGGGGGAAGGGGGTTTTCTCACAAATAAGAACGGGGAACGCTTCATGCAACGTTATTCCCCGCATTTGCTTGACCTTGCGCCGCGCGATATTGTGGCGCGGGCTATCCAGACCGAGATTAACGAAGGGAGGGGATTTGAAGGTGGTTACGTTCATCTTGACCTCACACACCTTGGCGCTAAAAAGATTAAGGAACGATTGCCCGGTATCAGGCAGATCGCTATGGATTTTGCGAATATCGACCCCATCAGGAAGCCTATACCAGTGCAGCCCGGGCAGCATTATTCCATGGGCGGGATCGCTTCAAACAAGAACTGTGAAACTTCGATATCAGGATTATTTGTATGTGGTGAATGTTCCTGCATCAGCGTCCACGGCGCCAACAGGCTCGGCGGGAATTCCCTGCTTGAGACCATAGTGTTCGGAAAGATCGCAGGGGAAAATGCAGTGAAGTATGCAAAAAAAACTGATTTTGAAGCGCCGGAAGCACTTGAAAGTGGGGTAAGTGAGGAATCACAACAGATTTCAGCCCTGCTTGATACAACGGAAGGAGAAGCTTTCTTCAGGATACGTGATGAACTCAAAACCACCATGAACGAGAATGTGGGAATATTCCGGGACGAACGAAAATTAGAAACGGCACTTGCCAGGATCAAGGAATTGCAGAAGCGTTATAAGAATGTATATATCAGGAATAAAGGCGATGTTTTTAACCAGGAACTTGTTAACACAATCGAGCTTGAGGGAATGCTGGATATCGCTGAAGCGGTATGTATCGGTGCCCTGGCTCGCGAGGAAAGCAGGGGTTCCCATTATCGACTTGATCATCGGGAGAGGGATGATGCGAACTGGCTCAGGCATACGATTGTTGCATATACGCCGGTGGGACCGAGAATAAATTATAAACCTGTGAATATCACGATGTATGAGCCGAAAGAGAGGGAATATTAAAAGCTCTTTATTTATCTTACGGTATTCCCGATATCTATTGCAATTATTTCAAAAAAGATTCCATTGCAAATACCAGAACTGCACCCAGGATAACCGCAAAAATTACATTTATATTAAATTTTTTGTGCGCATCCGGGAGAAGGTCGCTTGTTGCAATATACAGGAAATCCCCAGTTACGACTGCCAGGACAATCATATTGAGGCTGCCCGGGACAAAGATAGAGAGGGCGGCTCCTATGGGATAAAGTATGGATTCGATCCCCAGCGCTAATAAGATGGCATTTTTTCCCTGACCTCCGCGCCTTAAAAGTAGAGTGGTGGTAATGCCTTGTGGTATCTCATGGACTATTACGGAAAGCGCCACAACTATACCTGTGAGCGGATTTATCATGTATGCGATGGCAATCCCGATCCCGTCTATGATATTGTCGGAAGCCATTCCGATAACAGGCAGCCATCCGATCCTGTGAACTTCAGATGTGCATTCGTATTCTCCACATGAATGTATCATTGTGAGGCGCTCAAGGAGATAAAAGAAAAAGAAACCTGCTCCTATGTAGATGGAATCGGCAGGTGCAAGCTCCGGAAGCATCTCAAAAAATACAGCGCCAAGCATTGTTCCCGCAGCAAAACCGATGATATAACGCGTTGAGGATTCCTCTATTTTGTGATAAAAAGGGATAATGCCACTTAATATATCCGACAAACCAGCAAGAAATGCAAGAAGAACTGATATCATATTATTCCGAATTACCTTGATTTTGTCAGA
Organism: Candidatus Methanoperedens sp.; assembly: GCA_028717345.1. Lineage (GTDB taxonomy): Archaea > Halobacteriota > Methanosarcinia > Methanosarcinales > Methanoperedenaceae > Methanoperedens. Next base: position 18,271 of record JAQUNZ010000013.1, read on the forward strand.
TTAGCCTCTTATTCCTAATAATCTTTTTTGATTATAGCTTAATAAAGTATTAATGTGACAAAGTCAGGTTAATTATTCAACAATGAAAAGAAAAACCAGCCAGTTGAAAAGAGCTCTTAATGAAGCTGTCGGAATAGAAGAAGGTGATATCGCCGATAAAATTATATCCATTGGATACAAATGCCGGAAGTGCGGCAGGTGCTGCATGGGGGACTTTGGCGACAATACTGTTTCCATCTTTCCATTCGAAATCAGGCATATATCCGAAAAGACCGGACTGAAAAGGGAGGACATAGCCGTCCCAACACCATCAGAAGACAGGGATGATGCAGGGAATATCCATACTTTTGAATGGATATTGAAGAAAAACAGGGACTGCACGTTCCTGGATAAGGGTTTGTGTAAAATATACGAATGCAGACCGTATATTTGCAGGACATATCCTTTTTATTTGCTTGAGGGGCGCCTTATGATATGCGAATGCGAGGGTCTGGGAAACACTATCTGTAATGAGGATGCCACGAAAATGGCGGCACTGCTCAAGGAAAGATACATCGCCGAGATCCGTGAATCAATAGCGCTTCTTGAAAAATTCGGGGGATTTGTTCCTTCCGGTAAGGGAGATATATGCGTCCATGACAGCGAAGGAGAGCACTGGCTCTGACAACCGGACGAATATCCAGCATAAAAAATATAAGTATCATTAAGCTAATATTGAGTCCTATGAGATTTCTTGCGCTAGCAGACCTACATGGCGATTATTCCCATGTTGAAGCGATATGTGACAGGGCAGGGAAATTTGACGCGGTATTGATAGCCGGGGACCTAACTGACTTCGGTCCTGATGAAAAAGCGCTGGAATTGCTTGGAATGTTCAGTAAACCAGTACTTGCAGTGCCGGGGAATTGCGATAATGTCTCAATCTTGAAATTATTGGATGAAAAAACGATCAGTCTTCATAATTCATTTCATAAAATAGGCGAACTTACATTTGTTGGTCTGGGGGGTTCAAATCCCACTCCATTCAATACCCCGTTTGAGTTGTCAGAAAAGAGAATCGGTGAATCTATAGGGACGTTATTAAGTAGAGTAAACACAAGTAAAAAAATTATATTATTATCACATTTTCCCCCTAAAAATACAACTGACAGGCTACCCTTCGGGAATGTAGGAAGCGTTGCCCTTGCGCGTTTCCTGGGACGCTTTGACCTGATAGTATGCGGGCACATCCATGAGGCTCGCGGTGTAGTACAGGTGAATGGCACGCAGGTAGTGAATCCGGGTCAGGGGTCGAAGGGACAGGCTGCAATGATCACTATAGGCAATGAAATAACAGTCGAGTTCATAGATACATGATCAAGATAGCGATTTCTGGTAAAGGGGGCGTCGGGAAGACAACGCTATCCGGCACTCTGGCACGGCTTCTTGCGCGCCTGGGCTACGACGTACTTGCTATTGACGCTGATCCGAGCATGAACCTTGCTTCAGCTCTGGGGATTAAAAATCCGCCCAAACCCCTGACCGGATTTACCGAACTTATCGATGAAAGAGCAGGCGGACCTGCCGGTGTTTTCAAATTAAATCCAAAGGTTGATGACATTGTAGAAAAGTTCGGAGTAACTGGTCCTGATAACGTAAAACTGCTCGTCCTGGGCACGGTAGAGCGCGGCGGGAGCGGCTGCATGTGCCCGGCAAGCTCTTTTTTGAAAGCGCTTCTTCGCCATGTGCTCCTGAAAACTAACAGCGTGGTAATACTTGACATGGAAGCAGGAGTGGAGCATCTCGGGCGGGGCACGACCCGGGGAATAGATATCATGCTCATAGTGGTTGAACCTGGAGCAAGGTCTATCGAAACGGCTGGAAGGATAGTGGAACTTGCGCGGCAGATTGATATCAGGAAATTCGGGGCAATCATCAATAAAGCAGGGGGAGAGACAAAAGATATCGAAGATCAACTCAAGGGTTATGGCATAGAGGTATTTGGCATAATACCGTATGATACTTCACTTGTTCATGCTGACATGGAGAACATAGCCCCGATAGATAAGGGCGGTGCTGCGGTAGAGGCAATAAAAAATATATTGGACAAGGTATCTATGGCACAGGAGTGACAAACATTCAGAAACAAGAAAGGATAACCTGCGAATGCAAATGCATTGACGACCTCCTTGGCGGTGGATTCGAGAGGGGCATAGTCACCCAGATATACGGGGCGTCAGGCACGGGGAAGACCAATATCTGCATCCAGCTTGCCGTGGCGGCTGTCAGGAACGGGAAAAAAGTCATTTTCATTGACACTGAAGGGTTCTCTGCTGAGCGGTTCAGGCAAATAGCAGGAGAGGATGCCAAAAAGGTTGCAGGAGAAATAATCATATATGAACCTGCAAGCCTTGACCAGCAGTATTCTGCAGTACTTGAGCTTGAAAAGATAATGAACGAAAAGATCGGTCTCATAATACTTGACTCAGCAGCGCTTTTTTACAGGCTGGGGCTGTCAATGGACGATTCGAACGAAGAGAACATGGCGCTTCGGAGGGAACTTGTGAACCAGATAGGGCTCCTTCACGGGATAGCCAGGAAATACGTTATTGCAGTTGTGATCACAAATCAGGTCTATAAAGATGTATCTACAGGAGAACTCTGCCCCATCGGAGGGAATGCCCTGGAGCATCTCTCAAAGACTATTATACTTCTTGAAAAGACCGGACCTTCAAAACGAAAAGCAACGCTTCGAAAACACAGGTCTAAGTGCGAAGGAACGAACTGCGATTTTCTGCTGACCGATAAAGGCGCAATATAGTTTTTTACTTTCCGCCGCTCATTATTTTTCCAAGGCTTAAAAGGAAGTCCTCAATTTTCTTCTTTACGGTCTTAGGAGGCTCTTCAGGTTCTATCTGGTCTGTTGATGATATCTCTTTTGATACTTCAGTGCTGCTGTCATCTGTTTTATCCATTAACAGATACCAGGCTAAAAGCTCGGAATAGATTATTATCCCAAGAAGAGCTGACCAGAGCATGAGCATTAAATGGATATTATTTACTGGCACACCCATATATGAGAACTGGGAAATGGAAAGGAATTGTGACACAGGGTCTGGAAATATCAGAGCAATAGCCACTGGTAAAATTATCATTACAATGGCAGAGATTACAGGTGAAATGTATATCAGAAGTATCAAAATGACCATTGCGTATATGAAAAATAGCAGAACTGAAAGAATATCCATTTTTACCTCAACATCCTGGTAATTAAATATGCGACCACAGCAGCACCCGTTACAATACCTGCTATCGCTACAAACGATGAGATCATAAACAATACTAAATCAGACGGCGCAACATTTAGAGGTTTTGTACTTTCACTCTTTTCCTGCTGTGTTCTCTCCACAACCTTCCCGAATTCAATGGTATTTGACCTGGCTTGCCTTGTGACACCGCGAATATCCAGGTATGAAGCTTGCGCAGCCGGAAGGGTTTTGACTTCTCCCTGTAAATAGTAATTGATCTCAACCTTTTCACCGTTCTCAAGCTTCCCGGACAATGTCGTTTCACCGCTTAATACATTATTCCCTGGAGGAATATTATCCCATATTTTAACCTGCGAAGGTCTGTCGCCGACATTGGTCGTTACAACTTTCACAAGAGTTTTGCCTTCAATATGCTCGATTGATTTTGCCATTGTGAGATAGGGCATATGCATTGTTATTTTTACCCTTTTTGAAGCTTTTGTCCCGCCGTCCCATTTAGCAGTGGCAGATGGGAGGATATAAAGTCCTGGTCTTGGAGGTGTCAGATTATATTCAAGAGTCCTAGAACTTTTGGGTCCGATATCCAGTTCCCATTCTAGCGATTTTTCAATAAACTCTTCTGGTATCATATCGCGTATGCTCACGGATCTATTGCTCAGCCCTGAATTATATATATACAATTGCACTGGCACTATTTCATCATCTGTATCTGCTGGAACGCGCTTTATTATGGCTATTTCCGGGGTGATGGAAATATCTTTACTTACATCAAGAATATGTGAATTCCCAAAAAAATCCCGGACATCAAGCCTGGCATTGATACTTAATGTAGAATTCACAGGCTGCCGGGTTATTATCGTCTCAAATGTCCTCTCCCCGGAAAAGTCTGTTATGGAGAAGTTATCCTGTGATACTTCTGTATTGGGGCTTGTCTCTACAGTTATTCCTATCAGGTTCAGAGTAAGATCACTTGTTGCCGTTATTGAGATATTAATAGGTTCATCAGGAAAGTATTCATCCTTATCTGTGTAAATCTGCGCTTTAACAAAAGGAAATACCTCTGTTTTATAATCAGGGAGCTTATTTGTGAAAAAATCAATATCTATAAAGCCAGTCCTGTTGATATTTGTTAACCTCATCCTGAAACTATCAAAATCTTTTTCGTCCCCTGTGAAAAACTCTTCTTTTTTCGTTCCTGTTTTGTTTGAAATCGTCAGGTTTACCGAGTCCCTTCCGTATGTGTCTATCATAAAAGAATAATTCTCGATCGAATAGGATTCACCCCATTTCAACTGCGCTCTTTTAAGGAATCTCCAGAATTCTTTATTTTCAAGTTTACTTATAGATATCCACGAATTTCCGTCCTTGATACCGAGCAGGGTTATGCTAATGTTATCATAATTTTTTATCTCGTTTATCCCGAAGTTACCAGATCCTGCAAGCACATTGTTCTTATAGACACTTATCGAAGAAACAGTATCATCCACGGCAGTGGCTTTAACAAGGTAGTTCTCATATGACAGTGAGCCATTAAAACCGATATATCCAGACGACTTTGCAGTCCAGAGAGTATCAGTTGCAGATGCTGATGGAATTAAACATATAAATATTAAACATATTACAATTTTTATATCCATTATACATTAAATTGAATTCAAATGGTTTAAGCTTTTTCTTGTCTCTCATTATGAGCATGAATCTCAGAAAACAGCAAGAGTATATATACTTCCAGTAAATATATAATAAAACTGTACTAAAGGAGAAAGCATGTTTGAAGATTTGTCAGGTAAATTCGGAAAACTGAAGATGCCTGAAGGTTCACTTATAAAGAAGCTTGAGAGAATTAAAAAGAATTCTGAAACACCTTATGGAAAGGGAAGCTCACCTACATTATTTCCTGATGTTATAGAACAGCTAAGAAAGGCACCCGAAGAGATATCAAAAAAGATAGAAGAGGTCGTAAGTGCCAAAACAGAGATGATAAAAGCCAATTCAGAAGCAGTCAAAAACCTCGAATCCCAGATGAGCAGGATAGACCAGTCGATCGGCTCTTCAAAAAAAGATACAGAAGAGTTTAAAAACAGGCTGAATAAGATCGACGAGACTGTTCTTGAACTTTTGTCGTTATATGAAGTGGTCTCAAGTACCGTGAACCCGTTTATCGGTGACAAGAACAACCCGATGAATGAGAAAATAGCAGAGATCGAAAAGAAGATGAATGAGCTTGGTACTAAGAATCCTGAATTACCTCTTAATCTGATAGAGGATATGGAAAATAAATTCAAAGGTCTTGAGAACAACATAGAGGAGCTTAAAAAGACAGTCGAGTCAAAAGCCATAGATGAGAATGCACTTGTTGAAAAAGTTACTTTAATGGTCGTTGAGCAGATCAAACCGCAGTCAAGACAGAAACCGATATATGGGGGAATGCCGCAGGTACAACAACAATCACACACCCGGCAACCTGCTCTATCTGCTACCGCACAGCAGGCTGTTTCCCAGTATTTTGAGGAAGAAGAAGGACAGGGTGTCAGATTATCATATCTTGATAACAGGCCGGAAACATCCATAATTCTCCTTAACTGGATTGAGTTCCTTATGGAAAAAGTTGGGCGAAATAACCTGTTCGATGTGCTTGAATATTATATGGAAATCGGGTGGATAAGTGAGGATGTAAGCTCCAGGATGATGGCGTACGCAAGCGGGATAGACTATTTTGTGGAAAGACCTTCCTGGAAGCTCCTCCCTGAAGATCATACAAAATCCTTATTATTCATAGAACAGCTCAGGGGAAAGAAAGTCGATAAAATGCTGTTCTCAAGGCTTGAGAGGGATGTCGATAAGATAATCCGAAGCAGTAGCAGTGAAGTAACAGTACATTAATATTTTAGTACATATTTATATTTTATTATAGGCATATATCTATTACTATCGTAACCGCTATAATTAAGCAATTATTACTAACATAACCGCTAAAATTATATAGTTTATTACTAATATGCTTGTAATAATGAACGAAAGAAGCATAATAGAAAGAAACCCATGGTGGATATCAGGAAGCGTGCCCGGAGAACTTATCGGAATTACACGCAGGGAATATCTTGGGAAAATAGAAGAGCGATTAAAAGACCATAAGCTCCTTGCTATCCTTGGCATAAGGAGAAGCGGTAAATCAACGCTCATCTATCAATCAATTAAGTCACTTATTGACAATGGCATTGATCCAAAGAGTATAATCTACATAAATGCAGACGACTTCGAAAAACCAGAAAGAGATGACATTGAAGAAGCGCTTGATTTCTGTCAGCAGAAAAACATGTTTTCCCTGAAATATAAAAAGATATTCGTTTTTATTGATGAAATACAGAATGTAAGAGGATGGCAGCAGCTATTGAAAAAATATTATGACCTTAAATTCGCTTCAAAATTCATTGTTTCTGGTTCATCTTCCAGTCTCATTTATAAGAACTCATCAGAGAGCCTTGCAGGAAGAATAAGTTTTATTGAAGTTTTCCCGCTTACATTCAGGGAGTTCCTGCAATTTAACGGCATGGTGATGCCTGAGACAGAGCTTAATTTTCAAATGCTTAAAAAACTTTATTATGATCTTACTCCAAAAATCAATGATATAACGGGTTTCCTGCTTAAATATCTGAACATCGGAGGATTCCCTGAATGGTTCGATGTAAAAAATGAAGATACATGGTTCAAAATACTGGCAGAGGATTATACAAGCCTCCTGATCTACAGGGATATTGTCAGGATTTTCAGTATCCGCGATCCACTGCTACTTGAATCAGTCTTTCGTTTCGTATCAGCTCATTCGAGTGAACGATTCAGTTACCTTGGGATAGCCAAACAAAATGATGGGGATAAGGAGACATCAAAACAATATATATTCCATCTGGCTCATTCCCATCTCATTAATTTATCTGATTTTTACACAAAAAGTAAAAAAGCTTCAGAGAGAAAAGAAAAAAAGATATATTTCTGCGATCTTGGACTAAAAAATTCCATAGGCGGGCGTCAGGATATAGGCTTTGACGCTGAAACGGTTGTTTATCTGCACTGCCTCAAACGTGTTTCCAGTTATCCGATGGGGAAAATATTTTACTGGCTTGATATGAAAAAGAATGAAACTGATATTGTCATGAGCTGCGGATCTGAATTAATCCCGGTTGAAGTAAAATACAGGTCATCTATTGAGGTTTCGAATTTGAAAGGCATATTGAGTTTTTGTCAGGAATTTAGTGTTAGAAATGCATATGTTGTGACAAAAACGCTAATGGAAGAAAGAGATATAGACGGGATCATGGTTTCGTTCATTCCTTTGTGGTTGTTTTTATTAGTGTTTTGAGATTCTTGAATATGAATCAAATCCCGACTGAAAAGACAAGATCAAACCATATTCGCCATTGCAACAAAGGACACCTCTGCCAGTATTGCTGAAAGCCAGACCATACCCACGAAGTGAATATAGCAATTGAAAAGGCTTCCGCCGTCCACTGCCCTCAAAAGCAGTGCTGAAAGGAAAGAGTGACCAACCATCATCGCCATAAGCAGTAATGCCAGGAAATTGATATCCATCACAGAACCCAGGGAAAGGATCGAGGTCATTCCGGGCGGTATATCGGTGCCTGCGAATATGTTTGTAAGCATCTTGACTATCGCAAGCGTGAGGAACATGGTAAAAGCAATACCTCCAGTTAACCCGTAAACTTCTCCCAGGAGGCTCGTGGCAAGAGAGTAACGCAGTTTTCTCAATGAAACTATGCGCATGAAGTTATCCCCGACTATATCGCCTATGGCTTCAGGTTTTCCTCCCTTGTCTATTCCTTCGGCAAATATTGTACCGAACCGTTCGATAAGGTTGCTGCCAGTACCTGCCGCGAAATAGTTCCAGGACATTATCTTATTTATCCTGGTTTCAAGACGTTTATACAATTCATTGATATCCGGTGTCAGGGGACCAAAATCATGATACGTCAGATTGCGAAGAGAATCCCTTATAATGCCTCCCCTGGCGCCAGCCGTGGAACCGAGAGCGCGAACGAATGCTGCAAAATTATCATCCTTTCGCTTTATCAATTCTTCTTCTTTTCTTGCAAAATAACCTGTTAACGCAATTGGAGTAATAGCTACTGCGATCTTTATCGTGATGGGGAGCGCCCCGCCCCAGAGCATCATTACTATCGACAATAGCATGACCCCTATTATCGAAACTGGAAAAGACATGCGTATTTTCCTGTCAGCCGCAGTTTCGATGCTCAGGGTATGCCATATCTTATCTTTTGGAGACTTGGTTTTCATGACATAAACAAGGATACCTTCTGCCCCCAGGAAAGTAACTATAGAACCTGCCATCAGGGGACCAGGTTCCATACCAGTGATTATAGGCATTATCAGTGATATCGAAGTAAGGAAGATCAGAGCTGTCATCATAGCCACGAATATCTCCTTTGTCATCTGGATCTCTCCAAGTGATTTCTTGTACATGGTGTCAAATTCGTTCATTACGACTTTCTGCTCAGTCCAGATGAATTGTTCAAACGGTTCACCCGCCTCTGAAGAGTGCGCAAGCCTGTCAAGAAAATCCGCAAAAATCGGAGACGGCGTCCTCTTTGAAATGAACCTGCACGCCTGTGACAGGCTGAAGTTCCAGTCGTTCATCAATGAATATATCTTTCCGGTCTCTGTTGCAAGGTAACCATACGCAGCGTTCAATGAAAGCTGGCGGATGACCTCTTTTCGCGCCATGTTCGAGGTTGCAAGCACGCCCATGTGCGTGATATAATAATGCATGTTCACTTCTATCTGGCTTCTCTTGGTTCCCATCACGGTCATCGGATAGAATAACGCCAGTCCAATGAAGAGTACAGGCACAAGTAGAAGCACGTATGTGAAAGCCCCGGTAATAAGGTCGGGGACAAGAAGGAACATGATGATGGGGAAGAAAATACCCATGAATGCAAGCGGCAGGGCAAACCTGATGACGTATTGCCGCTGTGTCATTTCCATGCATTCAAAAGCTTTCTTGAACATATTTCACCTATAAATTAAACGGAAGACCCTCAACACCGTTCCTCTCGAAAGCCCATATAACATCTTTTGTTTTATAATAATCAACAATATTCTGTTCTACCATTTTTTGAAGAATTTTTGCACGCAGTTCAAGCTCTGCATAGATCTTTTTTTTATCTGCATAACCGAGTTTATGGGCGATCAGATTTTCAAGGATATAGCTGTTGTTCAATCCCCTGAAATGATGCTTATCATTGAGAGCGTCCCACTGGAATACAGCTCTTGTAATAACACCTTTTGATTCTTCCATATACCCTTCTATCTCTTCAACCGATACGCACCTGCGCAGGAATACACCCTGCCTGTAAACCGCCTGCAGTATCATGACAACATGAAGGTTGTCGATGAAAGTAACAGGTACTTTGATCGGGTCACCTGTTATCCTCTGGATGAGTTTCTTTACTGAAGATGCATGGAATGTTGCCATGACAGAGTTTCCAGCCTGCATCGCCTGGAATGCCACTGCTCCCTCCACGCCCCGTATCTCACCCACGATCACGTATGTGGGACGAGAGCGCAGCGCAAGTTTCAACAGGCTGAACATATCCACCTGAGAATTCTTCGGACCAGTCTCGCGCGTGATCATCTGCTGCCATACTTCCTGCGGGGCTGTTACTTCAGCCGTATCCTCGACGCTGTAAATTTTCCCTTTTGAATTGACAAAAGGCATTATCGAGTTAAGCGCAGTTGTTTTTCCGCTTGCTGTTTCACCGCTCACGAATACGTTCATACCGTTCTCAAGGCACAGCCACAGGTAAGCCCCGATCTCTGCGCTGATGCTTCCCCATTTAATGAGCTGCGTGACGCTTGTGGGTATAGCTGCGAATTTCCTGAGCGTAAATGAACTGCCGCGCCTGCTGACTTCACGGCTGTAAATGATGTTTATTCTGGAACCGTCAGGTAACGCGCCGTCTGCTATGGGTCTGAAATCACTCACAGGTCTTCCTATCCGTTCGCTCATCACCCTCATCCAATCATCTATCTGCTCATCAGATGAAAAATGGACATTCGTTTCCAGCATGCCGAGTATCTTATGGACAACGAAAATGTTGTATTTGCCGATATCGTGAATATCTTCAAGATACGGGTCTCTTATGAGAGGTTCGATTATACCGTGACTTACAATGTTGCGGTCTATGAAATATTTTATTTTTTTGAACTCATCTTCTTTTAGCGAGACTTTTTCCTTGTTCCTTGTGGATCTTCCTATAACTGTCATTTTATCCAGGAGTTTATTGAAATGTTCCCTGAGTTTATCAGGCGTGTCTGCCGCAAGTTCTTCAGGTGTTCGCCTCAGTACCATTCCGAGCAGTTCCAGATATTTTTCCTGCTCATGAGGCGTCAATTCTGGTTCGATAGCATAGTATTTTACTCCTATCTTGTGCGTCCCGTATAAATGTATGAAAAGCGGATCACCTACCGGATAGATGACATTAACATTTTTCTTATCCATATCTCTTGAAAGCTGTGGAATAAATGACGGTGTAACCCCTGTTTGTTCCTGGAACTTCCGGATGTAAATTCCAAGATGCGGATTATTCTTAATAGCTTCTTCAAGTTCCATTGTACCTCAGACTGGAAAGGGAAGCCCTTCCAACCCGTATTCCCTGTATGCCTGCACCATCTTGAACGTCTCTGTAAAATCGAATATCTCGTGTTCTACCATAGCGTTCAGTACCTTCGCCCTTTTGAACAACTCATCGTATATTTTCCTTTTATCTTTGTATCCCTGTCTTGCTGCGATCTTTTCTTCAAGGATGTAACTGTTATTCAATCCCCTGAACTCGTGTTTGTCATCTGCCGGATTTAACTGGAAAACAGCCCGCGTAACCACGCCTCCCGCTTCCTCATAATACCCTTCAAGCTCTTCTATGGCAAGTATCCTCCTTATGAGAATGCCATTCCTGTAATATGCATGAAGCACAACACAGACGTTCAGGTTATCTATGAATGTGACCGGGACGCTTATCGGTGCACCGATGAATCTCTGTATCATCTTTTTCACTGATGAAGCATGGAACGTGGACATCACGGGATGTCCGGTCTGCATTGCCTGGAAAGCCACCGCTCCTTCTATACCCCGTATCTCACCTACGATTATATAATTTGGACGCGAACGCAGCGCGGCTTTCAGCAGTGTGAACATGTGCACCTGCGATTCTTCAGCCCCTTCCTCCTTGGTCGCAAGCTGCTGCCATACATCATGGGGGGGCGTAACTTCGGTAGCATCCTCTGCGCTGTATATCTTGGCTTTTGAATCTATAAATATCAGTGTTGCGTTCATTGCTGCTGTCTTTCCGCTTGCTGTTTCCCCGCACAGGAAAACGCTCATGCCGTTCTCAAGGCACAGCCAGAGATACGCTGCTTCTTCTGCGCTCATTGTACCGAATTTTATGAGCTGGGTTATGCTCAATGGCGTTTTTGTGAATTTCCTTATAGTGAATGAACTTCCGCGGCGGCTGATATCGTCGCTGTATGCGATCGCTATACGAGAACCGCTGGGAAGTGTGCCACCTGCTATCGGGTTTGCATCCCCTATAGGTCTGCCTATGCGTTCGCTCATGGTTCGAAGCCAGTTATCAAGCGACATTTTTGAATCGAACCTGACATTGGTCCTGATATTTGCGAATATCTTATGGACAAGAGAGATCTGATTCAATCCCACGCAGTGGATGTCCTCAAGATACGGGTCTCGTAACATTGGTTCCACAGGACCCGAATCAAAAATATCCCTTATTACAAGATATCTCAATTTATCATATTCTTCCTTTGTAACTTTGATAATTAAAGACGCAAGAGACCTTTTCACAAATGCTTCCACCCTGACAGTCTCGTCAATAAGTTTTAAAACCGTCCCCCTTAAGTCATCTTTTGACTTGACTCTTACTCCTTTCTCAAGCACCCGGTCAAAAACTGTGGCGTATAACTCTTTTTCTTCCTCCCTGAGCTGCGGTTCGATGACAAGATACTCAATATCCTTATGCGGCTCTCCATATATGTGTATGAATACAGGGTCTCCGACCGGATATATTATGTTCGGGGTCTTTTCAAGTGACATCTCACGGGGGAGGCTGGTAATAAATGACGGGAGGCTGGTGTGTTCTTTCTGGAAATTGAGGAGATAATCGGAAAGATGCTTGTTATTTTTAAGAGCTTCTTCGAATTCATTTTCCATTTTCATCACGACACGGATGCAATTTCAACCACAAGACCTACGTTCGATTCTATCCTGAATCCGATCATGCTCTCAACTGAAGCAGATGCGCCTGTGAATTTGTTTACAATGATGGTTCTCTTGATGTTGCTGCCAAGAGTGCTTATTTTCAATGTCAGGTTTATATCAGCAGATGAGACGAACTCGGTATGGATGTGGTTTTCGAGTTCTGAGGGTTCAATCGAGAGAATTATGGTCTTACTTACACCTGTCAGTCTCTTAAAAAAAGAGATCAGTTCAAGACCTTTCTCCATGTTCACGCTATGTTTGATGAGTGAGGAGATGGTGTCAATAATAATTATATCGTTCTTGAAAAGTTCTTCTGCTTCTCTTAACCGTTCTATGAAATCCAGTCTTGGCGCAGAGGGGTCCATCATGGAAAGGACAGGGATGTAGAGCAACTTTTTCTTTAAGAGGAAACTGGCAATGCTATAGTTGAGCGAATGCATCTGGTTGATGAAACCCTTAGTGGTCATCTGGGTCGAGATATATGTCACTGTGGAGCCATTCTCCATGAGTCCGTAAGCAAGTCGCTGGCACACCGTGCTTTTTCCGCTGCCGCTGCCGCCTTCTATCACAACTATGGAGCCTGCTGGAAAGCCGCCGCCAAGCTTCCTGCACAATTCGTCGCGGGGAAGGTCAAAAGAACGGATGCCGGTTATCATGGATATCACGTCTTGAAAGCCATTGTGTCGAATACGCCATTTCCGGCTACCACGCGGACTGTATGATCTCCTGACGATATAGGAGGGTTCTTTCCGCCGGAGTATGTGTAGTTCAGCATCAGGACATAGGTGGGTGACCATTGAGTGCCCCCTTCCATAACACGGTATGTGAGGTTCATTGTAAACCTTCCGTCCACGAACATATTTACCGTGGTTGTGTCAAGAGTCGATTGTCCAGTATTTTTTACGAAGAAACTGAGATTGGAAGATGAATTGGGAATCATCGCCGGGTCATTGATGATGGTAATGTCGGTCTTTAACTGGTCTGCTAATGTCTTGCTGTTCATACCATAAGAGGCACTGATACTTTGCACGTTGGTCGTGACCACTCCGAGTACACCCACTGCTATAATTATCGCGCCTATGAAGAATATCAGATGGGTTATTCCTTCGCCTGGCATTTTACTACCTCATAATATATTGTATTAAGGACAATTTTCTCCTGTTGAGCTTCCGCCCATGCCTGAAAGATAACAAGTACCAGAAGGTACGCCTTCATTTCCATGAGTATCGAATGCTGTCATCCATACATACAAGGAATTGGTTGCATTGTTGCTTCCACAGTTGCCACCGACTTTTTTAAAAGCACTCCCAATAAATGCAGTACTACTTGCTCCGGTTGTAAAGGCTACGTCCACATCATTTTTATCAATATTATCAGTCCACGTATAATACAATGCATAGTGATCTATCGGCCATTGGCTTACAACAGGTTTATTCCACGCTAAAGTCAAGTCCCTCCAACAGTTATCACTGGTGTTAGGGCTTGCGGATAACGACGTAAATCTTGGAGGGGAGGGGACTGTTATTTTAACCCCGTTCTCCCCAGATAGAGTTAAATTTAATGGTTTTTGGGTTAAATTCAAAGAATGTGTTGTCGAATTTGTCAAAGGAGGCGTAGAATTGTCAGATGTCGAATTTATCCGGACCCATGTTTTGTTTAATAAAATTGAATATTTTAAAGGGCTTAAAACAATACTGCCATTATTTTTTATTGTAAGGTGCAAATGAATTGTCTGTGGACTATTTGTAACAACAGATGAATAATACATTGTTCCATTAACTTTCAATGCCTCAACCACAAAATCCGTTTGCGCCTTCCCTGCCTCCCTCTCAGCATAAGCATTCTCAGCCATTAGCGGTGCTTCCTGGGAATCTTTCGATATCCCGTAATTTGCAGATAACGCTATCGAAACTGCCAACAACAGCATAATCACGAACATGATCACAGCATATCCCATTATTATCGCCTACCTGAGCCTGTAATCTGATACCCCGTTTTCAGTCGTGATCTTTATCCTGTCGCCAATATTGACTGACACAGGGATCGTTATATTGGTGCTGTTTTGCGGCACCCACACGTTCCCTGCCGTGACCACGCTGAAATCGTACGGATTCCCATTGACAAAAACATCCAAGGCACTGGCATTTAGCGTGGTTTTTCCTGTGTTCCTGATAGTAAGGTTCAGGAGTGCTGGGCTGTTTGTGATATTGATTATCGTAATATCCGTCTGTATCTTTGCCTTTTTCATGGTATCCTGTTCATACTGCGCATTTTTTACAAGACTATTAGAGTATTCATAAGATGCATATGTTGTTGTTCCGATAGTAAGAAATCCTATAAATATCAAAGCGATTACAACAGATGTTTCTGCAGCCATTATCTGAATCCTCTCTAATACACATACTCATTATACTTATAATAATGTATATGCATTGACTTAAAGATTGCTATAAAAAGAAGAAAAAAATAAAAAATGCGATATATTTTATGGATATATCGCTACCGAGTTTGTACTGCCTAGCGCAGGAATTGTCAGGGGCAGGTTCAACGTAGCACCTTTTTCTGGCGTCAAGGCAAGTGTGATACTGCTCCTCGCCCCGATAGTTAGACTTGTGACATTGACGTCGAATCTTGCCAATCCGCCTGGTTTCAATGTTGATGATGATGTTTTGGCGTATTTATTGGCGCCTGAATTTGATATGTCTGTGGCGCCTGTGGTTGCTTCCCTTAATGAATAAACCCAGAATGTGTTTAATGGCACAGTTGAAATATTAGTATCGCTGGTAAAATTGTAGCTTTGCGAATTAACTTTCACCAAAACCTTGGTTAAGTCAATATCTGAACCACCTGCAGCAACTTTTATAGTTACGTTAAGGTAGTTCACTGGGGATGTGCCTGCTGTACTCATATATCCATCGACAGCTTCAATAGCAAAATTTTCACCAATCGCCGCAGCAGCTTCTTTCGTTGTCGAAGTACTCTTAGACTGCATCACACCTGATGTCTGGATGAGCACAGCAGCCGCAACAGCAGCCACAAGCACCATTGCGATGAAAATGATGAGTGTGCCGACGCCTGCCTGTGCATGTTCGTTCTTTATTATTGTTTTCATATTATGCCTCCGTTACGGTCATTTATACTCATACTCATTATGAGCATATTACTCTATGAACATTAATATATTTATAGTTAGTGGTTGTAAATTCTTAACAGCAAACATATATACATAAAAATGAGTTAAGAAGGTATCCGTTCTATGATATGTTCGAGGTCTTTCACCTTCTTATAATATACCGATGTAGACCTGATAAAATCAGCAGCGATCAGACCTTTATGTGTGATTATATAATCCCCGTGACCTATCTTTAGAGCCAGTCCCTCAAGCTGGAACACGGATTTCATTTTTCCACCTATGCTTCCCCTGTCCGCTATCTTATCTGTGTATTCCCTTATCTCCGAGAACCGCGTTACGGCATCTTCCCCGTTCCTTGCAAGGACGAGTAGTATTAGCCTGTACTGGATATCGCCGGGCCCTGTGGTTATCCCCATAGTTTGATAGAATCTTGCCACTTCCTGCTCAAATCCGATATCAATGTCCATGTAATTCCCTCACTCGTCTTCATTCTCGAAATCCTCAAGCTCTGTCTGCGATACGCCAAGCCTTCTATCCATCATATCAAGCTTCTTGTCGAAGGATTCGGAAAAGTAGGAAAAATAACCCAGCACAACACCTATGAATATGAATATCCTGGCAGCCATCTGGGTAGCGCCTGACGGGGCTATGTTATCAAGAAGCATGAAATCAAATATCAAAGAGATCGAAACAAGTGAAAAAGCTATCCTGTTCTGAAGCCTCTTAGGGACACGCTGGAGCAATATCAGAAGCATAAGACCCAGTATCATACTTGTGGGGACGATGAACAGCCCTGAAAGATAAACGTTTATAGCGAGATCACTATTGATATCAAATGTGGAGCCCCATTCTTCAGTAAAAGGACCTATTATCCCGAAGCCGAATAATGCGATAAGGTATATCGAACCGAAGATAAGGAATACTGTTGATACCCCTATACTGACCCGATGATCACCAAGAATAATGTATATGATAAAATAGACAAGGGGAACTGTGATAAATGCAAATGGGATCGAGCCAAAATAATACAGGGCTGTTTCAACTTCTTTGAAATTACCATAGGCTGCAAGCGTTCTTAGACCAGCTAATAAAAAGAACATTCCAACAAGTGACCAGAAGACGACCAGGGCATTCAAGGTAGGAATGCTCTCCCCTTTCTGCCTGTTTTTGTTCTGATGCAGGGTGACTGCGAAAGCAAACGTGGCAAGCACAATGGCAAAACATATGATCGCGTTCAGTATAAGCCCAAAACTCATTTACTCATCCTCTATTTATTGCCCTCAGTATCTAAATTCCGCCTTAATGAATTTATTACATTTATATATTTACTATTAAGTATTTATACTTTTTCTGGAAACGAATACTGGAATCGTGTTCGAGACTATATGTATCAAAAGGATTATAAGAACCGACCACATTAAAAAACCTCCATTATCATGATCAAGAGGATATTTATGAAACAGAAAATCGGAATACTGGCACTCGGGCACGGCAGCAGGCATCCGCATAATAAAGAGGTAGTCAACGGAGTGGCTGACCTGATAGCAAAAAAATACGATAACGTGGTCGTTCGCATTGGATTTATGAACATGAACACACCTACCATGAAGGAAGGTCTTGAGGCATTCAAAGGCACAGGCGTTTCCACTATAGTCGCAGTTCCCATCTTCCTGGCTCATGGAGTACATACTATGGAGGATATTCCCCAGATACTGGGTATCAGCCGCGATTCAAGAAAGACCACGGTGAAGCTTGATGGCAAAAATGTCCAGCTCATTTATTCAGAACCCCTTGGGATCGATGAACTCGTCGCTGAACTGGCATTTAAGAGGGCGCAGGAAGCCCTGGCATCGAATTGATGCTCAGGAACGCCCGGGTTGCAGTACTTGACCTGACCCATGGCGGCGCCGTGATCGCCAGAAAGCTTACAAAAATTGCCGCATCAGTTACCGGGATCGATGTTTATAAGACGCTTCGCCCTGATGAACTTGAGGCTCTGGAACATGAGGGCATAAGAACGTCACGGGCGCCGCAGAATGTTTCTGAATTTGATATACTTATCGCGCCAGTACATCTTGATCCCGGCTATCCTGTGCTTGATGAGGCAGCAAAAAATAATATCCCTGTTATATCGCATCATGTTGCTGTCGGAGAGATATTAAGAGGCACTCTTAAGGACTGTACCGTTATCGAAATAACAGGCACCAGGGCAAAGACAAGCACTTCCATCCTCCTGGCAGAGATACTCTCAGGAAATAAAAAAGTGATATCCCATACAAGCAGGGGACTTGAAGACTGGAGCAAAAAACGCATTATTCAAAACGGGTTGAGCATTACCCCTGCCAGCATCCTTCGCGCTGTGGATGTGGTGGAGGAATCTGGAATAAAGCCAGATGTATTCATATTTGAAATATCACTTGGTGGCACTGGCAGCGCGGATATCGGTGTAATTACAACTATTGTAGATGATTATAAGATCGCAAATAACACAAAGCTTGCAAGCGAAGCCAAGCGCATGATGATACTTGATGCAAAGCCGGGGAGTACGGTCGTTATCAACCACGATGCCATGAGGTTCTTCGGGGCATGCAGGAGAGATGTCAATATCATTTCATTCTCTGATTCTGTGAACGCCGCATCTAACGTGTATTATGAGAACATAAACAGTGATGGGGGAACTATTGCCTATTTTATTGAGGGACGAACAGGAAAGATAACCATTAAAGGAACTCAGGATTATGACCTGATCTCGTATAAAACCGCCTTTGTATGCGCAGCCGCAGTCGCGCTTGCTATGGATATCGAACCTCACATGATCGAGCGTTCACTGCGGGATTTCAAAGGCGCAATGGGACGCATGAGAAAGACCACTCTGGCTGGAAGGACGTTTATAGATAATTCAAACTCAGGCATGGATATAAAGAGCGCAGAAAAGGCGCTTGATTATGCAAAGACCGAAGAGGGACGAATCGTCATGGTGCTGGGGGAAGAAGCAAAAGAAGTATGCGAAGGGCTTGACCCTTCTGGAGTTATGCGGTTCATTGAAAAGCACCTTGATGAAATTTATTCCCTTGTCCTTGTGGGGGAAAGGATGAAGCCTCTTGCAGGTAAGAATATTAACAAGATATATCATGCAGGGAATCTATCTGAAGGTATGGAATTTGCACAGCAGCTCACACGGAAAAAGGATATTATAATATCCTGCGTGAAGTGCTTCAGATGATTATGGAAACACTGGATAGACCTATCAGGCATGCTAAAATAACAAAGAATATGACTGTGAGTGAGCTTGTTGGCTCACTTGAAGGTACAGCTTTCGGTGCTGGTAGGCTGTGTGAAGCTGTGGATATATTCAGGGATATGGTAAGTGACAGGGAATGCACGAAGTTCTTTGGTCTTGCCGGTGCTATGGTGCCTGCCGGGATGAGGCAGATAGTTAGCGATATGATAAGGGATGAGGATATCGATATCCTTGTCAGTACCGGGGCGAATCTTGTTCACGACATCATTGAATCGATCGGGCTTCACCATTACAAGGGTACTGATACGGCTGATGACGTGGAGCTAAAGCACTGCTCAATTAACCGTATCTACGATGTGTTCCTGCCAGAGGAACATTTCGCAGGGCTTGAGGAAAAACTCCAGCCAATTTTCAGGGAGCTTCCTGATAAACTGTCAATAAGTGAATTCCTCTCGCACATAGGGAGCAAACTTGATGACGATAATTCCATACTGAAAAGCGCATACGACATGGGCATACCTGTCTACTGCCCTGCGATACAGGATTCGATAATAGGTTTGCAGGCATGGCTTTTCAGGCAGACGAATCCACTCAACGTGGATGTCTTTGCAGACATGAAGGGACTGATCGATAGATGCTATGAAGCGAAGCGCTCAGGAGTATTCATAGTCGGCGGGGGCGTGCCCAAGAACTTTATCCTCCAGTCCATGCTCGTTACTCCAAGATCATTCGATTATGCGATACAGCTTACAATGGACAGACCTGAGACGGGGGGTCTCTCAGGAGCGACACTTGATGAGGCGCGTTCATGGGGGAAGGTCGGGGAAAATGCTCGTTCTGTGACCGTGTATTCTGATGCGACCATCACTCTGCCTATTATCGTGGCTGCTGCAAAGGGCAGAAGGTAGGCTATGCGAAAGAAGACGGGGCTGATCGCTGCTCTTGACATGACTGACAAAACCCAGGCGCTCTCGATATCAAAAGAGATAGAATATTTTGTGGATGCTATCAAGGTTGGATACCCTCTTGTGCTGGAATCAGGGCTGGGAATAATTGGCATGATAGCTGAATTTGCACCTGTGATAGCGGATTTCAAGGTCGCTGACATCCCGAACACTGACAAGCTGATATGCAGACAGGCGTTTGATGCAGGAGCAAGCGCCGTTATTGTTCACGGGTTCACTGGACGCGACAGTCTTATGGAATGCGTGAATACAGGAAGGGAGCATCATGGGGAAATCTATGTTGTAACTGAAATGAGCCATCCCGGAGCGCTTGATTTCCTTGCGCCTGCAGCACATAAACTTGCGCACCTTGCAGTTGAGTGCGGCGCTTCCGGCATAGTTGCGCCTGCGACGCGACCTGAAAGTGTAAGGGATATGCGCAGGATCGTTGGGGAGATGCCGATAATTTCACCCGGCGTTGGAGCGCAGGGGGGAAGCGCAGCCGAAGCCATAAGGGCTGGAGCAGATCATGTTATAGTGGGAAGAAGCATTTATAATTCGAAGGCTCCTGGAAAGGAAGCTGAAAAATTAGTTCGCGAGATCAAAAGCGCCTGTGATGATAGAACATAGCTGAAATGTGATGAACCCTATGAGTACTGAGGCATTTGATTGTTTCAATTACGTACGATACCCTACCTACCTTTGTCGAGCGTTAATTCATAGCCTTACATACCGCGCCGCTTTCCCCAGTTCTTCCTCGATCCTGAGCAATTGGTTGTACTTCGCGTTTCGCTCGCTTCTTGCAGGCGCGCCTGTCTTTATCAGTTCCGCGCCAATCGCGACCGCGATGTCGGCGATGGTGGTATCTTCGGTTTCTGCAGAGCGATGGCTCACTATAACTTTGTATTTATTCTTCTGCGCAAGTGCAGCAGCGTCAAGAGCCTCAGACAATGTGCCTATCTGGTTCACCTTGAGCAAAAGCGCATTCCCGGCTTTCATCCTGATACCCTTTTCAAGCCGCGCCACATTGGTCACGAAAAGGTCGTCACCAATGATTATCGTGTCTTTGAGTTTTCCTGTCAGGGCGGCAAAATCTTCGAACGCCTCCTCTTCGAATGGGTCTTCGATAGAGAGGATGGGATATGTCTTTACAAGGTCTGCATAAAGATCGACCATTTCACCTGAAGAATATGATTTTCCATCAATGTTGTACTTACCTTTCCTGTAGAACTCTGAGGCTGCTGAATCAAGCCCGATGCTTATCTTTTTGCCGTATCCTGCCTCTTCAATTGCGCCAGTTAAGGCATCAAGCGCATCAGCCGTATTCGTAAGCGGAGGAGCATAGCCGCCCTCGTAACCCACGTTCACCGCAGAATTGCCGTACTTTTTCACAAGTATTGCGCCAAGCGTGTGGTATGTCTCAGCCCCCATGCGAAGCGCCTCTGAAAAGGTTTTTGCTCCCCTGGGCTGTATCATGAACTCCTGTATCGCAAGCTCGTTCCCGGCATGCTTTCCTCCGTTTATGACATTCATGGTAGGGACAGGTAGCGTGAAGGCATTGGTACCTCCAAGATAGCGGTAAAGCGATATTCCAAGCGAATCTGCAGCAGCGTGGGCAACTGCCAGCGATACTCCCAGGATGGCATTGGCACCCAGTCTTGATTTGGTGGGCGTGCCGTCAAGTTCCAGCATCATCATATCAAGTTCGCGCTGGTCGCACACGTCCATACCGGTGAGCGCTTCTTTTATCTCTGTATTTACATTCTTCACAGCCTTTGCCACGCCTTTTCCAAGATAGCGTTTATCTTTATCCCTCAGTTCAAGCGCTTCATACGTACCAGTGGAAGCTCCTGACGGTACGCTTGCTCTACCAGAGCCGTTTTCTGTAAAAACATCGACTTCTACTGTTGGATTACCGCGAGAATCAAGTATTTCTCGTGCATGGATGTGCTCGATCGTGAACAATGTATCACCTGAGGGACTAAATGGTCACAGTTATACTTAATTTTTCTCAGTGATCCTTATCATCGCTTCCCTTGCATTCTCGATTATCTTATTTTCATCAAAAATTGTCACCATTCGATCTTCCATAAGCACCCTCCCGTTCACTATCGAAGTCTTTACATCACACCCTGTAGCCACATTTACCAGAGATGAAATAATATCCGCAGAAGCAAACTGAGGTTTCCTGATATCAACAATAATAATATCAGCCAGATATCCTGGTTTCAGCACCCCGCTATTAATCCCCAGCGCCCGGGCGCCGTTTTTCGTAGCCATTTCAATGACCTTTGATGATGGCATCGCTGCCGGGTCTTCAAGCCTGTGCAGAAGTGAAGCGCAACGCATCTCCTTCCACATATCAAGACTTCCGCTTGAAGCCACACCATCTGTTCCCAGGACGATATTGATGCCTTTCCCAAGCATCTTTGGGACTGGCGCAACCCCGGCGCCGAGAGCCATGTTGCTTGATGGGCAGTGGACAACATTGACCTCTTTTTCTTTGAGAATATCGATATCGTCATCAGATAAAAAGATGCAGTGCGCCGCAAGAAGACCTGGCCCAAGCATACCTATGCTGTCCAGAAGGTTTATCGAGCACATCCCATAACGTTTTTTCATCGTTTTAAGTTCGTCCTCTGTCTCAAGTACATGAATATGCACCCCGGAATTATCCCTTGCAGCCAGTGCCTTTACTTTGATCAAAAACTCCCTTGAGCAAGAAGCAGCCGAATGTGGCGCGTACATGGTTGTAATCCTCCCGTCTGCGGCGCCGTTCCATTTTTTCACAAATTTCTCCCTGATCTTCAGTTTTGTATCAGCATCCTCATTCATGCCCTCGATCATCCCGTACCCCAGCGCAGCCCTTATGCCTGTTTCTTCCACAACATGCGCCACTTCATCCTCATGGAAATACATATCCACAAACGTGGTTGTTCCTGAGCGTATCATCTCAAGAACGCCAAGGTATGCGCCAGAGCGAACATCAGATGGAGTTAATTTAGTCTCTAACTTCTGGATCTTTTTCATCCATTCTGCATATGATAATCCATCAGCAACCCCTCGAAAAAGCGTCATGGGAACATGGGTGTGCGAGTTGATAAGACCTGGCATGACAACGCAGCCCCGCGCATCTATCACTTTATCTGCTTTCTCTTTCGTATCCTTCCCCACATACTTTATCAAACCTTTATCCACGACCACGCTTGCGTTACCGATGACCGCGTCGTCCATGGTAAGCACGATGCCGCCCTTGATAATGAGGTCTGCCATGGATAGTAATAAGGGTGAGGTTATAAAATAAGGTTTCTCATACGGTTTAGAGGTTTTTGAAAAATATCATAACTATGGAAAAATAAAAAACGACCTGCAAAGTATCATGACCTTGCAGGCTGCCTGCCGTCTACTACACATTTCTGACTGTTCCGGTTATAGTTCCTGTCGGCTTCAACTGCAGTCTGACATCCTGGTTCACAACAGCGACTCCGGAAGTTGAAACACTCACCGTATCGTTTGTATAATACGCTGGATCATTTCTTGCAATCAGGTTATATGTGCCTGTAACAACTGCAAAGGAATAGAACCCTGTGGCGTTTGTTATGGTTGAAAGGGTCGAGTTGGCAGTCACTATCGCATCTGCAATGGGATTTCCAGTCGAATTATCTCTCACTGTGCCGTTAATATACCTGA
>JAQUNZ010000014.1 GCA_028717345.1 Candidatus Methanoperedens sp.
GCAGTATGCCGAGGGCTTACCCCTCTCAACTCGCATGGCTTAGTCGGACCCCGATAGCAGTAACCTCTGGCAGGATCAACCAGAATTGTTTGATATCTCGTTGAATATCTGCACACGTTTGAAGTTTTATTAGTCCACGATCAATCCTCATATTTAAATACGAGGTCAATACGAAGCTTTGACTATCGGAATTTTAGGAGGAACTATTATATAAGGTACAATAGTTCCTTGTTAATTCCCTTTCTCTCGATTGGAATTAACCGAACTGTCATGTCAACGTCGGACGAAGAACTTAATCCTCGTCTCCATTTTATGTATCATGGTTGGAAGACAGCCCTTCACATTCAGGTTCTACCTACAATCTGGGCCGACGCCAAATATTGACCATGAATAAGGTGGTGATAAAGATGCGTTGTATTTTTCAACACAACATTCCCTCGTGTTTTACCACGCAGGAAGACTTACATATGTTTTTTATCGTATATAACGCTTTCCCTCGCATACGATTTTATACACGAGTTCATTATTTTTATACTGAAAACCAGAACAGTTTTTTCTGAATTTTCTCAAACATTTGTCCTGACAACCTCGTTGCCGGGCTTCCCCAACTACTACACACGAGTATATAAGGGTTGCGGGTGAGGTTTTTGAGATATCCGAAGGCTGCAAATTTGTAATATATAAAAAATCAGCAATAAAAGTTTTTGATAAAAAAAAATAAGAATGTAATAAAATTGAAAAAAAAGAAAAAATGGATTTACCCGAACAGTGCGCCGAGTCCTTCCATTCCGCTTTCTTCAGCTTTTTCCTTCTCTTGCGGTTTTTCTTCTTTCTTAGGAGCTTCAGCTGCTGTTGTCGCTGCCGGGACTGCTGCCGCCGCTGCCGGGGCTGCAAACGCTGCCTTTGAGATCGCTTCTTCGATATTGACGCCATCAAGAGCAGACACAAGTGCTTTTGCTCTTACTGCATCAACTTCTCCGCCTGCTGCTTTGATAACAGCAGATACCGCTTCATCTGTAACTTTCTTTCCTGCGCTGTGTAATAACAGTGCTGCATATACGTATTCCATTTTAATCACCTTTTGTTTAACTGAATCCCCGTATTTAACTACGGGGTATTAACCGAATAGCGAGCCAAGACCCGCTGCAATATCTGTTTCCTTTGGTACTTCTTTCTTCTTCTCTTCCTTTACTTCATTCTCCGGCGCTGCTTTTGCCGCAGCCGGAGCTGCTGCCACTGGTGCTCTTGCAAGCTTTTCTTTCACCCTGTCGCTTATTGCATTAGCATCCCTGGCTGAAGCAAGTTTTGCAATGGATAACATCTGTGCATTCGCTTTTGCAAGCAGTACATCGATGATATCAGGCATGACGATCTCAGCATTAATGGCAAGATTCCTTGACTGCGACGCTGCTTTTGCAAGCAAAGTGCTAATCGTGGCTTTGGCCGGATATGCCGCATTGACCGATAAATTGAACGCCTGCTGTGCAGCAAGAGTAATATTGTTTCTATATATGGTTTCATCCACTGCGAGCAGTTTAGATTCATATATCATGCCTTTTTCATAAACTGCACGAAGATCCAGCCCCAATTCTACAGGGTGTATATCAAGTCGTGAAAGGATCGAAGCAAGTTTTGCATTAACGACATCGCCTGCTTTGGCGACCGTCTTTGTCTCACGGATAACGACTTTTCCACCTTCTATGCCTGCCGGGATGCCTGAGCCCTGCAATTCTCCCACGATAGGACCGGGAGGAAATGAAGTAGGACCTTTCTGGACAACAATATCCTTTGGCGCTACGCCTCCTGGTTTAATGGGAGCCGCTGTCTTGCCTTGTTCCAATAATTTAAACAGCTTGAACGGGTTCTCGTTCGTGAACAACAATGCAGTCTGGTCAACTACATATTTGCTGACCTGTTTAACATCATCGGATGATTCGTCAAGAGCCCTGAATATCATATTATTTCTATACATCCTGACATCAGCAAGACCGCGCAGGTTCTTGCGCATCAATTGAAGTTGATTTGAAGGTATTCCATGAACTCCGACAATGCCCATTGAAGAATAAGTTGTCATTAATTTCTTAATATTATCTATCTCATCCTTTTTCCACTGAGGGATATGGATGCTGTGGTGCACGCCTTCTCTTGACATTTATATCACCCTCACTGACGGACACATAGTGGTCTTGACATATATCGATTTCACGTTATACAGACCGCGCTCGTACCTGTGTTCAATGCGGTTTATGATTGTGTCGATATTCTCTGATATCTTCTCAGGCGGCATCTCTTTTCTGCCAACAGATATATGGAATGTCATTTTATCCTTTGACCTGATCTTGATCGAGTTCCTGGACTTGTTAATGATCTGGACAACATCCTTGTCAGGTGTAAGCGGTATGGGCATTTTGCCCCTGGGACCAAGCACCTGACCGAGCGTTTTACCTATTAAAGGCATGTACGCTGCTTCTGCTATGAAGAAATTGACCTCCTCTGCCAGGTTCTTTGCTCTTGTCTTATCTTCTCCGAGGACGTTTATTTCATCGGGGTCAAAAACATAATCCGCCCCTGCGGCTTTTGCTCTCTGACCGGTCTCGCCTTTTGCGAATACTGCTATCTTGATCTGTTTACCAACGCCATTAGGCAGTATGATCTCCTCATCCAGCCTGTTCTGAGGCTGGTTCATATCAAGATTTTTAAGGTTTATAGCTAAATCTATGCTTTCTGAGAACTGACGCTGCGGTGACTTCTCCATCGCCTGTTTTACAGCGGTTACTATCTTTTCATGTTCCAATAAGATTCCTCCCGTAGTAGTCGACTCGATGGTCTCCTACGGTGTTAGGGAGGTGCTATTTTCGACAAGGTAGTACTTTAATGTATCGGTTGAACATTTCTGTAAAGCAGTTTTTCCTGTACCTCTCTGGCTTTTTTCTCACCCGCAAGCCTTTTTAAGAGCTCTATGGCAAACTCCATGGCTGTCCCCGGACCCTGTGAGGTCAAAATATTCCCGTCTTCCACCACCGGTTTATCAACATACACAGCATTTTTTAACTCATTTTCCATTCCCTTGAATATAGTTGCTTTCTTTCCTGCAAGGATACCGGCTTTCGCAAGAACTGACGGGGCAGCGCAAATAGCAGCAACCATCTTTTTATCTGCATAATACCCGTTTACAAGTTCGAGGACGCGCCTGTCATTACCGAGATTAACATAACCGGGTGAGCCACCGGGCAAAATAATGACATCATACATTTCCTTTATGCTGTCAAGTGTTACATCAGGCTGCATTTTTATTCCTCTTGACCCTGTAATCAATCCATCCTTCAACCCTGCTATCGTTACTGTTACTCCACCCCTCCTGAGTATATCCACAATGCTTGTGAGTTCTATCTCCTCAAAACCTTCAGCCATCAGAACAAGCGCTTTTGCCATACTATTGAGTTTCTGTCTCATCTTTCTCCATACCCTTTGCTATTAGAAAACCCCTTGCTCTCTCCGTATATTTATACTCGGAAACTTTTTCCCAGAACGCTTTTGAATGATCGGGATGCAAAAGATGGCTCATCTCATGCATAAGAACATAATCAAGAACCCATTTTGGCATCCCCAGAAGTTTATGAGATAATCTGATCGTGCCATTTACAGGAGTGCAGCTTCCGTTGCGGCATTCCTGGTTGGTTACGAATTCAATGGAATTCACCTTTAGGGTGCTGTGGAAATATCTGTTATTGAACTGGGCGAACCGCTTTATCAGGTAATCATCATTGTTGATAATTCGCTTCAGCCTCTTGTTCTCTATTTTTTTCTTCATCTTCTCGATTATCTTTATTTCCTCTTCCCTGTGCATCCCGCATGGGAGATATACTACAAGAGTTTCCCCTATCAGCTTAGCCTGAATTGTCTTTTTCCTGTCCGGGCTCCTTATGATTTTTATCTCCATAGTTAATGCCTGTATGCTAACAGGGTATAATAAAAATTCTATATTTGATAGATGCATCTTAATCAAAAGGTCAGAAATATTTATATATCATTAATACAAATATTTGATAAAAGGATAGAAAATGAATACAGATATCAAACATATCCGAATAACATTAGAAAAGTCATTGATTTGGTGGCTTGCATTGTTAGCGATCGTCAGCATGTCTCTTCCGGAAGTTTTTAAATAGTTTCAAGCATGCTTTGCGCTATGCTTATTATCAACCGAATCCACATAATTGAGCAGATATATTGCATCATTTAATATACATTCAATATAACTTTTAGCATTTGGATGACTCATTTTATCGAGCAATTCACCGAAATTTGTCAGTACCAGTATTGAACTGATATATATCATAATAACGTGCTGCGGCAATATTGACAGAGGCATATCTAAGGCTGACTGCATATTAAGAATCATTGCCATTGATCCCCCGGCAATAAATGAAATAAGATAACCATTGATCATCCAGTATGCATTCTTCGGTTTTAGCATGAATGGCACGTATAAGATCATCAATGTGAATGATATTTTTAATATAAGAAAAGCAGAAGCTCCTTGATAGGAAATAACTGATCTTACAAGCGCATTACCTTCTGCCATTAGCCCCTTCTGCTCGACCATATATAAAGCGGTCAAAGCATCCCCAAATCCCCAGGTAAGTAACACCAGTAAACACAACAAACCCTGTATCCTTGTAAGCCAGAAAGATTGGTGATCATCATATTTCATAATATTACCTTTTTTCACTACATCATTATTATGATACTAATCATAGTTAGACAATTACCTTTCTGTTCTCCTAAGATTTAAACATTTCTCAAAAAACGATAAAACATTTGTATATTGACGGCAATAATAGAATTAATGTGGAGTGTAATAAAAGAAAAATTCAAGAACCATCCGGCACAGGAAAAGGTAATAAGGCTACTTTTAGAGAGAGGCTTCCAGATAAATGCCGAGGGTCGGGTAGTCTCGGGGAATATCGAGATCGCGCACACCCAGATAGCAAATGAGATCGGTGTGGACAGGAGGGTGGTGGATGTAACCTGTGAGGCTATCCTGAAAGATACTACACTCGGGCAGATATTCAACAATGTGCGCACCATTCCTTTCCTGAGAGATGTGGCGCAGTATCTCGGTCTTGGAGTAGTGGTCATAACACCGGACGATGCAGCGCGCAAAGGGCTTCTGGGTGCTGTGGCTACTGAGGTGGCAGAACATGGGAATATCATAAGACAGGCTGTTTCAGATGATCCCTATCTCACAGAAAATCCAAAACTCACTATAATAATAGAGGGAAAAGTCAGTGGAGGGCTTGTAAAAGCTCTAACCTCGATAAAAGGCGTTCAGAGCGTCACCGTGTACTAATACCCAACAATATGCTTTCCTTTCTTTTTTATCCACCATCCCATTACCAGTCCTGCCGCGGCGCCGCTTAAATGGGCGCTGAGCGCGATAGGATCACCCATAACTATGAAAATAATGTCAAGGAAAGTGAAAAATACCAGAGCCTGGGTGAGCTTCATGGGTATGGGTATGAATAAAAGATAAACGCGGATATCAGGAGCCAGGATGGCAAGGCATGCGAATATCCCGAACAAAGCCCCGCTTGCCCCGACTGCAGGAGAAGGAGGAGAATTGAATATAAAATAAATGAGAAGAGACCATAACACATAACCCACCCCGCCTGCAATCCCGGTAAGGAAATACACATTAAGGAACTTTTTCCCCCCTATCCTGCGCTCAAGCTCTGGTCCGAAGAAGTATAATAAGAGCATATTGAATAGGAGATGAAAACCTCCGCTGTGAAGGAACATATGAGTCACAAGATTTACTGCTAATTTCAAGGGTTGATAGAAAACATCAGAAGGATAAAGTGCAAAGTAAAAGAAATACTTATAGCCTATAATATACTCCAAAAAAAAGGACATGAGCACTATTGCAAGGATCGTAAGCGAGTAACTGGCTTTCAATACAGATAGTGCTTTGAATACGGGGTGAAAGGGGGATTGTCTTTCTTTCTTGAATGTCAGCCCCTGATCATGTGGATAAAATGTTCCGCTTTCATGAACCCTTTCTTTCAATTTAATAAGCCCTGGGCAGTTGTGGGATTCAGGCAAACGGTGGTTATAACAGAACGATCCGCCACAGAATTTACATGTAAAGGGCATAGGTTCCCTGAAATGGCAGTAGTCGCATTCATTTGACATCATGCCCCCTATTTTCCTTCCGGGTTAATAATTATATGGAAAGTTTCTCCTTAATAAAATTCCCCTTTTGGAACACATATACTTCTATTTCCCCGCCGCATTTTAACTCCCTCATTTTTCTGTCATATATCTGCTGGCTGTGTTTTAGACCGTGCTTCTTGAAATGCTCTTCTATCTTATTCAAGAACGCAAGTTTCTGCTTCAGAAATGCAATTTCGTATCGTTTCACATTCCCTGCGATCTTTCCTGCTTCTTCAACTCCGACCTCGCCATGGTACAAACCGTGCTGGTTAAGACCGCCTATCTGCCTCCAGTCGAGATTACCCTCATCATCTTCCTCCCTGTGCAGCATGTAAGGAAATATCCTGCATATCTCAGGACGGTCGGCGTAATGATCGCACCTCCCCCCCAAATAGAAAATGCAGTCCCCATTGGATTTGTTCCTGAGGGCATAACCCATCACATAAAACCTGCCCAGGTTATCGCAAAACTCATAATACGGCGCTGGTCGAAGCACTTCCCTCCCTGCAACTTCGATGATCCTTTTGGCATCATCATCCAGAAGGAACACATGGTCGTTGAATTCTCTTGTACAGCATCTGCCGCAAAGATCACAAACAAATCCCACTTCGCGGATTATCTCTTCAAACCTGTCGTCCGGGAAGTCGATTATACCGCTTATCTCATGCTCTATTTCGTCAGTTTTTATGCAAGTTGTCTTCAAACTAATTCATGACCAGTTATTCCCTGGTGAAATATAACAATATGCTAAGTGCCATAAACTCAAGAGCATCCGGTATCACTACATATAAGGGATTATATCCCAGCAGGCTGACGATCAATGGATATACCGACACAGGAGGGGGGTTTGCCATGACCAGTAGAAGCAGGACAGCCCGGGAAACGGTCTGTAGAAGGAGCGCAAGAGTGAATATAATTAGACCGAGCGTGAAGTTAGACTTGATTTTCCTGTATATCTCAACATAAGATACTAAAAGCACGAGCAATAACACAACATTCCCTGCCGTGATGTAGTATGCTATCTCTGTTATCTGAATAGGATTACCTCCTTATCTTGTTTATTTATTCTCTTTATCAATTTTTTCCCAAATTTGATTAAATTCATTTAAATTTGCCTCCAAAGCTTTGGAAATAAAATACATAGCACCATATTTGTCGCCTTCCATCGTGATCACTCCGTTTTTTACAAGAACCTCCAGATGGTGCCTGATAGTCTTATAGTCCATATTCATAGACTCAGCTAACTGGTTAGCATTATAAGGCCTATCAATAAGACTCTTCAATATCATTGCGCGTGTATGTCCACCACGAGTTCCTGCAATCAGATACCATAGCAGTTTTTTCAGAAGTTATCCTCCTTCCTACCTAGTAGCAAATAAACATTATAATATATAACTTTTGGTAATAATTATTAAATTTGACCGCCATAACCGCGGACCTTAAAATCGGCGCAGTATTCCTTTGCGATCTCCCTGCATTCAGGAATATTAACCGCAGGCAGGTTGACTACAGTAAACCGCAGTTCAATCCCGGATTTTGAGATTTCCCTGGCAAATTCAAGCATTTTGGAATAAGAGTTCTTAGATTTCGGAACACACAGACGGTTATAGGTCTCTTCATCATGGGCGTTCAGGCTGACAGAAACAATTTTCATTCCCGCATCTGCCAGTTCTTCCGCTACCTTTCTTTCAGGATAGAGAAGTTTTGCATGACCGATGGTATCAAGGCGCACAATCATCCCGCGTGCAGAAAGCCAGCGTGTGATCTCCAGGACATCATCAAGGCGCACCAGCGGTTCCCCCAGACCTGTAAAAACAACTTCGTTGTATTTTTGGAGTTCAATATTTGAAAGTTCTTTTATGATGTCAGAAAGTGCTGGTTCCTTTACAAGCCTCAGGTTATAGCCATACACTCCATCAGAATAGCGCTTGATGCAAAAAACACATTCTGAAGTACACCTGTTAGTTATGTTAAGATACAGGTTTCCATGTGCTTCATAAATTATTGTGTCTTTCTTGTCCATTTCATTAGGTAATAAGTAAGTAATGCTTCTTATCCCTTTTCATCACTTTGTTGTTACCTCACATCCACCTTCTCCAACTATAACGGTATGCTCTGATTGCGCAACTATGGCACCGCTTGATTCTATCAATTCGAAATATTCCCGCAGCCCTTTCAGGTCACCCGTATTCATTTCCGGAACCCATCTCCTTGCAAATGGGAGTGTGCCGAACCGTTCGCTGATCTTTTTATGCGCTGTTGTCCCTGCCTTTAATGCAGCATAGATATGCGGTTTTCCATATCTGATGTTTCCCGCCCCAGAGGTTGCGAACGGTTCTATGGCAAATACCATGTCTTTTTTTATTTTCCAGCTGAACACGCTTGCGTAATTCGGTATGTTAATGCCTGAATGGAGCATATATTGCTCAAGACTGTGCCCTGTCAGGTGCTTTATTGGAGTAAAACCGTGTTTTTTTATTGTTTGTTCGATAACTTTCCCGATCGTCCTGGTCTGGACACTGTCCCTTACTGAGAGAATAGCATTATCAAGCGCTTCTTCACATGCTTTTATTAACTTCGAATGATGCCATGTTGCGACCTCGACTGTGCTTGCAGTATCAGCGATATAGCCTTCAATGTGTACCCCTATATCAATTTTAACAACATCCCCTCTCTTAAAGCGCGCTATATCATCGTCTGGCGTGTAATGCGATGCTATCTCGTTGATAGATATATTGCAGGGAAAAGCGATATTCCCTCCAAGATCTTTAATCCTGTTCTCGGCATATTCCGCAACCTCAAGCAATGGTACGTCCTCTTTAATTCTTGATCCTGCTTCTTTGCGTACAACAGAGGCGATCTTTCCTGCTTCAAGGTAATGTTCGCGGATATACTCGTTCATGGCTCTCGTGTAACTATTGCCCCGCCAGCCAATATAAGTGCACCACCCATCATTACTGTGATCGAAATGCTATCATGGAGAATTATGAGGGACAAAATAACAGCGCTCACAGGTTCTATTAATCCAAGAATACTTGCGTTTGCAGCCCTGACTTTTTTTAATCCGTTAAAATACAGAGATACTGCAAGTATTGTGGGAAATACCGCAAGCATAAGAAGGTATATGCTATTTTCGATAATAATCCCGGAAGGCACAGCCGCCGCAGGCAAAAGAAGCAGCGCAGCTATCAGGAAGCTCCAGAACGCCTGGCTGTATCCTGAATAACTTTTACTTATATGCCTCGATGTCATTATCTGGAAGGCATATGAAATACCTGAGAGTATCCCTGCGATTATTCCGGTTGATCGTACTGAAAACCCAATGCTCCCCGGCTCTACTATGAGTATAACGCCTGCTATGGAAAGAACAAGCGCTACCCATCCTTTTCCTGTGGAGCTTTCATTAAGCAGGAGAGGAGAAAATAGGGTAACATACACAGGAGCGGTGTACAGCAGCAGCACAGCGACCGGGACTGATGCGTTCAATATGGATTCAAAGAATGCCAGCATTGTAATTACCTGAAGGACGCTGAACAATACAAGGTAAGATCTCTTGTCGCTGAGCCTCAGTCTTGAGAGGTTACCAGACAGCATTATAATCAAAAAAAGGATCACAAAAGCAAGAGCCACCCTGTAAAAAAGGATACTCAGTGCACTCATGCCGCTTATCATTTTTACAAGTATCCCGGCAGTGCCCCAAAGCACAGCTGCCGTGATGATCTCACCGTAGCCTTTCCATATGAATTTCATCGTTTAGATTATCCTTTCTTCCCCTTTTTCCCGAGTCCTTATCCTGACATCCTTTAAAAACGTCAGGTTTCCTGCAAGGACTGCAAGTTCATCCCTGGTAAGGGGCTTTTCTTTTCTTATATTCTCATCCGGGGCATATTCAGGGATGCCCTGCTGGAGGACATACGTGCAGTTGCGCCCTGCTATGCTCTTTGCTATTTCCGCGATATCGGCGGCAAAAGAGGGAAAAACAGTTGTCCTGACCTCAAGATCGACATCTTTAAGATTCAGTGTGCAAAGAGCTTTTTCTGCGGCATCAACGATGCCCCCGGTGATCTTCCTGTATTTTTG
This sequence comes from Candidatus Methanoperedens sp., assembly GCA_028717345.1. Lineage (GTDB taxonomy): Archaea > Halobacteriota > Methanosarcinia > Methanosarcinales > Methanoperedenaceae > Methanoperedens. Next base: position 10,297 of record JAQUNZ010000014.1, read on the forward strand.
AGTGTCGCGGGGTGAAGTTTTGACGTCAAGGAATATCTTATCAATTAGCTTTTTCTTTATCAATCCCTCAAGCCGCTCCGTGTAATATCCATTTGTCTCTATTCCCACAAGAAGACCCTGCTCTTTTGTGAACCTGGCAAGACGCTCCAGTTCACGAGGGTGCGCTGTCGGCTCACCACCTGAGAAGACAACGGCGCTAATGAAGGTTTTTGCGTCAATGATCTGGTTCTCTATCTCCTCAATATCAACGACGTTTCCCTTCTTGAAGAGGGGTTCCAGCCTGTTTGAAATGTCAATGAAGTTCTTATTTGAACAGTAAATGCAGTCAAAATTGCAGCCATTGAAGAAAACTACAGAAACCGACCTGCCATACCAGTCTATCGTGGATACGGGAATCATTATGCCGCTAAAAACCTGTTTCATTATTTCACTCATCAAAAAGATTAATAGTTAATAAACCAATTTGATAGAGGGCGTAATATTAAAACTTGCGCCTGAAAGGGTATCATACAGCAATAGCTGTTATTTAAAAACGGGTAAATAAACGGAGGAATACAAATGTCGGAAATGTCTGAAATGATAAGAAAGATGGGGCTGTTCAGTGTGGGGGTAATATCCCTGACACAGGAAAAAGCCGAAGAATTCACACAGGAAATGATAAAAAAAGGTGAGATGAGCAGGGAGGAAGGGAAGAAGTTCGTCCGGGAAGTCCTGTCTGAAAAGGAAAAGCAGGTAAAAGACCTTGAAGATAAGATAAATGAAAGGGTTGAGAACGTCATGAAGAAAAGCGGTGTGGTCATGAAGAGCGATATCTCAGCTCTTGAAAAGAAGATTGAAAAGCTGGAAAAGACCATTCAATCACTGTCAAAAAAATAGAGCTTCATCTTGCGTCTGCTGGATAACGAGTACGCCTACGTCAAACGATATCGCCAGATCGTTGACGTGATGGTGAGGCACGGCTTCGGGTATCTTGTTGAAAGGTTCGGTCTGCGTCCCTTTCGGTCATTTCGTGAAAAGGTGTTCGGACCAAGACCGCAAATTGAGCCAGTGCAGGTATTGTCTGAAGCAGAAAGGCTACGCCATGCTCTTGAGGAACTCGGACCGACTTTTATCAAGTTCGGTCAGATTTTAAGTACGCGGCATGACCTTGTGCCTGAGGCATACATAACAGAACTTGCAAGGCTCCAGGACGAGGTTGCACCTTTTGGTTATGATGAAGCAAGAAAAGTAATCGAAAGAGAGTTTGGGAAAAAAATCGAAGATGTTTTTTTATCTTTCGATCCCGAGCCGATAGCTGCTGCTTCAATAGGGCAGGTGCACCGCGCAAGGCTGCTCGAAGGAGATGAAGTTGCGGTCAAGGTGATGCGTCCTGGTGTGGAAAGACTGGTGGAGACCGACCTTGCGATCATGATGAGCCTGGCAAGATTCGCCGAAAAGCATATTAAAGAGGGTAAATTTTTCAATCCGGTGGGATTTGTTGAGGAGTTTTCCCGCATAATCAGGCATGAGATCGATTATGTACATGAAGCCAAGAACGCTGAGCGGTTTTACAATAATTTCGCAGGAAGCCAAACGGTCAAAATACCGAAGATATACTGGAAATATATCACAAGACACGTCCTGACGCAGGAATATTCTGATGGCATCAAGATATCTGATATCGCGCAGATCGAGGCGTCAGGTCTGGATAAAAAAAAGGTCACGATAGATATTGCAAATGCGTATCTTAAAATGATATTTGAGGATGGTTTTTATCATGCTGACCCACATCCAGGTAACATACTTGTGACACGTGAGGGGATTATCGTATTTCTTGATTTCGGGATGGCAGGGTACGTCGATCCCGAACTCCGGGAATGCCTTGTAAACCTTGTAATAGCTATCCAGAGAAATGATGTTGGATTCCTTATTGAGGCTCTCACTGAGATGGGATTGATAGTGGATGGAGGCGAAAGCCCGGCGTTCAGGATCAAACTCGAGGAACTGATTAACCAGTACTACAGCATGACCACGAAGTTCATTGACCCTGTAAGATTCCTGCGCGATCTTATCGATATCCTGATAAAGAGCAGGGGAAAGATCCCTTCGAATATCATGCTGCTGTCTAAGACCCTTATGATCAGGGATGAAATTGCCCGCAAGATCGATCCTGAACATAATTTTGCTGAACTTGTAGAACCTTATGTTAAGAAAATGATAGGGGAGCGCACCAGCCCTTCATATATACTTAAAGAGACCGCAAGGGCTGTGTGGGATTTTGCCAGGCTTGTTAAATCCCTTCCAAGGCGGGTGAATAATATCCTTGCTAAGGCAGAAAAAGGAACAATGAAATTTGAACTTGAACACCGCGGCTTTGAGGCGCTTGTGGAAGAACTGGATGTTACGAGCAACAGGGTATCGTTCAGCTTGATAATATCAGCGCTGATAGTTGGTTCGTCAATAATTATCACGACCGGAATGTCCCCCCGTTTCTTTGGTGTGCCGCTTCTGGGGATGTTCGGGTTCTTTATTGCAGGTGTTCTAGGGATGGGGCTGATAATATCCATCCTGAGGTCGGGGAAATGGTGACCGGTTGAGGCGCGCGGAGGGGAAAGGGCTGGGGATGTAGGGAAGGAGGCGCAGGATTTCACACCACCTCAAAGGTCGCAAAGATGGATCGACATATTTTATAAATCATGTTGTATTTAAATCTGGCGCCGCGCTAAAATAATAGCCAGGATGGACAGGAAGAACATGATTTATATGCCGAAAGGATACGATTTTAAGGGTTAATTCTTGTTGCGGTATCATTGCGCTTTATTGACTTATTTTTTACAATTAGTTCGCGTACTTTCGAAACCAGATGGACGGGGATTTCCATTACAGTGAGATTTCTATTCTTGAAGGCTAATTCATCTTCTTCTACAGCTTCATCTTCAGTCTGTTTTTCGTAATGCGAAAGCACAGTCTTTACTTTCTTCTCATCCCAACCTTCTGGAAATCTATTCTTCATCTCTTCTTTTGGCTCCTGCGTTTGTATGCAATCAATGGTTTGCCTATTAAATCAAAGGCTGTTATTACAAAAATACTTTTTGGCTTGGGATCAAGAACATATATCACCCTCAAATAGCGTCCAGCGCGTGTTTGACCAAGTGCTACCCTTGAACCATCTCTACCAGAACGGTCTTCCCCAGGCTTAGATAAGATGTCTTCCACTTCTTTTTCCGATACCATATGGTTGTAAATATGGGGCTGATCTGTCAGGGGATCAATATAATATCGTATGTTCATTAGATATGCCCGGAACGATTGTTTATAATTTTATTAATTCTGTCTTAACCTGAATTAATAAAAAGTCATCGGTTCTTCATTGGTGTATAATTGTTTAGTGATAGAGTCTAATAAACCGCAGATGAGAGGACTGTCAACAATATCAGCACGGATGGGGGAGGTCTTGGGTTTTGGGAGAATGGGGCACAGAATTCTAACATGAGCACCACCGCAAAGAACGCAAATGTCGCAAAGATGGATCGACAGATTTTATAATTTATGTTGTATTAAAATCTGGCGCCGCGCTAAAAGAATAGCCGGGCTGGACAGGATGAACAGGATTTACAGGATCAACAGACCCCATGTGTCTCATCCACGCATACACCTTTTCGCGCGGTGATCCGGTCGAAATAAAAACCGGCGGCATCACTTCGGTATGCAGCGACTGTACCGCATATCCCATGCAGGGGAAGCCGGAAGAGCGAGGCGCTTGTGGAGGAACTGGATGTCACGAGCAACAGGGTATCCTTCAGCTTGATAATATCAGCGCTGATAGTTGGTTCGTCAATAATTATCACCACCGGAATGTCCCCCCGTTTATTTGGCGTGTCGCTTCTGGGGATATTCGGGTTCTTTATTGCCGGTGTTCTGGGGATAGGGCTGATAATATTAAGATTTAAGTTAAACTTATCAATCCTAATCAAAATATCAAAATTTCTTGACTTTTGCAAAGTGTTAAGTACTAAATAGTCATTACATTGTTCCATAAAAATTTAGGTGGTTACTATATGAGTGCTGCAGTCTGGATAGTAATAATATTACTAATTATAATAATTATGGTATTGCCAATAATTCCGATAGAAAATTGTGCAAAGCTTTTAGGATATAATGTGGCATGTGTTACACAGCATGTATCAGTAGTCCAATTGATATTTGGAAAATAAGGTGGATATTAAATATGTCTAAAACTCTCCCAAAAATATCTATTTTCATGGCAATAATAGTTATTGCAGCTATATTCTGGTTGCACGTCAAATGATGGCTCTTCTTCTGTTAAATTAACCAGTCCTATTAAAAATTGCAAAATGGTCAGTGTGCCATATCAAGAGCAAGTAGCTTATACTGAACAAGAGCCATATAATGCTTACGAAGATGAACAAGTTCTGCTAAAATATGAAGTAACAAATGCCTTAAAAAGTACAACACTTAAAGGCTTCGATGTTTGGGCTTATGGAGAGGTTACAGTCAGAAATTTAGATTCTGAAACGGGAAGTTTTACAGTGAAACAAACGATAACGACTTTAAATAATCCATCGAGTACCCAGCAATCTTCGCAATTTATCATGCCGAGCGAATCAAAGATATTCCGACAGGAATATGATATTGATATGGGTGACGATTTTAACATCAACTATATAGTTGAACCAGGAACCAAGACTATCACCAAACAAGTTACAAAATATAGAACTGTAACAAAATATAGAAGTGAAACTAAATATAGACAAGAAGAACAATGCACTTAATTTACAAAATGAATACCACCCATGAATATAAATTTCCAAGACCAAAGAAGAGGTTAGGAGATTTAAATTAATTTGTTTTTAGTCCTCAAGTTTGTTTTCTGAGATCTCAACACTATATTTTGGTTAAACGATCTCCATCTTTTTTATAATTATATATACGAGTTACATCATCACATTTTTTAGGAAACAGAGACCATATATTTTGATTGCAAGTAACCTCTATTAGGATAGTTGCATTTTGTATTGAATTAAAAATATTTGCATCTGGTTTAGTAGTAAGTTTATAAGATTGCATTAATGAAGTTTGTATCGGGTATATCTTAGATTCTGGAAAACAAATTTGATGTACAAAATCATTATTACTTGATTTAAATACAAATTCTCTTGAAGAGGCACATAATATTGCAAAACCTTCTACATTTCCCCTATTATTTAAATTTAGATTAATTGTTTCTTCTATATCTTTATTGAAGCCATAATTATTTGAATCATCTAAATAAAAAACTGGGGATGAAGAATTAAAATAAGAATTACTAAGAGATATAATTAATCCAGCAATAATAGCAATAGCAAGACCTTTTAGTATATCAGTTTCAGTTTTTTTAGAAACCATCTTTGAATATTAAAGTTAATACAATATATAACCTTTTTCATTTATGTTTTATTTTATCATTTTTTAAAAAATCGTTACAATTTACACCACGAATTGAAATGTTCATGAAAATGGTAGTGTTCTTATATGATTGTAAATCCTTTATTAGCATAAAATTAAATCATTATACATATTTTGGAACCGCAAATGAACGCAGATGAACGCAGATTGATCGTGCATGGGTAATAATCCGATCCTGGCTATCGTTGCTCCCACGCCCATTGAATCAAGAGATATTAGAAGTGAAATACGTCCGGCGCCGGGTGATGATCTCAAAAAGATATTTGAAGGAGAGCTGTCAGGAAACCATATAATTTTTACCCACTGCGGCGTGGGCAAGGTCAATGCAGCGCATTCTGCGACCCTTTTGCTTGAGAACTACGATGTGGATGTTCTGATACTCTTTGGCATCGGTGGCGCGTACCCGGATTCGTCTCTGAAGATCGGTGACATCGCTATTGCGGATAGCGAGAACTATGGGGAGGAGGGTGTGATGACAAAAGAGGGCTGGAATCCCATGGAATATACTGGATTTCAATTATTGAAAAACAAAAAAGAATATTACAATACATTTGTGCTGGATGCAAAGCTTGCGCAGATTGCAGTAAGAGCCTCGATAGATTGCGGTTTTGATACTAAACAGGGCAATTTTGTGACCGTGTCGCAGTGCTCCGGCACACTCAATAGCGGCATACTCATGAAGGAACGGTTCAACGGACTCTGCGAGAACATGGAAGGCGCCGCCGTGGCGCATATCTGCGCCATGTACGGAGTCCCGATGGTAGAAGTCAGGGGCATCAGCAATATTATCGAGGACAGGGACATGAAAAAATGGGATATAGAAGCAGCAGCATCGAACTGCAATAAGGTTGTAATGGAAATTGTCAGGAGATTAAAATGAAAAAGCTCTCCCTGGGCTACTCCCCATGCCCCAACGATACCTTCATATTCTATGCCCTGGCTCATAAAAAAGTCAGGGGCAGCCTGGAATTTTCCGAGACACTCAGGGATGTGGAGACTCTTAACAGGATGGCGCGAAGCTCAGAGCTTGATGTCACCAAGGTTTCTTTCAATGCTTTCGGTCATTTGAGAGATGACTACTGTCTGCTCCGTTCAGGAAGTGCGCTGGGAAGAGGCTGCGGACCATTGATAGTGGCAAAGAAGAGAATAAATATTGAATATCTTGCAGGGAAAACGATAGCAATACCAGGAAAGATGACCACAGCATATCTGCTTTTGCAGTTGTTTGACCCTGGCATCACCAAGGTGGTGGAGATGCCTTTTGACCGTATCATGAACGCTGTGAGCCTTGGCACAGTTGATGCAGGATTGATAATCCATGAGGGGCGTTTCACCTATCCGAAGTACGGTCTTCTGGAGCTTCTTGATCTTGGAGAATGGTGGGAAAAAGAAACCGGGTTGCCCATACCTCTTGGCGGGATCATCGCGAAGAGGAGTCTTGGCGCGGATATAATTAACGAGGTTGACCGGATGCTAAAAAATAGCGTTGAGTTTGCTTTTGCGAACCGAAGCATGACCCGCGGGTATGTCAGGGAGCATGCACAGGAACTGGATGATGAAGTTATTGAGCAGCATATCGGGCTGTATGTAAATGACTATACACTGGATATAAGGGACGGAATATTCGCAGTTGAAAAACTATTGAATATGGCAAAAAGGTTAAATCTGATTCCATATTCAGACAAGCATATTTTTGCTTCCACTGCTGCGAAATACCATCAGCATCGTTTTTAAAAGAGCCATTCTGCTTACGGACTGATCCACAGGGAGAGGGTCAAAATGTGTTGTTCAGGGTTTATAAAGTGGTCTGACAATATATAAAGAAATGAGTTCAATCCGAATAATAAAGAACATAAGTGCCCTGGCTATTGGTGAAGTGATCACAAGGATCTTAAGCCTCATCCTGATAATCTACATTGCAAGGTATCTTGGGGATACTGGATTCGGAAAATACTCTTTTGCATTTGCGTTTACCAGCCTGTTTCTGGTGTTGGTGGATCCTGGCATTAACACTGTCGTAATAAGGGACGTGGCAAGAGAGAAAAAACTTGCTGGCAAATACCTTGGAAATATTATCATTTTGAGATCTCTTCTATCCCTGATCGCCTTTTTTTTCATAGTGGTCGTGATAAACCTGATGGGGTATCCTGATGAAACAAAGCTTGCAGTTTACATAGTCGGGATCTATACGATAATGACATCCTTTTCACAGCTCACAAGATCCGTATTCAGGGCGTTTGAAAAAATGGAATATGAGGCTCTGCTGAATATTCTTGAAAGACTCATTTTCGTCTCTCTGGGAATAGTTGTTTTGTTCCTGGGGTATGGGTTAATAGAAGTTGTTTCAGTTTTCCTGATCGCCGGCGCAGCCAATATCCTGCTAAGTTTTTTTCTCACAGCACGCAGGTTCGCAATCCCAAAATTCGAAGTGGATCAGCAGTTTTTGAAATATTTGTTCAAAGAAGGTCTTCCTTTTGGAGTGGCATTTATTTTTGTTACTATTTACATAAAAGCTGATACGGTTATTCTATCTATTATGAAAGGAGATGCAGCAGTAGGATGGTATAATGCGGCATACCAGATACCTCTGGCAGCAACACTTGTTTCTGCAGCATTGATGGAATCTGTTTTTCCGGTGTTCTCAAATATATACAGGTCATCAAAAGAAGCGCTTTATTCAGCCTATGAAAAATTCTTCCAGCTCCTGTCAATAATAGTAATTCCAATAGCTATCGGAGTTACGCTTCTATCAGAGAAAATAATACTTCTATTATACGGTAAAGGATATGAGAATTCCATTATTATTCTCCAGATCCTGATATGGTTCATTATTTTTGAGTTCCTCAGCTACCTATTATACATTACCCTGGCATCCATCAATAAACAAAGAATAAACACGATATCCACAGGAATTTGTGCGTCTTTGAATATAATATTGAATCTGATCCTTATACCTCAGCTTGGAATAATGGGATCAGCGATTGCGAAAATCATTACTTATTTTACTCTGTTTGTAATTAACTTTTATTTTATTTCCAAGTATCTGTGCAGGATTTCTCTCTTCAAAACAATGAATAAAGCCATCATCGCGGGGCTTGCAATGGGTTTAATATTATTCTTTCTCAGGGATATGCATCTGTTGATATCTGTTACTGTTTCCGGAATATTTTATATCTTTTTTTTGTTTTTAATAAAAGGTCTTACAAAAGAAGACCTGAAATTATTCTACAATCGATAGAATTCCAGGATATCTCCGGACACCTGTGCAAATGAAGGCATGGCATCCAGTGATTTTTTCCCATTCCTGCCCAGACTTTCTCTTAATACATTATCTTTACAAAGTCTTAGCATCGCATCTGCCAGTTCTTTTGGGTCACAGGGTTTCACCAGGATTCCATTTTCTCCATCATTTATAAGTTGTGGGATCCCTCCAACCCTTGATGCAATTACTGCCTTTCCAAATTCAAAAGCTTCCAGAATCACCCTGCCAAAACTTTCTGTCCTTGATGGCAATATAATGATGTCTGATAAAGATATTTCTTCCAGGGTTTTTTCGTGACCTGATCTTCCTAACAATCTTATATTCAAGTCGTTATCAACGATGAACTTTTCACAGTATGCCCGCATTGGACCGTCACCAATTACTTTCAGGAACAGGTTTGTAGATCGATCTGAAGCTATTTTGAAAGCTTCCAATAAGATGTCAATCCCCTTTATTTCTGTTAATTCCCCGATGAACAAAAAAGTCAAGTCCTTATCATTCGATTTTCTTTTTGATTTTTCCATGATCTTTCTATTAATAGGAAGTCGGGCAAGCTGTAAGGTCAGAATATTTTTTTTAGGGATCTTTATTGAAACAAGCATATCCTCCACTTTTTTTCCAAGAGCGATATACCGGGGAGAATAACCTGTTTTTATAACCCACTTCAGGGGAAATCGCGCTGGAAAAAGATCCTGCACATCTATAACGACAGGAGTGCGAAATAACTGGCTAAAAAGACACGCTCCAGCCGTAATGGCAGTGCTTGAGTGAACATGAATAATCTTTGGTCTATACCTGAGAAATATAAAAAGCGTGCTAAAAAATGTTGCTGCTGGTAAGAAAATATATCGAAGCGCCTTGAATATTGCATTATCTGGGACATATGATTCCAGGAGATTTGGTATAGTTCGAAAAATAGTTACATTATCTTCTGGCGCCCTGGACATGCAATGATATGTGGTTAATACGATCACCTGCATCTTTTCTTTAAAGTGATGGACAAGGCTGGAAAAATGAACCGCTGCCCCTCCAATATATGGGGGATATAAAGGTGTAATTATAAGGATTCGATCATTAATAAACTATACCTCAAGGGAATTATATAAATCTTCCATTTTCCTGACAATTTTTGTCCAGGAATACTTTTTTTCAATTAATTCTCTTCCATTTGCACCCATCCTCTCTGCCTCTTTCTTATCGCTCAGGATTCTTATTATAGCATCTGCCAGCGCTTTTGTATTCCCTGATTTAACCACGAGTCCTGTGTCATGCTTCTTAATATCTTCTGCTATGCCAACTATGTCTGTGCCAATAACCGGTCTTCCGGATGCCAATGCCTCCAGCGACACTATTCCAAAGCCCTCCTGTGATGCCGATATTGATGGAAGGACGAACAAATTGCAGTTCGTATAATACTCCGGGATGATCTCATTGGGTATATATCCAAGAAATTCAACGTTATCCTCCAAACCCAGAATACCTGCCTTTTCTTTATAATATTGAACGAGTTTTCCTCCACCCCCTATTTTTAATTTGACCCGCGGTATCTCCTTTTTAACCAACCTCATAGATTCCAATAAATAATCAAGTCCTTTATATTTGTGATACTCATCCAGCAAACTTAAAAAAAAGATCGTATTTTCAGCTTCTGTTTTTCGGAAAGCGAATCTTCCAACGTCAACTCCATAAGGTATGATCTCGATCTTTTCATGATACTCTTTTAAGTGGGGTGAGAAATCAAGATAATTAGAATGGCTGATAATAATTTTTCTTGCTATTTTTAGAACAAATTTCAGGGCGGTCCTGTTGTAGCCTTTTGCAATATAGTTTGCAGCACCATCGCCCACAATATCATTGTGATAACTCAGGACAAGGGGTTTTCTCTTCCCGATTGAAAAAATCGCGCTCCAGTCTGCACTCCATGGTGTTGGGAGGTGTGTATGAATTATATCAAAATCTTCTTTTAGAATATGAAATGGGAGGGTTGGAGTGATATTAGTGTTAGCAATCTTTCCTATGTAATCCAATCTTTCCAGTTTGATCCCGTTGTTTATCGATTTACCATCTTTCGGCTCTCTCGCACATATTATCTTGACTTTATGCCCTGATCTAACAAGTTCTCTGGAAAGGTAGTATGTATAGTTCTCAACTCCACCAGTATATGGATAAAATCTCGCTGGGGTTTGCAATATTTTCAAAGCCAATATTCTTCGACTCCCTCGCCGTAAGTCACCATACGTTTCATGCCCATAAGATTGCAGCCGCTTTATTTAAATCTTATCACAGATTTCAGATAGATTTTTAAATCCATAAGATATAATATCCAAGCGTAAAGGCAATATTATTAGAGGAAAAAATACATGGATCAAGGAGATAGAAAAATAAGATCAATAATACTTGCAGGCGGTTCTGGCACCCGCTTATGGCCGCTCTCGCGCGAGCAGTATCCAAAACAGTTTTTGAAATTTGGCAAAACCTCTATTTTTCAAGACACACTGATAAGATGCCTGCATATCTCGGACATTAAAGAAATATTCGTTGTTACCAACGAATCCCAGAAGTTTTTCGTATCAGGACAGATAAAAGAGTTCGGGTACGATATTCCTGTTGAGAATATACTTATCGAACCCAGAGGAAAAAACACACTTCCTGCCATTTGCTTCGGAATGAAAGAAATTGAGAAAAGATACGGCAGCTCAATAGTAGGAGTATTTCCATCAGACCACATTCTCGAAAAAGCTGCCATGAATATCATAGCAGGTGCGGCATCGATGGCATCTGAAAATCTCGTGACCTTTGGTATTGCGCCCAGGTCCCCGCATACAGGTTACGGATACATAAAACCCGGCGAGGCGCTCGGAGATGGGTTCAGGGTACTTGAGTTCAGGGAAAAACCTGTACTTGCCCAGGCTAAAAAATACGTAAAAGAAGGGTGTCTCTGGAACAGCGGAATGTTCCTGTTCAAAACGGATCTATTTTTTTCTGAACTTAAAAAACATGCTTTCGATGTTTTTAAGGCGTTTGAAGCCTCAGAGAACATAAGTGCTATTTATGATGCGGTTCCTTCCATCTCAATAGACTATGGGATAATGGAAAAATCTTCATGCGTGGCAGTTATCAGGCTTGATGAGAACTGGAGCGACCTGGGGAACTTCGATGCCATGTATGAAGAGCTTGAAAAAGATGGCTCAGGGAATGTTGTTTACGGATGCGATAATGTTTCAATCGGATCAAATGATAATCTCATCTACTCAAAACCCAAAAAACTTGTCTCGCTTATTGATGTCAGCGGAATGGTCGTGGTGGATACGCCGGACGCACTGCTCGTATGCCCCAGAAGCAGCAGCCAGAAGGTGAAAGACCTTGTTTCCGTTCTTAAGAAAAATGATGATGAAAGGGCATACCTTCACCAGACCGTGTACAGACCCTGGGGCTCATATACCATCCTTGAAAGCTCGGAAAGACATAAGATAAAAAATATTATGGTAATGCCTGAAAAAAAACTTAGCCTTCAGCTTCATCACCACAGGAGCGAGCACTGGGTGGTCGTAAAAGGCATGGCGCAGGTACAGGTGGACGGAAGTGAGTTCTTTTTAAGCCCTGGAGAAAGCACATTTATTAAAGGCGGCATAAAGCACAGGCTGTCCAATCCAGGCAAGATACCGCTTGAGATAATCGAGGTGCAGCTTGGCGATTCTGTGGCAGAGGATGATATTGTGAGATTTGACGATGAATATGGAAGGGTGAAACATTGAAAGTCATAATACCAGCAGCCGGAGCAGGAAAGCGCCTGTTCCCGCATACGTTCACAAAACCCAAACCCATGGTGTATATCGCAGGAAAACCTATAATAGGGCATATACTCGACAGGATGAAGGATGTGGAGCCCGAAGAAGTAATAATGGTGGTTGGCTACAGGAAAGAGCAGATAATGTCGTATGTGGATGAGAACTATTCGGATATATTCAAAATAAAGTATGTAGATCAGCCGGAACAACTTGGTCTGGGGCATTCTATCTATGTCGCAAGGGATGAGATAGGCGATTCAGAAATAATGATAGCTCTTGGTGATATGATCTTCAAGGCAGGATATTCTGATTTCTATGCTCATTATTTAAATAACGGCGACTGTTCGGGTTCTATTGGCGTGCGTGAAGTGGACGAACCTGAAAAATATGGTGTTGTAGAACTTGAAGGAAAATATATCAAGAAGCTGGAGGAAAAACCAGCACATCCTCGTTCAAGGCTTGGTATCGCAGGTGTATATTTCATTAAGGAGACAAATATCCTGCTCTCAATTCTGGAAGAAATGATGAAAAAAGATACGCGCACACGCGGGGAATACCAGCTCACTGATGCGCTGCAGGAGATGGTAAGCATGGGGCACAAGCTCAAGACCTTCCCGGTATCGAGCTGGTACGACTGCGGACATCATGAATCACTGCTTGAGACGAACCGGGTGCTTCTGGATGAGAAAGAGGATATAGACCAGATACATGAGATAAAAGATTCGGTCATTATCCCTCCTGTGGCAATTGGGGACAATGTCACGATCATAAATTCAGTGGTTGGACCTCATGCATCCATAGCAAGCGATTCGGTCATCGAGAGCAGTATAATTTCAGACAGTGTGATCGGTTCCAGGTCGCATATTTCAAAGGTCAATCTCCAGAGATCGATCGTCGGGGATGACGCAAGTGTGCATGGGAAACATAATTCCCTTAATATTGGTGATTCATCCTCAATAGAGTTCTGAAGTTAATGAATAATAGAAAAATGATAATTCCCGCAATAATTGCACGAACGCAAAAAGAATTAGATGAACATTTAAGCAAAGTTGAAGGTTATTCAGAATTAGTTCAACTTGACATCATGGATGGAACATTTGTCCCAAATAATTCCCTTTATTTCGATTTTGATGTATCAGGTAGTAATATCAGTTTCGAAGCCCATTTAATGATCACTGACCCAATGGGATGGATTGAAAAAAACTGGTGGAAGGTTGATACTATCATCGTTCATTTTGAATCGTGTGAAAAACCATTGGATATTATAAGGTTTGTAAAAGAAAAAGGTAAAAAAATTGGGTTTGCAATTATTCCTGGGACAGCGATTCATAATGTAAAACCTTATCTGGATGATATTGACCAATTGTTGATAATGACCGTTAATCCTGGATTCTACGGAAGTAAATTCCTCCCTGAAACCCTTAGTAAAATAAGTAAGGCAAGAAAGATAAAACCAAACCTGGATATAGAGGTTGACGGGGGCGTTACGCCTGATACAATCAAATTAATAAATGATTCAGGAGCAAATATGTTCGTCTCAGGATCATATATATTAAAATCCGATGGCGTTAAAGAAGCTATCGATTCATTAAAAAAGCTGATACAGTAAGATATATGAAGAATTGAAAGGTATTATGCTGAAAATGATCAGGAAATTAAAAGATAAAGCAACTGTTATCCGCAGACATATAATAAAAATGGTACACAGTGCAGGTTCAGGTCATCCTGGTGGTTCTTTATCATGCACAGATATTCTTGTGGTGTTATATTTCCATGTAATGAAACATGATCCGCAAAAAAAAGACCGTGAAAGGGACAGGTTCATTTTATCAAAAGGACATGCAGCACCTGCATTATATGCTACATTGGCTGAGTGTGGTTATTTCCCGATAAGCAAATTGGAAACATTAAGGAAGAACGGAGGATACCTTCAGGGTCACCCGGATTCAAGCATACCAGGCGTTGAAGTTTCATCAGGTTCATTAGGGCAGGGTCTCTCAGTGGCAAATGGAATTGCTCTTGCAGCCAGGCTGGATGAGAATCCATCAAGGGTATTTGTGTTATTGGGTGATGGAGAATGCGATGAAGGGCAAGTATGGGAAGCTGCTATGCTTTCTGCCCATTATAAACTGGATAATTTAGTTGCAATAGTTGACCGGAATGGGCTTCAAATAGACGGACAAACAGAACAAATAATGTGTCTTGAACCTTTTTCAAAGAAATGGGAATCGTTTGGCTGGCATGTCATTGAAATAGACGGAAATAATATTGAAGAGATCATAAAAGCTTTTAATGAAACTGAAAATATTATTGGAAAGCCGACCGTGATAATTGCACATACATTTAAAGGAAAAGGGGTCTCATTTATGGAAGGGAAATGCGCTTTCCATGGCAAAGCCCCGACAGATGAAGAAATGATAAGAGCTCTGGAGGAATTGAAGTAATGGATAATCTCCTGTCTACAAGAGAGGCATGCGGGCTAACCCTTCAAAATATGGGTCACAAAGAAAAGGATATCGTTGTTCTGGATGCTGACCTTTCGGGTTCAACACAGACGAAAAAATTCGCCGACAAATTCCCCAACAGGTTCTTTAATGTAGGCTGTGCAGAACAAAATTTGATAGGAACTGCGGCAGGATTAGCCATCGGCGGAAAGACCGCCTTTGCAGGCACATTCGCCATGTTCTTGATGCGCGCCTGGGAACAGATAAGAAACACGGTTGCACATGATAATCTGAATGTAAAATTATTGGGAAGTCATTCAGGTTTAACAAATTCAAAAGATGGAGGTTCCCACCAATGTCTTGAGGATATTGCGCTCATGTGCTGTTTGCCGAATATGAGTGTATTGAATCCTGTAGATGCTATTGAGGCTGAGAAGATTGTAATCAATGAAGTATACCGTAAAGGTCCTTCATATATCAGGATGAATAGAATCAGTACTCCGGCGATCAATACTGATGATTATAATTTTGAATTCGGTAAAGCAGTTGAAATCCGGGAAGGTGAAGACTTAACAATAATTGCAACCGGTACTATGGTGTCAGAGGCAGTCAAAGCGTCAGAAAAGCTGAAAAAAGAGGACATAAAAGCACGAGTATTGAATGTGCATACGATCAAACCGATAGACAAGAATAGCATCCTCAAATCAGCAAAAGAGACAGGACACATAATAACGGTTGAGGAGCACAGTATTTACGGAGGTTTAGGCAGTGCTGTTGCCGGGATAATTGTTGAGAATTATCCTGTACCGATGAAGATAATGGGAGTAAATGACCGGTTTGGGGAGTCAGGTGATTATAATTACCTTATAAATAAATTCGGGTTGAATGATGTTGAAATAGTAAAAAATGCAAAAGAACTTTATGGTGATAGAAAATGAAGATTTTTATTGATACGGCAAATATTGACGAAATTAAGACCGCTAATGAATGGGGAGTTATTGATGGTGTAACTACAAATCCAACGCTTGTCGCAAAAGAGGGAAAGGATTTTAAGTCCATCGTAAATCAGATACTGAGCATAGTTGATGGTCCCATAAGCGTCGAAGTAATTAGTACTGATGCGAAGGGCATGGTCAAAGAAGCAGTTGAAATGTCGAAATGGTCGAAAAATATCGTGATAAAGATACCAATGATCCCTGAGGGACTAAAGGCTGTCAAGATATTAAATGAAAAAGGTGTTAAGACCAATGTTACGCTGGTCTTTTCTGTGAACCAGGCAATACTGGCTGCCAAGGCGGGAGCGACTTATGTAAGCCCATTTATTGGAAGGCTGGACGATATCGGTCATGATGGCATGCAAATAATAAGAGATATGGTGCAGATATATAATTTATATGATTTTAAAACTGAAATTATCGTTGCAAGCGTCAGGCATCCGTTACACGTCATAGAATCAGCTAAAATAGGGGCGCATGTTGCTACAATTCCCTTTAGTGTCATTGAAAAGATGTTTAAGCATCCATTGACTGATATCGGGCTTGAGAAGTTCTTGAAGGATTGGAAAAAGGTTGTTGAATGAAAGCATTAGTAACAGGAGGAGCAGGTTTTTTGGGATCACACCTGTGCGACCTGCTGCTTGCTAAAGGATATGAAGTGTTCTGCGTGGATAACCTGATTACAGGGAGCGTCCGCAACATTGAGCACATAAAAACTGATAAATTCACTTATATGAAGCATGACGTGACAAAACCGCTTTATGTTGAGGATAATATAGATTTCATATTCCATCTTGCAAGTCCCGCAAGCCCGATAGATTATCTGGAGCTGCCTATCCAGACATTAAAGGTAGGTGCGCTTGGAACATATAATATGCTTGGTCTTGCAAAAGAAAAAAAGGCACGATTCCTGCTTGCTTCCACATCTGAAGTTTACGGCGATCCGCTTGTGAATCCGCAAACTGAGGAATACTGGGGTAACGTCAATCCGATAGGACCCCGCGGGGTTTATGATGAAGCGAAGCGCTACGCAGAAGCCATCACTATGGCATATCACAGGTATCATGGAATAAATACAAGGATCGTGCGTATCTTTAATACATATGGTCCGAGAATGCGCCTTAACGATGGGCGCGTTGTTCCTAACTTTATCGGGCAGGCGCTGCGGGGTGAGAACCTTACTGTGTATGGGGATGGCTCCCAAACGCGAAGTTTCTGTTATGTGAGCGATGAGGTTGATGGGATTTACAGGCTGATGATGTCGGATTATTCGCTGCCTGTTAATATTGGGAACCCTGAGGAGCATACCATACTTGAGTTCGCAAATATTATAATCAAGATGATGGGCAGCGGTTCGAAAATCGTTTTTAAGGAGCTGCCTGTGGATGACCCGAAGCAGAGGAGACCGGATATTTCTAAAGCGCGGAAGCTGCTTGGGTGGGAACCGAAGGTTGGGCTGGAAGGGGGGTTGAGGGAGACGATAGGATACTTCAGGGAGATTTTGTAAAATACAATTATTTAATATGCAAAAAAGCATTAAATATGATAATATTCAAAATGGAGACAATAAAATGCCAAACATGGATAATAAACCAAAAGTCATCATTCTCTGCGGCGGCATGGGTACAAGACTGCGAGAAGAAACCGAATATAAACCCAAACCTTTAGTTGAGATTGGAGGCAAACCAATCTTATGGCACATTATGAAAATATATTCAAGCTATGGTTTTAAGGATTTTGTGCTATGTCTTGGTTATAAAGGAAACATGATTAAAGAATATTTTCTTAATTATGAAATGTTGAACAGTGATTTTACCATAGAACTTGCGAGCAAGAAAATTAAAACACATAATTCAATTTCAGAGCATGATTGGCGTGTCACTCTGGCAAATACAGGTGAATCTTCAATGACTGGAGCACGAATAAAAAAAGTAGAAAAGTTTATCGATAGTGATTTGTTTATGTTAACTTATGGTGATGGTGTTGCAAATATAGATATCACAAAACTTCTCGACTTTCATAAATCCCATGGCAAGATTGGAACGGTTACAGGTGTAAATCCCACCTCTAAATTTGGGGAGTTATCAATAAAAGGGGATAATGTTCTTCAATTTAATGAAAAACCTCAAATGAACGAAGGTTTTATCAATGGTGGTTTTTTTGTATTTAACAAGGAATTCTTTAAATATTTAAATGACGATGATGGTTGCGTGCTTGAAAAGGAGCCCCTTGAGAATCTGGCACGAGATGGAGAATTAATGATGTACAGGCATACAGGTTTCTGGAATTGTATGGATACCTATCGGGACTTTTTGCATATGAATAACCTATGGACTTCATCCAACCCGCCATGGAAAATATGGTAGTAGAAATGACTGATTTCTGGAAAAGCAAGAATGTGTTTATAACCGGCGCAACAGGTCTGCTCGGGTCATGGTTGACAAAACTCATGATCGATGAAGGGGCTAATGTAATTTGCCTGAACCGGGATATAACCCCAAAATCCATTGTATGGAGCCGTTCTTCAGAATTTGATTATATCAAAGATAAATTGACCGTTGTGAATGGATGCCTGGAGGATTATCAATTACTTGAAAGGATACTGAACGAATATGAGATCGAAGTTGTTTTCCATCTTGGAGCGCAGACGATCGTTGGAGTGGCTAATAGGAATCCGCTATCCACGTTTGAATCAAATATCAGGGGAACTTACAATCTTCTTGAAGCATGCAGGAGGAACAGGGAAAACATCAAAGCTGTTGTTGTGGCGTCAAGTGACAAAGCATACGGGATACAGGAAAAGCTGCCTTATGATGAAAGTACTCCATTGCGAGGCACTCACCCCTATGATGTCTCAAAAAGCTGTGCTGATCTGTTGTCATATACATATTTCCATACATATGGATTGCCTGTTTGTGTAACCCGCTGCGGGAATTTATTTGGTCCGGGGGATTTGAATTTTAACAGGATAGTTCCTGGAACCATAAGGTCAATATTGCTTGGTGAAAAGCCATTAATAAGAAGCGACGGGAGTTATATTAGAGATTATTTCTATGTCAAGGATGGAGCTATTGCCTATAAGCATCTGGCTGAAAAGATATACGAACGGGATATAGCAGGTGAAAGCTTTAATTTCAGCAATGAGATACAGCTAACGGTTCTTGGACTTGTTGAGAAGATTCTTGATATCATGGGAAGCTCTCTTGAACCAGAGATTCTCGGAAAAGCAACCAACGAGATAAAACATCAGTACCTGTCAGCAAAGAAGGCTCATGAAGTGCTGAAATGGTATCCGTGCTATACATTAGAAAAAAGTCTTAAGGAGACTGTGGAATGGTACGAAAATTTTTTAAATAACTAAGTTTAAATTTGCAATTTCTATAGAACATGGTTATGAAAAAGTTAATTAGCGTGGTAATACCGGCGTATAATGAAGAGGAAGTTGTTGATGAGCTTGCCAATAGATTAAAAAAGGTTATGCAGGAGAATAATAATTACGATTTTGAGGTAATTATTGTAGAAAACGGCTCTTGGGATTCGACGTTTGAAAAACTTATAAACCTCTATAAAGAAGATAACAGGTTCAAAATTGTGCAATTATCACGGAATTTTGGATGTGACGGCGGTATTACAGCAGGGTTGAAATATGCAAAAGGTGATGCTGCAGTAATTATGAACGCGGACCTTCAGGATCCACCAGAAATGATATCAAAGTATATCAGGAAATGGGAAGAAGGATACGAGATTGTTTACGGTATCATAGAACAAAGAGAAGGTGTTCCATTTTTAAGACGATTTTTCTCAACTACTTTTTATAAAATAATAAATAGATTAACCAATAATGCAATTCCTGAAGGCGCAAGTGATTTCCGCCTGGTGGATAAGAAAGTATATTTTACAGTAAATAAAATGGAAGAGAGAAATAAGTTTTTGCGCGGTATTATCGCATGGACCGGATTTAAACAGACGGGGATTCCATTCGATAGACCTCCCAGGTTTGCAGGTGAGTCAAAAGCTGATTTTCTAACAGTGCTTAAAGTAGCAATGAATGGAATATTTTCTTTTTCATATTTTCCGTTAAGAGTAGTAACTGCGCTGGGACTTGTTGTATCGGTTGGTTCTTTTTTGATGAGTATAGTGGAAATAGGGCTTTACTTGAAATACGGGCGAGTTGTGCCAGGATTTACAACTACTATACTTTTAATACTATTTTTATTTGGAATTCTGTTTTTTATTCTGGGAATTATTGGAGAGTATCTTGCACGGATATATGACGAAGTAAAACAGCGTCCGAATTATATTGTGAGGAATAAGATTGGGTTTACTGATTAAAGTGTTTGGAAATTAATTAATCATGAAAGTAGTCTTTTTAGGCACTAATGGATGGTATGATACAGAGACTGGAAATACTGTATGCACGCTTATCGAGACAAAGGATTATTTTATTATTCTGGATGCAGGTAATGGAATTTATAAACTTGATCGTTATATTACGAACGCAAGCAATAAACCAATTAAACTTTTTATCAGTCATTTTCATATCGATCACATCAGTGGAATGCACATATTGAATAAATTTAGATTTAATCAGGGGATGAAGATATATGGGCAGGCAGGAACAAAAGATATTCTAAATAGGATCGTCAATTCTCCATATACTATTCCGTTCTCAAGATTGCCATTTAAAGTTGATTTTGACGACCTTTCTGAAGGGACTCATCATCTCCCATTTTCGGTAGAATGCAGATTCCTGCATCATTCATCACCATGCATGGGGTATCGATTCGAACTTGAAGGGAAAATAATTACTTATTGTCCGGATACAGGGGTATGTGAAAATGCAATAAAACTTTCAAGAAATGCAGACTTGCTTATTACAGAATGCTCATTTAAGAGCGGTCAGAGTAATGCTCAATGGCCGCATTTAAATCCTGAGGATGCGGCACAGATTGCGAATGAGGCTAAAGTCAGGAAGCTTGTTCTGATTCATTTCGACACAAATATATATCGAACCTTGAAAGAAAGGAAGGAAGCTGAAACCATAGCAAAGAACATATTCCAAAACACATTTGCAGCAATTGATAATATGCAAATTCAAGTATAGACTAACAATTATCCAAACATGAAAAAAAGAATAATTAAGTTAATACATGCAAAGATAAAAGGTAGTATGAATAAGGAGATTTAATTATGAAAATGCGAGTAGCAGATTTTCTTACGGCAAAATTGTATGAAGCTGGCGGTGAACATGTTTTCCTGATAACAGGTGGAATGATCATGCATCTTACTGATGCCTTGCTGCAACATGGGAAACAAAAATTCATATGCTGTCATCATGAGCAAGCTGCTGTAATGGCAGCGGATAGCTATGGAAGGTTTACTGGAAAACTTGGGGTTGCCTATGTTACCGCAGGTCCTGGCGCATTGAACACATTGACAGGAGTTGTGGGCGCTTATGTAGATTCCTCACCCTGCATTATCGTTGCTGGTCAATCAAAAGTAGCACAGGCAAAAGTAACTGGTCCACGGCAATTTGCCCTTCAAGGATTTAACACACTGCCAATATTTAAAAATGTAACAAAATACGCAGTTATGTTGGATGATGTTTCCAAAGTTAAGTATGAAGTTGAAAAATGTATTTTTCTAGCTAAATCTCATCGTGTAGGCCCGGTATGGATCGAATGTCCTGTAGATATCCAGGGTGCTATTTTTGACCCTGATGATTATGAAGGTTTTAATCCACCATCTGAAGAACCTGATGATTCTAAACTACTTCAAGAACAAGTAGAATTAGTTAAAGATGCTATATTAAAAAGTAGAAGGCCATGTATACTTGTCGGTGCAGGTGTTCGTCTTTCAGGTGCAATTGAATCATTACATAAATTACTGGATAGAACTGGCATTCCGGTTATGACTTCGAGACTTGGTATGGATTTGATCGACCATGAGCATCCTTTGTTTGTAGGTCGTCCTGGAACTTATGGAGATAGGGCAGCTAATTTCACAATCCAGAATTCAGATCTTTTCTTGAATATTGGCTGCAGGTTAGGTATTGGGTTGGTCAGTTACGAATATCAAACTTTCGCCTGCCGAGCTAAAAAAATTATTGTTGATATAGACAAGTCTGAATTAACCAAGCCGTCTATCGTTCCTGATATTGCTATTTGTGCAGACGCTGATGTTTTCATCAATATGCTCATTGAACGTCTAGGAAATTACCATTTTGATAATAAAAAGTGGGTGGAACAAACACAACGCTGGAAAAAAAAATATCCAGTAGATCTTCCTGAATATGAAAAAGAAAAAGAAGGAATAAACTCATATCATTTCATAAGGTTATTTTCTGAAAGAATGCCCAAAGATAGTGTTTTTGTCCTGGATACTGGTTCCTGTTTCCATGTATATGCACAGGCTTTTAAGGTAAAGTTCGGTCAAAGGCATATAATCACTGGAGGTCTTTCTACTATGGGTTATATGCCTGGTGTAATCGGGGTTGCTGTTGCTCATCACGGTAAAGAAGTCTATTGTATTACAGGGGATGGCTCAATACAAATGAACCTTCAAGAACTGCAGACAATTGTTCACAATAAACTTCCTGCAAAAATCATTGTTTTTAATAACAATGGTTATTTACTTATTCGACATACTCAAAAAAATTTTATGGATGGCCGTTTCATAGGAGAATGCGCAGATACGGGTGTAAGTTTTCCAGACATGAAAAAAATAGCGAAAGCATATGGGATTCCTTATATGAGAATTTCAAAATTAAGCGAGTTAGATGCAAAACTAACCTCGTTAATGAAACATGAAGGAAATGTTATATGTGAGATCATGACGCCTGCCAATCAATTACTTATTCCGCGTGTGGCATCAAAAAAGCTGGATGATGGAACAATGGTATCCATGCCATATGACGATATGTTCCCATTTCTTCCACGAGACGAATATCAAGAGAATTGTGTGTATGATAAAATTTTGTAGTTCTAAAAGGTTACAAGAGTGAGCACTATTCCAAAAAAAATCAAAGTCGCAATACTTGGCAGCGGCAATATAGGGACAGACCTCCTTGTGAAGACATTGCGTTCCCCATTACTGGATTGCACCCTTTTCATTGGACGCAACTTAACATCACGGGGAATAGCCAAAGCTGTCAGCCTGGGGGTGAAAGTTTCCGACTTGAGTATTGATGCTATCGTAAGAAAACCAGACTGCTGCGATCTTGTTTTTGATGCAACATCAGCGCTCAGCCATGTAAAACATGTGCAAATTCTGGAAAAGCTTGGCAAGATCGTAATTGACCTGACACCATCTAATATCGGAAAAATGTGCATCCCAGCAGTTAATCTCAAGGAATGCCTGAATCATAGAAATGTAAGCATGGTCACCTGCGGCGGGCAGGCATCTATACCTCTGGCTTATGTCATAGGACAGACGTATAATAATGTTGATTACATTGAAGTTGTTTCGTCCATATCTTCCAGAAGCGCGGGACCGGCTACCCGTGTAAATCTTGATGAGTATATAGAAACTACGGAAAAAGGAATTAAGGATTTTTCCGGATGCAAAAGAGCTAAGACTATATTGAATCTGAATCCTGCCATTCCATATGTAGACATGCAAACTACGGTTTTTGTAAAAGTTGAAAGACCTGATGTTGAAAAGCTCAAACCTGCCATAGATAAAATGGTGAACAAAGTTCAACAATACGTCCCCGGATATCAGCTCATAGTGCCACCAACTATTGAAAACGATAGGATCGTGGTTATGGTCAAAGTTCGAGGACGTGGCGATTATTTGCCTCCGTATGCTGGTAATCTGGATATTATTAACTGCGCGGCTATAGCTATGGCTGAAGAGTACGCGAAATATTTATTGAAGAAGGGTGAATAGGTATTATGCCAAAAATATTGATCAGTGACTCTACACTCCGGGATGGCTCTCATGCAGTGGGTCATCAGTTAAATTCGCATCAGGTAGCAGTTTATGCGGCAGCAGCAGAAGCGGCAGGCATTCCGATAGTCGAGGTCGGGCATGGAAATGGTCTTGGCGCTTCATCGCTGCAATTGGGAGAAAGCCTGATTTCCGATAATGAAATGCTAATAAGCGCAAGAAAGCATCTGACCAACTCAAAGCTGGGAATTCTTATAATCCCGGGCTTTGCCACGATAAATAAGGACCTGAGTAGGGCAATTGAAGCAGGGGTCGATGTCGTGCGCGTGGCATCACACTGTACTGAGGCAGATATAACGGAAAGACACATAACTTATGCCCGCCAGAAAGGAAAAGAAGTCTATGGCGTCCTTATGATGAGTCATATGGCACCCAAAGAAATGCTGGTTGACGAAGCTCTCAAAATGGAGCTCTATGGCGCCGAGGGTGTTATTCTTATGGATTCTGCCGGGGCATATCTGCCCAGTGATGTCACTGAAAAAGTATCTGCTCTGGTTAATAAATTAAGAATTCCCATTGGTTTCCATGCCCACAACAATTTGGGTATGGCAGTCGCGAATTCCATCGCGGCAGTGGAAGCGGGGGCAACGATCCTGGATGGCACTGTGCGGGGATTTGGTGCGGGAGCAGGGAATGCGCAGCTTGAAGTGCTGGTAGCAGTTCTTGAAAAAATGGGATATTCGACAGGTATAGACTTATATAAGATCCTTGACGCTGCTGATATTGCAGAAAAAGAAATGATAAAAGTCATTCCGAGTATTAAATCAGAGAGTATCGTGAGTGGTCTTTCCGGTGTTTTTTCCGGATTCCTTAAACCTGTGAACCGGATCGCTCAAAAATACGGTGTTGATCCAAGGGACATATTCTTTGAACTGGGCCGCAGACAGGTAGTTGCAGGTCAGGAGGATTTGATCATCGAGGTTGCACAGGAATTGTCCCATAGGCGTGATATAAAATGAACCATATATTAAAAAGTGTCCGGAAGGACTGTGACGAAGTAACTGCAAGCTCCATTCCCCTGCTTTATAAGTTAAAAGGTGAATGCATCTTTATCACAGGTGGTACCGGGTTCATGGGTACGTGGCTTGTCGAGATGGTTACATTTTTGAATGATGTATATAGCTTTAATACCAGGCTAATTTTGTTATCCGACAGGGCTAATAACTTCAGCGCGAAGGCGTCTCATCTTGCAATGCGAAAAGATGTTGAACTGGTAGAGCGGGATGTCAGGAACTTGATCGAAATACCTGAGGTGGTTACATATATCATCCATGCAGCAGCCAATCCTGATAATCGCATGCATGCATCTGATCCGCTTAAGACCATGGATGTTATTTCAAGAGGTACGGATGCTGTGCTTAATGCGGCTGTCAGGCTGCCTGTCCTTAAAAAATTACTGAACATAAGTTCAGGATTGATTTACGGTCCTCAACCCCCGGATTTTGATTCAATAGCTGAAGATTATCGAGGCGGTTCTGATTGCGGTTCGGTCACTTCAGCTTATTCTGAAGCAAAACGATTTGCAGAGACACTATGTGCTGCATATCGCAGTCAATATAAAATTGCCATAGTCACTGCTCGTCCGTTCGCTTTTATCGGTCCTTACCAACTCCTGGATAAACCATGGGCGATAAATAATTTTATTCGCGACAGCTTGATGGGCGGACCTGTTCGTATTTTAGGTGATGGCCAGACTGTTAGATGCTACATGTATCCAAGCGATATGGCTTTCTGGCTT
This sequence comes from Candidatus Methanoperedens sp., assembly GCA_028717345.1. Taxonomy (GTDB): domain Archaea; phylum Halobacteriota; class Methanosarcinia; order Methanosarcinales; family Methanoperedenaceae; genus Methanoperedens. The sequence continues at coordinate 35,919 of JAQUNZ010000014.1, forward strand.
CTGCGCATACTGATAGACGGAACTCCGGGATTGGCTTATAATGTTGGGAGTCCGCATGGAGTGACATTGCAGCAGCTGGCTGAAAAAATAACCGGAAACTTTCCCATTAAGCCCAGGATTATTTCCCGCGTTGCAGGTGAAAGTGATTTATACAGATCAAAACTGGTTCCTGATGTAACCCTTGCCCAAAAAAGCCTGGGTCTAAATCTGACAGTAGATATTGATGAAGCTATCAGGCGTACCCTGCTCTGGCATAGAGAAAGCGGAATAAAAGGTATATGATGCGCAAGAAAATCGCTATCCTTGGCGCCACAGGGCATATTGCAAAGAGCTTGATATATGGGTTTTGTTTGACTGATAATTATGAGCTTTTACTGTTCGCCAGATCAAATGACAGGCTAAATGAATTCCTGCAGAGGATACACTGCAATAATAGGTTTTCATACAGAGCTTTTAGCGAATTTGAGCAAGAAAAATACGACGTTGTTATAAATTGCATTGGGATTGGTGATCCGGGAAAGTTGAAAAATGCAGGGATTTCAATTTTCAGGCTGACAGAAACATATGACAACATGATATTGGATTACATTGAAGACCAGAATGATGCTCTTTATATAAACTTTAGCAGCGGCGCAGCGTACGGAACATATTTTAGCATCCCTGCCGATGAATCATCCTGCGCTAAAATTTATATAAATAATCTCGCTTCGACTGATTATTATGGGATTGCCAAGCTAAATGCAGAAGCTAAGCATCGGTCATTGAATAATTTGAATATCATAGATCTAAGGATATTTGGATATTTTAGCAGATTTATAGATATTGGATCCCAGTATCTTTTGAGTGAGGCAATCTCTTGTATTCAAGACGGTAAAGTTCTTGAAACAGGACCGGGAAATATAATTCGAGATTATGTTCATCCGCAGGATTTCATGTCTCTTATTGAAAAATGTATCAATAAACGATCTATTAACGATGTATTCGATGTTTATAGTAAAAAACCTGTGACGAAATTTGAGATACTGGATTATTTTACCAGACAATACGGATTAAGATACATTGTTAAAGAAAATGCAAATATTTCAAATGCTACCGGTACTAAAGACAACTATTACTCTAATAATAAAAAAGCCGAAAAACTTTGTTATTTCCCCCGGTTTACCTCATTGGATAGTATTATTGATGAAACAAAGTTAATTCTTTCGAATACAATTTAAAAGATGTCAAGATATGAAAACCAAAGAAGAACTCAAAAAGGAAATATTCAGTAAAGTCAAAGAGTACTTTCTATTAGCTCATCAGCAGGAGCAATTCATACCAGGCAGATCAAAAGTAAATTACGCAGGTAGAGTTTACGATGAGAAAGAATTGATCAATCTCGTGGATTCTGCACTCGAATTCTGGCTGACATCAGGCAGATATGCAAAAGAATTTGAAAAAAACTTCTCTGATTTCCTGGGAGTAAAACATTGTATCCTTACGAACTCAGGCTCATCTGCAAACCTGCTTGCCATTACAGCATTAACTTCTCCCAAACTTGGAGATAAACGATTAAAACCCGGCGATGAAGTAATTACGACTGCTGCCTGCTTCCCAACCACAGTAGCGCCTATAATACAGAATAATCTGGTTCCGGTTTTTGTGGATGTAAGCATACCAACATATAATATCGAATGCTTGCAACTTGAAAATGCGCTCAGCGAAAAAACCAGAGCAGTTTTTCTTGCACATACGCTGGGAAATCCTTTTGATATAGATACAGTAAAAAATTTTTGCAGTAAAAATGGACTCTGGCTTATTGAAGATAACTGTGATTCCCTTGGCTCAGAATATAAAGGCAAATACACAGGCACATTTGGAGATATAGCGACATATAGCTTTTATCCTCCACACCATATGACCATGGGAGAAGGCGGAGCTTTAACGACAGATAACACTCTTTTGAAAGACATAATCTGTTCGTTCAGGGACTGGGGAAGAGATTGCTGGTGTGATTCCGGACAGGATAATGCCTGTCGTAAACGGTTTTCATGGCAGCTTGGTCAACTGCCGAAAGGATATGATCATAAATATACATATTCTCATTTTGGGTATAATCTGAAAGTTACGGACATGCAAGCGGCTGTTGGATGCGCGCAGCTTGAAAAGTTGCCTGGTTTTATTGAAAAAAGGAGAAATAATTTCAAAGAATTGTTCAATGGGTTAAAGAAATATGAAGATCATTTGATATTGCCTGAAGCTACTTATGGGAGTGACCCTAGCTGGTTCGGATTCTTAATTACTGTACGGGAAGAAAGCAGTTTTTCCAAGAATCAGATTGTTGAATATTTGGAATCAAAAGGTATTCAGACAAGGATGCTTTTTGCAGGAAATATTATAAAACATCCCTGTTTTGATGAGATAAGAGGGGGTTATGGAAAATACAGGGTTATTGGAGGTATGGAAAATACGGATAACATTATGAAAAATAGTTTCTGGTTAGGAGTTTATCCTGGAATGGATTCTAAAAAATTGAATTACATGATCAATATGTTTGAAAATTTTTTCAATGATGTTCATTGAATTGAGAGCTATAATGTTTGAAAAACAAATCTCCAGATTTATTTTTGTTGGGATTTTGAATACAATTGTGGGATATGGTGCTTATTTTATATTGCTATATTTAAATATATATTATATGTTGGCACTTCTGATTTCACATATAATTGGTGTTACCAATAGTTTTATTTGGAACAAAAAATGGACATTCCAATCAGAGGGAAATGCACGAAGAGAGGGAATAAAATTTTTTTCCGTTTATGGTATTATATTCATGATGAATCTATTTATTTTAACTTTTTTTGTAGAAGGATTGAAACTCACTCCGCAAATCGGCCAGGTAGTTGCATTAGGCATTTGTACAATGATCAGTTATTTTGGGCATAAATACTGGAGCTTTAGATTATGAATATTGTTGAAAATTTTCACACGCTATTGACGAGATTCTATGAAAGAGCTATTCAATACAAAGAAATCTTAATTTTATTGCTTTTTACTTTAATATTTTTCTGGAAAATCATAATAAATAATGATCAGATGATAAGTCCGGCTTTTGATACCACAGGAATTCTTTCATTCTGGAGATGGCTATATTCAAGCACTATCCTTCAATATGGTGAACTTCCTCTCTGGAATCCATACACCTTTAGCGGAACCACTTTTCTCAGCAATCCTCAAACATCCATGTTTTACCCGATAAATGCATTATTCATTCTTTTCCCCTCGAATCTGACATTTGGGTATATTTTTATGCTGGATGTTTTTTTGATGGGCGTATTTACTTATTTATTTGCAAGGACTATTGAATTAAGCAAATTCTCTTCTTTAATTTCAGCCATAGTTTTCATGTTCAGTGGAACCGTGACATCACGAATTTATGCCGGGCATCTGAATATCCTTGATGCGTTTGTCTGGTTTCCTTTAATTCTCTTATTTTATGAAATGGCAATAAAGGAAAGGAAATTGGTGTATGGGATTCTGGCTGGATTTGCCCTTACACTCATGTTTTTCACAGGTCATACCCAGTTTATAGTTTATGGCCTGATGGCTTCGGTCATGTATTTTATTTTCAGGTCATATGGAATAATCAAAAAAGAAAGAAATTCCAGGTGTATATTAAACTTAGCAGTAATCCTGTTTATATCAATGGTTGTGTTATTTTCTTTGGTTGCAATCCAACTTTTGCCCACGCTAGAATTTTCAAATTATGCTGATCGAGCTGGAGGTATTAGCTTTAAAGAAGCCTCAACATTTTCTTTGACACCCCAGTATTTTATTGCGTTTATTATTCCTGAATTTTTTGGAAGCCCTATAAACAATACTTATTGGCACCATGGAAATCTATGGGAAATATGTGGGTATGCTGGGGTATTGCCATTAATATTAGCGTTAATTGGGAGTATGTATAAAAAAAAGAATATTTATGTATCTATTTTTTTAATCCTGGTATTATTTACGTTGCTGTTCTCATTAGGGAAATACACCCCAATTTTTACTATATTTTATAACTATGTGCCGGGATTTAATCTATTCAGGGCACCAGGAAGATTTTTGTTTGTATATGTATTTTCCATTTCAATTTTAGCAGGTTTTGGAAGCAGTTTTTTAACTGAAGATATTTCCAGGAAGCAATTGGATGAATTTAGTAAATTTACAAAAAGTTTAATCTTGATTTCTATATTGTCAATCATATTACTACTTATTTCCTATTTTGCAAAATCTTTAATAATATCATTTGGACAATCACTTATAGCTGAGAATTATTTAATATACTCTCAGCTGTATCAATATCCATTGTCTTATTGGTATGATTTTACTACAGTAGTTTATTCAACAATTTTACAAAGTGTAATTATCTTCATAATATTTTTAGTAACCAGCACATACATATTATATTTGAAGGCAAAAGGGAAAATCAACTTAAATCATTTCCAGTATATAGTTATATTATTAATTTTGTTAGATCTTTTTGCTTTTGGTTGGAATTTTATTGATACAAAAAATCCAGATGATATTTTTAAACCTCCTGAATATATTAAAATAATTAAAAGTGATGATACCCGCTACAGGGTATTGGGTCCATTGGCACAATCTATAGCAAGTAAATCAGATATTGAGCTGGTAAATGGATATGACTCATCTTATTTGAGATTATATCAGGATTTTTTATGGTTATCTGACAATAAATCGATTTCTATTAATCCAAAATATGATTTGGTTATTGATATTCCCGATATCTCCGATATCCATAATCTAAATATTTTTCGTTTATTGAATGTGAAGTATATAATTTCAGAAAAAGAACCAAATACAATTGGATTCCATAAAATATACAGTCAAAATAACCTTTCTATCTATGAAATTAATGAAACAATGCCGCGTGCATTTATCGTAAGGAATGCAAGGATAATACAGAATAAGAGTGAAATATTTAATGTGCTGCAAGATTATAATTTTAATATTACTGATGAAATCATTTTAGAACAAAATCCTGGCGTTCCAATTCATAATGCAGGAAAATTTGAAAATGTGAAAATAGCCAAATACACTCCAAATCGAATAGATATGGAGATCAATATGACAAATCCTGGCTTTTTAGTTTTAAGTGAGATCTGGTACCCGGGATGGAAAGCTTATGACAATAATCAAAAAAGTGAAGTTTATAAAACAGATTATGCACTTAGATCTATTTTTGTTGCAGAAGGTGAGCACCATATAAGTTTCGTATATGAACCAGAATCATATTCGATTGGGAAAACGATTTCCATAATATCTTTCATTGTATGTATTTTTGTTATTATTATTCTATTGCAAAAACATTGAATAAAAATTGCGGAGTTAAGGATTAAAATACAAGCAGAAGAGATGCTTTATGGAATTGAACTGTTGTAACATTATTTTGGAATCGTTATACTAGTATAACGATTCCAAAATAACATAACAATATTTATTAGTAAAGAGCGCTAATATAATAATATGCCATTTTCAAGCCAGCGCTCGAAACTTCAACTGACTGATAAAGAACTTGAAAACCTAAAA
>JAQUNZ010000015.1 GCA_028717345.1 Candidatus Methanoperedens sp.
TATTTCAAGCGAAAGGGCGTTCGGAGTGATTATGCCCAGGGTAAGTGCATTGCATCCGTGTTCTGTTATCCCGTCGATGAGTACATCTTCAAGCATGTCAGAAGAGATGCGGGGGTCTTTCCCGATTGCAATGGTCTTCCCCTCTCCAAGATACAGCGCCAGCGACGCGCCCACCCGTTTAACTTTATCTGCGTCAAACCCTTCATTCACTATCCCGCGAAACCCGAATGTACCGAAGAGTTTTTTCATTCTGCGCATCTTTTTATAATCATCAAATTTCTTTGTGAACTTTTCGCAGGGCATAGCATTTGAATATTTTTATTTGTACTAAAGGATTACTATTTAACCATTTTAGTATCAATAAGAAATAATCACCATGGTAAAACTGACGATATACTCCAAAAAGGATTGCCACCTCTGCGACGTCGCAAAAGAGAAACTCATTAAGCTTAAGCGCGAACTCCAGTTCTCAATAAATGAAGTTGATATCGAAAAAGACAGCGAAGCGTTTGAAAAATATAAATACCTGATACCTGTTGTTGAAATGGACGGAAAGACGATATCCACTTACAGGATCAATGAAGATGAACTGAAATATCTCATCAGGCAGAAATCTCGACCTGGATGAACACCGGCGCGATACTAATTAACCCACCGAGTCCAAAAAGAGCAAGGGCAATAAAATAATTGCCCCTGGAGGCATTGTCTATGCTAACCGCAACAAGTATCAGCCCTGCTATCTTGGATATAGCATCTATCTTTTCATACTTTGTCTTTGACACTTTCATCAGTGGTGAACTATGCTGTAATAGGTGAAATACAGTATGCCCAGTACAGCGATCACGCCAAGAGCCACTGCGACCTTCCTCTTCCTTATATCCGTCGAGGGATTCCTGTCTATGAACGGCACAAGGAAAAGGATGCCATACCAGATGACCATAGGAAGCGTCACGCCTATGGTCTTTGCTTCGATCGGTCCGATTCCCCATGTCCAGAACTTCAGGAATCCGAACACGTACAGGAAATACCATTCAGGATATATGGGTGAGGGGGTATCGAACGGGTCCGCGGGTTTAAGCAGGCCTGCCGGAAAAAGAGAAGCCAGCAGTATTATGCTTCCAGCAATAAGGCACATCACAACGACTTCACGCAGCAGGAAATGCGGGAAGAACGGAAATCCTCGCACCCTTACAGGTTCGTGCTCCGTTTCATCTATTTCATGCTTTTCAACTTTTATTAATGCCATGTTACAGCCTCCCTGAAATTCCCTGGAGCCTTACCATCATGAAATGTAAAACCAGAAGGACCACAATAGTTGCAGGCAATATCAGAACGTGTATGGCATAGAACCGCGTAAGCGTCTCAGCGCCTATATCAGTGCCTCCCACAAGGATAAGGGAGATATACACTCCTATCACAGGTATAGAACCCGCGATCCCTGTCCCGATTTTTGTCGCCCAGAATGCGAGCTGGTCCCATGGAAGAAGGTATCCTGAGAAACCGAACGTCGTAGTTATAAGAAGCAAACTTACACCAACGACCCAGTTCAGTTCGCGCGGCTTCTTGTAAGCACCCATGAAGTATATCCTCATCATATGCAGCATCACGGCTGCTATCATGGTATTGGCAGCCCAGTGATGGATACTTCTTATAAGACTTCCCATGGGGACTTCTGTCATTATTCGTTTCACGCTGTTATATGCCTCAACTGGTGTGGGCTTGTAGTACATGGCAAGGAACATCCCTGTCACCACAAGGATCAGGAAACACAGGAACGCAGTGCCGCCAAGGCAGTAGAGAGGATTTGAGGTCACTTTCTCTGGCGCCGGATGCTTCACTATCGGCGGAAGGAGTTCCCTCAGTTTTAACCTTTCATCGAACCATTTATAGAGTTTTTCCGATAGACTCATAATATCACCTCACGCCGCTCCGGCATAGAATGAAATCGTCTTCACGTATTCAGGGTCTTTCCACTTGAGCGCATATATCGCACCTTCTTTTACGATGATATCGATAGCAGGAAGAGGCGAAGGTGGTGGTCCTGAAATAACTGCTCCTGTATTGGGATCGAACTTGCCAAGGTGGCAGGGACAGAAAATGATATTCTCGTCAGGTTTCCAGTAGGCGATGCAGCCAAGATGCGTGCAAATCGAACCGAATGCCCTGAAACCCGCAGGCATGTGCAGGAGCACCGCAGCCTTGTTGTTGAACATGAATTTCTTGACACTTCCAGTTGGCACTTCGTCCACATTCGCTATCATCACTTCTACCGATGTGTCCTTGCTGGATGATGCGGGCCATAAGTATTTTAATATCGTGGCAATTGCGCCTGATGCAAAAAACACTGCAACCAGGCCCATAAGTATTTCAGTGAACTTTCTTCGTGTGATTGTAAGAGTAATCTTGTCTTCCATGTTATCACTCCAGTGTGGTAACGTATTCATCCTGCAGCTGCCATTTCACATACAGATATATGATGGCGCCCAGGTCGAAAAGCAGATAAGCAAGCAATTTCCCGACATCTTCTATGAACGGTCTCGTGGATGCGGCTGATGGCTCTGCAGTAATTAATTTCAATATCAGCATTCCGGTCAATCCTGCAGCCGCTAGTGTCAAAATCACTATTAGCGCGAACGCGACCTGAGACATTGAGCCTGTTTTTTCCTGCCCGTATTCTATTTTTTCAATGTGCATGATTTCACCTCATAACCGGATCGCATAGACCAGGGCAAGTATCAGCATGATAGTGACAAGAGCGCTGATGCCAACGTCCCATGTATTCATATGGACTCCTATCTCGATCTCTTCTGTAGGCGCTGGTGTTGCCGTCGCCTTGGGTGATGGCACAAAACCTGTGAGGGAATGGTTGTTTGTCCCGTAATATATCCCCACCTCGTTAAGCTGCGGAGGTCCATTCCTTGTATGACAGTAGGGACAGTTTCGGCTCTCCTTAGCTGAGTAATCTGGTCGTGCTGAAGTCAGGATCGGTGATAAGAATATGAATATTATAACTGACATCAATATCATCCTGATCAATTCTTGTTTATTCATAATATTCACCTCATCTTCTCCTTCGGGTCAGAATATACATGGCTGTTAATCCGGTCAGGGCTGTAATAATTTCAAATCCGGGCGTCTTTGGTCTTGTGATCGATGTACCTGTATCAAGCTGCGCCTGCTGGGCTGCCTTGATACCAGAATCGATCACTTCTTCAAAGTGCGGAAGGTTGAACCCGTGCCACAATACGGGAAGATTATCCCTGATGGAAATAGCGGTATCAAGGGATTTCTGCGCTGTTGATACGTCTTTTTCCTGCTGTTTTGCCTGCTTTATAGCATCCTGTGCAAGTTTTATCTCGCTCTTTAGCTTTTCTGCATTCTTGAGAGCCGTCACAGCTTTATCCGGGGCGTCAGAGGGAGCGACTCTCATATCCTCATTATGGCACTGGCTGCATAACCCCTGGAATTCACTGACATTTAGCACCTTGAATTCATGGGGTGAATGACAGGTATCGCATGTGGGTGCCTGTTTTAGCGCTTTTAGTCTCTGATAATGCTTGGACTCCATGAACTCAGTCAGTTCCCTCTTATGGCAATTTCCACATGTCTCAGGTACATTCCTGTAGAATACTGTACTATTGAATTCCGATGACCTGAAAACCCCTTTATGCGCTACCTCTTTTACAGAAGAATCCGGGTTGCCTCCATGACAGTTGTTGCATGTCACGTTGAACAAAGCATGTTTGGAATGCGTCCACTGTTCATAATTGCTTTTAGCGATCCTGTCAATGGTCGTGGCATGGCATTCAAGAGAACAAGCCACATCCCTTGCCAGGTGTTTAACTCTCACTTCATTGAGTTCTTTTTCCTTTTCGCTAAAAGCCGATAGCTTTTCATGGCAATCCAGGCAGGAATTGTCTGCCAGGGCGCCGGGTGCGATGATAAACGCCAGTAACAATACACTGCCCAACAATATTATATATGATTTATAATTCATTCTTTCACCTGATATCATACAATATTTCATGCTTCCATTTTTCTCGTGGAGTGCTCCTAATGCCGTTTTAACAGATATATCGCGATCAGGCCTGTTATGAGCAAGAGCCCTTCAAACCCGGGAGATTTAGCGGGTTCCGTGGTCTTTTCAGTTGATGGGACATGTTTTTCTGCATTTTTTGCATCAGAAATACCCTTTTGGACTTCTGTTTCAAAGTAACTGAGGTTAAACCTGTGCCAGACCGATGGAATATGTTTCAATACTGACCTTGCTGATTCCAAACTGGCTTCGGCTTCCTTCACATTCTCGCCTTTTGATTTGGTAGTAATAATCAGGCTCCTTGCTTTTGCGATCTCGTTTTGCAGTTCTTTGACAGAAGATAATGCTGCTTCTGCTTTTTTTGGAACTGCTGGGTCTATCCCTGTTATGCGGTTATGGCAGTTGCTGCAGAAATCCTCTATTTCCGAAGAGGTCAGAACGCGGACGCTATGAGCCTGATGGCATGTGACGCATGCAGGTGCCGGTCCTTCTTCGGTTGATTCAAGTTTTTTGAAGTGACTTGAACTCTTGAATTCTTCAAGTTCAGGTACATGGCATTTGCCGCACATCTCCGGGGTAACTGCCCGTACTATGCTTTTATTGGAAATACCGACATGTGCTTCAGTCTTTGTATTGGCTAACTTGTTACCACCGTGGCATTTATCACAGGTTACTTCAAAAAGCGCATGAGTGGAAATAGACCACATGGCATACGTGCTTGCTATTGATTTATTGAGCTTGTCCTCATGGCATACGATAGAACAGGAAATACCGCTCTCAAGATGCTTGATGCGTATATCGACGAACTTCCTCTGTTCTTCTGTCGTAAAAACAAGTTTGCGATGGCAATCTGCACATGAGTTATTGATCGAATTAGAAGACGCCATCACAGGCTGTATTAAAAACTGCGATACTAACAGCAATAAAGCTGTAACTATGATTATACCTGAAACGTTTTTCCATCTCATATGTTTCATTCTCCTATCTTTAATTAATAACAATTATTAATTAATTTAGATTACTACACATTTTGATTATTAATCATTACATATAAGCAAATACTTAAACCTATCCTTTCAAAAAAAATATTATCTTTTCCCAAAAAAAATATTGAAAATCCTAATATTAGTAATTAGATCGTACCTTTAAAAACCAGTTCAGCCTGTCCATCCATAAAGGCAGCATCGTCCTTTATGGTGATCACAAGTTCCCCGCCCTTTGTATTTACCTTCACCCTGTCTCCTGTCTTTCCCAGTTTGTGCGCTACCACCGCGCATGCCACAGAACCTGTGCCGCAGCTCAGTGTTTCGCCTTCCACGCCACGCTCATACGTGCGCACGCTGATCTCGTTGTTTGAATCAACACGTGCAAAATTCACGTTCGTCCCTTTCGGGAACATGGCGTCATACCTGATCTTCGGAGCATCAGCAAACAACGTGTCATCCAGCGAATCCACAAAAATAACCGCATGTGGCACGCCTGTATTCACGGCAGAGACCTCATACCCATGCATGTTCACCTGGATGAACTCACCTGTCCCCTTTGCGGGAAGCTTTTCCCTCGCAAATTCAGGCTTACCCATATTTACCATTATCCAAATACCATCTGCTACTCGCGAAGTTATGGAAAGTACTCCTGCAAGGGTTTCCACTCTGGCTGCCTCTTTTATATAACCCTTATCGAGGGCGTACCTTACCAGACATCTGATACCGTTCCCGCACATCTCTGCCTCGGAGCCATCGGCATTGAATATCCTCATCCCGATGTCCGCGCTATCCGAAACTTCAAGATACAGGACTCCATCTGCACCTATACCGAATCGGCGGTCGCAGTATTTGATAGCGAACGATGATTTTTCAATTTCAGGTATGATCTCTTCCCTGTATTCGTCTATGAGAATGAAATCGTTCCCGTTCCCATGCAATTTTGTAAAATATATCATATTATCTTGGCTTTTCTTTCTTCAGGGCTGAAGATATTACATCACCTGCAGTCTTCACCACCAGGTACGCTCCTCCCACTACAAGTACAGCCGGAGCCCCTATTGTTGCCGCCGCTATCCCTGCGCTTGCAAGGAGTGCCATATCCTTGTTCGTGAGAAAGCTTGAAACCTTTTCAAGTGTAGATGGTTCGATCTCCACAGAATCAGTCTCAAGCACGATATCACCCTTCTGGAATACCTTTATCCATCCGCTCTCCTCAGAGACAAGTACTGCAGTCGCAGTCTTATCAAAAGAAGTTATTCCCTTGGCAGCCGCATGTTTTGTCCCGTATCCCAGAAGTGTCTCTGATTTCAATATCCTGGAACCATACGCCAGCAGCACGCCATCTGGTGTGAATATCATTGCGCCATCAAGCGTGGCGAGTTTCTCCACGACAGCATCCATCCCTTTGCTCAGGATGCTGCCGGTGAACTGTAGCTGTGGATAATGCGGCCGGTAGTTGCCTTCGATCCTGCCCCTGTCTGCTATCACAAAAAGAGCCCCTTTTTTATCTTTCGCCAGGCTCTTGCTGACATTGAGGATCGCAGTCATCACTTCAGACTTTACATCATGACTCTGCCCTGTTTCAACCATAGTATCACCTTGTAATCGTAATATGTTATAAGTTTTGTTCAAATGGAAATGAAGTGATCGATAAGAGGGAATGATATGAAAAAATGAATCTCACTCAGTTCATCTGTATCCCTGTGACGCTGGATATGTTGCTTTCCTGCATCGACACGCCTATTGTCCTCTTTGCAGCCTCTATCATTGGCTTTCGCAGCGATACTACGATGAACTGCGCATTTCCGGCTGCATTATGTATGCGTCTTGCCACCTTCTCAGCATTGACACCATCAAGGAACATATCTATTTCATCAAAAGCATAGAACGGAGCAGGTCTGTACTGCTGGATCGCAAATAATAGCGATAGCGCTGTCAGGCTTTTTTCGCCTCCTGACATCGCTTCAAGTCGCTGGAGCGTCTTCTCAGAGGGCTGAGCCTTTATGGTCATTCCTCCAGTGAAGGGTTCATCAGGATTTTCAAGGAACAATTCTCCACTACCATCAGATAATTCATGGAACACCAGTTTGAACTGCTCGTTAACACCGTTGAAGCTGTTCATGAAAGCCTCTTTTTTCATTTCCTCGCATTTCTTTATCCTGATCATTATTTCCTCCCTCTCATGTGACAGGATATCACGGCGCGACTTCAGGTCGTTTTGCCTGATCTCCACTTCACGATATTCATCTATAGCCTTCATGTTCACAGGTTCAAGTTTCTCCATCGCCCGCGTAAGTGCTGAGATCCTTGACGCTACAGACTCGGAGGAAGGCACCTCTTCATCACGGTTCAATCCGCGCTCTGCGATCTCATTATCAAGTGCGATTATCTGCTCTGTGAGCGCTTCTTTTGTAGAAGAAAGAGCAAGCAGGTTCCTCTCCATCTCATTGCTCACTCTCTGAATTTCCTCAAGAATTTCTATTATGGATGCCAGCTCCTGCTGGTATTTTGACCTGCTGTTCTGGAGTTCAAGAAGTTCTCCTCCCAGTTCTTTTTCTCTCAGGTTCCTGGCATGGAGGTCGCTGTCAAGTTGTTTCAGGCGTTCCTTCAATTCATTTATTTTTGCGCGGTGCCCCTCTTTCTTGGTATCAAGCTCTAAGAGCCGGGATTTCATTTCATCTATCCTTGTCCCTGCATACTTCATGTCAAGTGTTATTGCATTGGTCACTGATTCAATATCCCTCTGCCTGCCTTCAAGTCTGCCGATCTCTTCTTCGATCTTTGAAGCCTTGCTGCTTAATTCAGGGACCTGCGAACCTTTCAGGAGTTCTTCAATTGTTGCGATATTTTCAATAATGGCATTTATCTCCCCATCCTTTGCGACTTTCTTTTCTTCGATCTCATCCATGTTCTTCTTTATGCCAGAACGCGCATTTTCAAGCTCAACGATCTGTTTTTTCCTTTCCTCGATAACCTGGGCAAGTCTTGTGCCGCGGCTCTTGATCTCTTCCATCTGCATGGTGAGCCTTGTTATCTCATTATCGAATTTGGCAGCTTCGTTCCTGATAGACGCGATATGATCTTCAGATTTTTCAAGTTTGATCATGGCAGATTTTCGCCGTCCTTCGAATTCAGCTATCTGCTCGGCTACCTTCTTGAGGTTCTCCTCTTCCCCGCTTGCAAAAGAGAGTTTTGATCTTATTGTGCCTCCTGTCATTGCGCCACCCTTCTCGATCAATTCCCCTTCCAGCGTGACCATACGCTTTCCACCCATCAGGCGGCGGGCTGTGTTCATCTCGTCAACTACCAGCGTATCACGGAAAACATACCAGAACGCAGGCGCCAGTTTTTTCTCAAAATCAACAAGGTTGATGGCATAATCGATATAACCTTCTTTTCCCTTTTTCTGGATCTGGGGCATGGTCTCCATCTTGTTAAGAGGCAAAAAGGTCACCCTGCCGAAACGGTTTTCTTTAAGATATCTTATTGCTCTTGCAGCATCCTCATCGTTATCCACTACCACAGACTGCATCCTCGCCCCTGCTGCTATTTCAAGCGCCACAGAGTATTTAGTATCCACTTTTCCAAGTTCTGCTATCGTCCCGTATATGCCCGGAAGTTCCCTGTTCTTCTTTGCGCGCAGTACCGCTTCCACAGGTTCGCTATAGGAAAGGTCAGCCGCTGCTTTTAATCTCCCTTCGGATCTTGCATAATCCTGGTGCAGCCCGCGAAGCGTATTTTCAAGTTCTGATACAATGGTTTTTAATTCCGTCCTGTTCCTCTCAAGATCAAAAGTATCCTTTGAGTGTTCTTTTTTCTGCGCATTCAGTTCCTCGATCTGCGCTTTAACATTATCAGCATCAATACCTGCGGAACTTATCTTTGACGCGGAAGTTTCGATCTCAATTTCCATGTCGCGCACTTCTGTTGAGTTGCGCCTGACAGCATCAAGCAGCCTGTCCTCCTCGCGCATAAGCTCATTCTTTTCATTCCTGAATGTCTCAAGAGCCTGTTTTGCCTCAGAAAGCCTGTCCCGCGTCCCTGCAAATTCCGCATCCACTTCAGCTATCTTGCTTCGTATCATGAGAAGCTGGGTTTTCCTGTCATCGCATTCTGCTGTGAGTGTTTCTTTCCTGGTAGTCTCTTCTTTTAATTTCTCCAGGAATTCTGCAACTTTTGCCTGCGTGGCATCTATATCCAGGAAAGCTTTCCTTCTTTGCGACTCGATATCAGTTATTTCATTTTCAGAAAGCTCTATGGTACTGTTGCAGCGCGATATCTCACCCTTGATGAATTCCATTTCCTTCTTCAGGGCTATCTGCTCACCCTCCCCTTTCTCAAGTATCAAAGAATTGAGTTCTGAAAGCTTGTCCTCTATATCTTTCCGCTTTTGCCTGCGTTCTTCAAGCTGTTTTTCAAGCTCCTGTTTTTTAGTTTCCTTATCCCGCAGTTCACCTGCCAGTTTATCCAGTTCAGCTCGCGCATCCTTTAGCCTTGCAAGGAGGACGTAACCTTCATACTTACGCTTCTCATCCCGCAGCGACTGGTATTTAAGAGCCTGGTCGCGTTCCTGCTGGAGCCTTGCAATCTGTTCATCCACTTCGCCCAGGATGATATCCACCCGTTCGACCCTTTCTCTTACTATTTCAAGTTCATTGTGAGCCTGGTCCTTCTTTTCATCGAATTCAGCCACGCCTGCTATCTCATCGATGATCTTACGCCTTTCTGTTGGCGTCATCTCTATGATGCGGGTGACATCGCCCTGCATCACCACATTATAAGCCTCAGGGGTTATCCTGGCTCTGGACAGGTGGTTATGGATATCGGTTAAACTTACTGGCGTATCATTGAAATAATAGTAACTGTAATATCCGGATTCTGTCTGCCTGAGTTTGCGGGTGATCACTATCTCATCAGAATCCACAGGCATCTCGCGGTCAGAGTTATCAAAGCGGATGGTCACCTGTGCAAAATTCTTCCTTCCGCTATCTGAATTAAAAATAAGGTCTGTAAGTTTCTCTGCCCTCATTATCCTTGAATTCGAAAGACCAAGGCAAAAGAGGATACTATCAATTATATTGGATTTACCACTTCCGTTTGGACCGGAAATGGTAGTGAAATCATCAAAGAAGGGGATTTTTACTTTTTTACCGAAAGATTTGAAATTCTGAAGTTCAATCTCTTTTATGTGCACTATCTGCCTCTTTTAGGGTTTTCATATATTTCAACGCCTTCATTCACCCTTTCACTCCTCTTGAATATCGATTTATTTAATACTTGTTTTTGTTCAGGTTTATCATCAGATATTTTCTTATCTTCTGGTTTTTCATCTGCTTCTATGATGACCTGCTGCTTTTTTTTATCTTTGGGCACATAATTATCAGCAACTATGTATTCGTTTTTTGGCTTTGGCTTCTCAGGCTGTTTTACTTCTTCTTTGGGCTTTGCCACTTCCTTTGGCTTATCTTGCATTTTATGTGTGGGTTGCAGGAATTCATCGTTTCTTGCCTCAACTCTTGCGCCATGATCTTCCCGTCCAATTTTCTTAGGCTTTATTTCCTGTATTATTGATTTCTGGTCAAGCAGTTCTTTCATGACGCCTTCAAAAGCGCTGTTAAGCTCAACAAGACGCCGCTCAAGCCTGTTGATACGTTCTTCGGCTTGTTTTTCATTTTCTGATCTTGTTGTTTGCTGTTCAAGCACCGAATCCCTGAGTGATTTATTCATCTCCAGAATATCACTGACCTTTTGTCCTAATTTCATCTTGATATCATCAATCGTTGATTCACGCAATTTCAGTTTATCAGCAAATCTGTTTTCAATTTCTTCGATAATGGTCTCACGCAGCGATTCCTGCATCTGTTCGAACTCTTTGTCCTTTGCAGCCAGCTTCTGCTCGAGCCTTTCAATTATAATATCCCTTTCAGTACTCATCTGTATCCCTCATCCTGTTAACGGCAAAAACAGTCAAATAAGTTTTAATCTCTCATGACTTTTTGCACATTACACATATCTTATTAAGTTAAATAATTTATGGGGACAAACGTTTTCTATCCCTTGGGAACAGTACTACTTCGCGTATGTTCTCTATTCCCAGCATGGTCATGAGAAGCCTCTCTGCGCCTACGCCCCATCCTGAATGCGGGGGCATGCCATATTTGAATGCCTTGAGATAGAATTCAAATCCGTCAGGGTCCAAACCCTGGTCAGCGATCCTTTTTCTCAACAGTTCATACGAATGCACGCGCTGGGCTCCGGATGATAGTTCCATGCGCGGATGCATCATATCAAATGCCCGGCATATCTCTGGTTTATCTTCGTACGGCATAGCATAGAACGGTTTTATCTTCGTTGGCCAGTCAGTGATAAAATAGTGCTCTCCTATAGTTTTCCCGATTGAATGTTCTGATTCTGTGGATAAGTCATCTCCCCATTCTATTTTTTCTCCATTGTCACGGGCAATACTTATCGCCTCATCGTAAGTGATGCGCCTGAATGGTGTTTCTGGAACTGTGATCTCAACTCCGAGCGTTTCAAGATGTTTTGCGCCTTTTTCAGCGACGCTCGAATATACATGTTTTACCAGTTTCTCAAGTATCGCCATCACGTCCTCGTTATCAAGGTAGCTTGCTTCAATATCAATAGATGTAGCTTCATTCAGGTGTTTTCTTGTATCATGCTCCTCTGCCCTGAATATCGGTCCTATCTCGAATACGCGGTCAAGCCCGCCAGACATCATCAACTGCTTAAAAAGCTGCGGGCTCTGGTTAAGAAAAGCTTCGCGTTCAAAATACGTTATCGGGAATAGGGCTGTGCCGCCTTCTGTGGCAGTTGCAACTACTTTTGGCGTGGTTATCTCTACAAAACCTTCCCTGTCCAAGAATTCCCTGATGCTTTTTAACATCAGGTGCCTTATCCTGAATATCGCCTGCGTATGCGGGCGCCTTACGTCCATGAACCTTGCGTCAAGCCTGGTATCAAGGTCTGCATCCACCTTGCCTGTAGTGTCCATTGGCAATGGCGAGTCGGCTTTCCCAAGTACGATTACCTGTGTCGGGACAAGTTCATATCCGTTCGGGGCTTTTGCTTCCTTTTTCACAGTCCCTGTAACAGCTACGACCGATTCCCGGCTTAAGTTCCGCACGACTTCAAGTACGTTTTTATCTATTGCCTTTTTAAAAAGCGTTACCTGTACCATGCCTTCCCTGTCCCTTACTACCAGGAAAGTAATACCGCCAAGGTCGCGGATCTCGTGCGCCCAGCCGCATATTGTGACACTTGTTCCGTTCATTTCAGAAGTTACCTGTGTAGAATAGTGAGTTCGTATCATGAATATCCGCCCCTTTCTACTGAGTAATCGTATTAATAACCTGTGATTATTGCGATTTATCCAGGTCTTTCCTGATCTTTTCTTCCCCGATCTTTCCAAGCACGTCTGTTGCGCCTTTCCTGAAGATATCGTTCTTATCTTTAAGCGCTTTGATAAGAGGTCCCACCACTGAATCACCAATCCTGACAAGCGCATCTGCCGCGCCATCGCGCACGAACTCATTGTTGTCCCTCAATGCATAGACGAGTGACACCACGACAGGTTCTCCTATATTGACAAATATCCTGGTTATGTCCTCCCTGACATACTCGTTACAGTCCCTCAATGCATCGATAAGCGGCCCTACCGATGGCTCTCCTATCTTTTCAAGAGCCACTGCTGACCTCCATCTGATATCCCAGTCTTCATCCTTAAGCGTCTGTATAAGATATTCAACCGAGGGTTCTCCTATCCTGACGAGTGATTCGGCTGCTTCTTCCCTGATATCAGGGAATACGTCCCTCAAGGACAGCATAAGAGGCTCGACAGCCCTTCTATCCTCGATCTTCCCGAGAGCTTCTATCGCTTTCTTCCTGACCTCAAGGTCTACGTCCCTCAATGCCGCAATAAGAGCGGGTACTGAATTTTTGTTCCCTATCTCCCCGAGAGCTTCAGATGCTCTTCTCCTGACATAATCATTACTATCTTTCAATGCATTTATAAGAACTCCCACTGTCTTTTTATCATCGACTTTTACAAGAGCCTCTCCCGCTTCTTCCCTGACATACTCACTCTGGTCTTTCAAAGCATTGATAAGGGGCTCTGCTGCTCTTTTGTCCCCTATCTCACCAAGCGCCCTGACAGCTTCTTCCCTTATGTACTCGGTTCCTGTCAAAAGAACATCTATAAGTGGTTCTGTCGCCCTTTTATCACGTATTCTGCCAAGAGCACTGGTGGCATGTTCCCTCACTACTTCGCTTTGGTCCTTCAAAGCTGCGATAAGAGCTTCAACCGCCCTTTTATCACGTATTTTGCCAAGAGCTCTGGCTGCATGTTCCCTCACCACCTCGTTTTCATCCTTCAGGGATGTGATAAGAGCTTCAACCGCCCTTTTATTTCCTATATTGCCAAGGATCCGGGCAGCTCTCCACCGGATAACATGATTTTTATCCTTTAAAGCATTAATAAGCGGCTCGATAGTCCTTTTATCACCTATCTGTTCAAGCGCTTCTATGGATTTCATTCGAAGTTGCAGGTCTTTCTTCTGCTTTAACACATTTGTGAGGCTTTTCACATCATCTCTTGCTTCCATTTTACGCATATCTTTTAAAGAAAGACCAAAAAGTCCCATGACAACTCCAATTCCATTTTTCAAGCAAACCACCATTTTCAGAATGGCAATATATATGTATATGAGGCACGCTACCTATACAGTCACTAATAATTATCATATATATATCTTTATTGCTTTTTTTTCCATGTTATCTTTTCCATGTTCATGTACATTTTTGAGGCGTTTTTAATTTTATAAAATGTCTCACATTTTTAATCCGAAATGTATTTAACTCATTAAAGAATTGAAGATAGGTTGTGGAGTTAAGATTATGGAATCAAAAGAAAGGACATTCTATTCGCTGATCATACTTTTCTTCGTCATCGGACTTATAATAGGTTATCTGGTGCACCAGCCTGGAACTGAGATCAGGTATATAAATAACACTATAGACGTAACAAAAGAAGTACCAAAAGTTGTTGAAACGATCGGAGAGGTGACCGCAGCCCCAACACCAATAGCGACCACATCGGCGCCAGCATCCACCCCGGTGCCTGATTTTGAAGTCAAGATATACGATCCGGCAAAGGATAAACCAGCACAGACCATAGAACTTGTGAACTGGAAGGCAATGCCTGATTATGTTTCAATGCATCCAGGGGAAACCCTATTGATCAAAGTAGTCAATTATCCTGATTATCAGGATTCACCGAAATTCATAATGGGCTCGTATGAAAAGATACTCGGCACATCAGGAATGATAGTTATAAAATTCAATAACAGGGGGACATATGATTTTACGGTGATCATCCCCAATAATGATCCGAGCATTAAGCCAGTAGAATACGCCAAGGGTTCGATAAAAGTATGGTAACATACGCCAAATACTCGATTAGGAGTAATATTTCAGGACACCAAGCGCATTGATTATCTGCGGTTCATCAGGTATGAGAACCTCTTTTTTCAGCACATCCTTTAGGGCAGTGACCAGCCCTTCATTTTTTACAGTTCCGCCTATAAGGACGATCGACTGTGCCTCAGGTATCATATAGGATATCCTGCGGGCAAATGCATAATGCATTCCAGCTATCACTTCCTCTTTTGAATAACCTCCCACAAGCTGGGATATCATCTCTGAAAGTGCAAATACTCCGCAGGTGTTGTTGATATCAGGTATGCGTCCTGCCATCGCATGCATAGAACCAAGTTCATGCAGCTCGATCCTGAAATAATTTGCCACGAACTCAAGAAATGCACCAGTTCCGGCGCTGCATTTGTCGTTTATGACAAAGTTGTTGTTCCTGACATCCACCACCTTTGTATCCTGCCCCCCGATATCCACTATTACCTCTGCATCCGGGAAATAATGCCTGGCACCATAAATGGCGGCAGTTAATTCTGTGAGCGATGCGCGGTGGGGAACTATGTTCCTGAAATACCCTGTTGAGACAATATTATCACCATCAATCCCTGTCACAAGTTCCTTCCAGTTGTGAGTTGAAGTTATACGGTATTTGATATCCCCGTTTTCTATCCAGACAATTTTTGCAGCAGTGCTTCCCACATCCAGTCCTATCATAAACCGACGCTCCCCAGGCACAGGGGTATGCTGCGCATACCCCTTATTTTGATCAAACTTTCGTAAAGTTTGATCATAGTCTATCCAGCACCTCCCTGAAGGCTTCAAGCCGCAATTTTATCTGTTGAGGCGTATTTCCTGGCAGGTCGCCCTGGATTGTGAGCATTGGATAATCCAGTTTTTCCCTCATAATTTCGTCCTCAAGCACATGGTGGCAGGCAAATTGCGTATAATGGATCACTCCATCCACTTTTCGTTTTTTAAGTTCTTTTTTCAGGAAATCAATCCTGAACTCAAGGGGTCTTGCAAAGGTATAACCGCAATAATCATATGCCATCTCCTGAATAGTTGTTCCTCCGTGTCGTATGAACTCATACGGGAGCTCATCGAACACAATATGCAGCCCCAATGAATGTGCGACTTCATGAAAATCATGATATATCGGAGGCACTCCTATCAGCGCGATCCTGTTCCTGAGATCAATATCTGTTTCTTCCAGAGAGGATATGATTCTGGAAAAGCCTGTAAGATCGCCTGCAAGGTCACTGAAAGATATCAATATCCTGAACACTTCACCTGATGAGAGCTTACCGCAGCATCTTTTTTTATCTATTATCTGCCCCTGCTTTTTCAGTTCCCTTATTTCCTTGAATTTTTCAGGGCATTTGATCCCGCCCAGGAACTCAGAAAGCCTGTGCAGCTGCGACTCCATATATCCCGAATCTCCGTCGAAAGGATAAAAGAAAAAGTGAGTGGGTATCCCGCTCATTGCAGCTTTCTGACCGTCCACGAGGGCATTGTGGCAGTCTCCTCCCGCGACCACTATAAGAGAATCAACATTTATGTCTCTTTTGACAAGCATTTCTTTCCAGATAGCAGTCCATGCGCACAGCTTGTTTCCAGGGTATTTTCTTGATGAAGGTATTACATTATTAACATCAAAAGGCGAGGCGTCGCAGGCAAATATCAATTCAGGTGGAACAAGCGCGGTTATACCTATTTTTTTCACAGGCATCCTTATGTTAAGGATAAATTTATGGTTTTGCATAATGGTGTTTTCACACAATGTATATATAATTAGGGTAATTATATTATACTATAGTCCATGGAAAAGAATGTTTACTCAGAACCTGCCAACAATTTGAACTGCCAGATGCGCTTTACGTGCGGTGCTGTAAAATGCCCTGATTCATACGACATATTACAAGACCACAAATGCCATGTGGACAGGTTCAAGCGATACCAGCCTTCAAGCGATGCATGGTACAGAAAGGAATGGGATGATGTCAAGAAAATAACCTGGTGGGAGGTATTCGGACTAAAAGAAGCATGGCTTTATATTATATATATTATTATTATTGCTGTTTTAATATTAATGGTTGCTTTACTTGCAAAAGTTATGATGATTTACCGATATTATTGATCTCCTGCCTGAGTTCTCCGAGTGTGGACTTGCGTTCTGCGAATGCATTGTGACGGTGGATACTTTCCTCGTTTATCTGTTTTATTATAATAATGGAATCGTCCGCCAGCTCAGGAAACTCCTTCACTACCTTATGCGCCATGTTCCTCACGCAGTCCTCCACGAACTTTGGATTCTTATGAGCCCGTTCTACAACTGCTGCTTCATCAGATCTCTTTAACAATTCGAACATCTGCGAGCTCATGGAGTTCTCGATAATATTGATTATCCTTTCAAGTGAAACAAAATTGCTATCCTGCACCTCGATGGAGATAATGCCGCGACCCCTCTGGTTATGCGTGGGCATGGGCACACGGTTCAGGAACTTCTTAATGGTCTCTCCATCAACACCAAGTGCTTTTAATTCCTTTTTCGCCTTATCCCGCATTATTTCCTGGGCGCACGGGCAGGCAGTTATGCCGAGCACTTCAGCGCCTATCATTTTTCTCACAGTCAGGTCATTTCCCCTGATAGCTCTTGCTTCTGCGAAGATGTTAACCACTTCCTGGCACTTTAACTTTGTCACAGGGGTTTCCCTTTTAACAATATACTCGCTCCTCATCCTGACCTCGGCGTTCAGCGCATATTCATGCCTGTCTATAAGCCGTTTTGAAACTTCACCACACAGGTCTTCAATCTCATACACAGGCGATGTTATCATATCTTCAAGCACTTCGTCAATAGCTTCAAAGTTCCTTGACAGATTGGCGCCTTTCCTGTCTGATGGCAGGTCAACAAAGATATCGAATGTGGAAACCAGCACTATAGGGCGCTTATCTTTTCGCGCAACCTCTACAAGTTTCTTAACATCAGTTACCCCTACTCTTGTCAGCGTGATCGGGATATCAGGCAGGTTTGCCTGGATATCTGGTAAGTGTACAATTGGAAGTTCCATTTTTGCTCTCCAGAAAGAATTAACCCTTTTAATGGTAATTGATACTTATCGCTCATACTGATAATATGGGATATACTTTTCGAAACGTTTAGCATATAAAGTATAAATAGAATGATACATGGAGAGTATTAGGTAAAGGCGTAAGATGGAACAAATAATCAAAATAGTATCACTGTCAAAGAACTACGGGGATTTTAAGGCTCTGTTTGAGGTGTCGCTTGATATCGAAAAAGGAACCATATTCGGTCTTCTTGGCCCCAACGGAGCGGGCAAGTCAACCCTTATAAGGGTGCTGGCATGCCAGTCCCGTCCTTCAGGAGGTCATGCATACATAGATGGTCTTGATGTGGTAATTGATAAGAAAAAAGTTCTTTCCATAATAGGAGTGGTTCCGCAGGAGAACAGCTTCTATGATGATCTGACTGTGAACGAGAACCTTACATATTTTGGCTCATTATATCGCGTACATGGCTCTGACATAAAAGAAAGGAGCAGCAACATCCTTTCAATGCTCAGGCTTGGCGAAAAGGCGAACAACAGGGCAGGCACTCTCTCCGGAGGCATGAAGACGCGCCTTAACATTGCATGCGCGCTTGTGCATAAACCCCGTGTGCTTATCCTTGATGAACCCTCTGTGGGACTTGACCCTGTGTCCAGGCAGGCGCTGTGGGACACGATAAGGGAAGTGAACAGGGAAGGAACAACCATTCTAATAACCACGCATTACATGCAGGAGGCTGATGCGCTTTGCGACAGGATACTGATAATGAACAGGGGTAAGATCGTCGTAGAGGGAAAACCAGGTGAACTTAAAGAGGCAGCAGGAGAAAAAGTGATTCAGATATCAAGCAGCCCCGGGAATTACGAGATAATAAAAAGCAGTTTAGAGCCCATAAAAGCGATACGATCGTGCAGTTTTGATGAGATGGGATTAAAAGTAACACTTGGCGGGGAAGTTCCTGCACAGGATATCTTCGATATTTTCGAATCGCACGGTGAAAAAATAAAAAGTGTGGAATCCTCAAGTCCAAGTCTTGAGGACGTGTTCATACATGCAGCAGGGGAGGCGTGGCATTGAGCTTCTCTGTGATTAAAAAAGACCTGAAGGTTTATATCCGTCACAGGAAGACACTTATGCTGATATTTATAGCGCCCATACTGATCATGGTATTGATAGGGTCTGTGTTCTCTGGCGCATCAGAAGGCGGGTTAAAGGACGTAAAACTGGGTGTTGGCGGCGGATCAGAGCAGGGAAAAAAGATCATTGAGGAACTTAACAGCAGCAGGATGTTCATCATTATTGCAGAGAATACAAGCGATCCTTCAGTGATCGAAGAAGGGGTTAAGAAAGGACGATATAGCGCAGGGATCTTCATCCCTGAAGATGAGACGCAGTCACTGAAACTGTTTCTTGACAATTCAAGGGTTCAGATAGCTCCAGTCATTTCAGCTGCGTTCCTTTCTACAACAGAAAAAATGTCTTATGAACTTACATTCGGTTTTATCAGCAAACTCTGGAAAAACTTAAAACAGATGGAATCTGAGCTTAAACCCCTTAAGGAAGGCGTAGTGCTGATCAACAGGAGCATTGTCAATATCAACAGCGATACCCGTGAAGTCCTTTCTTCGATGGATGAGATCGATGTTAAAAGCCTGAATGACTCAATATTTGTGATGAAAGATACGCTGGAACAGATGAGAACTGACCTGCTCAAAAGCGCTGAAGATATTAATGCAACACGGCAGGAGCTCCGGGAACTGGACAGGAACGTGAGTTCTATCCAGAACGACACTTCTGAATTAAGGGATGACCTGAAGCTGGTGGTTGATAATATCGATGCTGCTGATACTTCAATGCAGGATGTTCAGAGAGAATTACACAATACATATAATCTTACATGCAGCATTGACCCCTCAACACAGCAATGTATCTCGATGGCGCTGGCTATCAGGCAGCTGCAGGACACAAGGGCGCTCATGCTTGAGAAGACCGCACGCATAAAGACCCTTTACAGCAACCTTGAAACAATATCCCGGAGAAGCGCAGAACTTCATGAAAAACTGGAAAAAACCGATATCAAGCTCCGGAAAATGCAGGAATCCATCGTCATATATACCTCTGAGATCTCAAATATGTACGGGAACATAACCAACCTTGAAACTACAGTTGCTGCTCTATCAAATGTCAAGAACCAGTCTTCAGAGGTCTCGATCCAGATGGAGAAACTCACCGCTGAGATGGTCAACAGTTCTTCCACACTTACATCTGACATAGATAGGACCGGGCTTGTTATAGGAGATGTGATCGCAAGGTCTCCTGCAGTTATTGCTGATCCGATCAAACTTGATCGGGAGGGAGTTTTCAAGGGAAGATCCTATCTTGATTTCCTTATGCCCGGCATAATTTCCATAGTATTGATGTTCATATCCTTCCTCCTTGCCTCAATTACCATCGTGCAGGAAAGATCAAAAAAGACGCTGATCCGGACGCTTCTTACCCCGCTTTCACTTTCAAGTTTCATCCTTGAAAAGACACTGGCGCTAATCATTATAGCCATGCTTCAGGGCATTATCCTGGTAATCGTGGCTTTCGTGTTCTATGGCATCGCTATCCCGTCAGCGCAGCTCCCGGAGCTTTTCCTTGTTATCCTTGTATATGCCGCAGCATTTATCGGCATCGGGATGGCGCTTGCAACGCTTGCTGAATCCGAGAACACAGCCATGCTGCTGACTCTTGTGCTAAGCATTCCCATGCTTTTCCTTTCCGGGGTTTTCTTCCCATTTGAGACCATGCCTGAATTGATGATACTGTTCGGGAACGCGCTTCCCATCACAATGGGCATCAGGGCGCTTGAGACCGTGCTGATATACCAGAAAGGATTTGAAGCGTTTTATGTGTACCTCATACCGCTGCTGGTTTACGGACTTGCTGGCATTGGAACTGCGTATATTCTGCTAAAAAAGGAGATCACTGATTAACCTGATCACACATGAAAAACTCAAACACCCTCAACCTGTAGTCCTTTTTGACCATGTCTCGTTCATAAGGGATCACACCACCATTCTTAATGACATTTCCTTCAGGATCGAAAAGGGGCAGCACTGGGCGATCATTGGACCCAACGGTTCGGGAAAGACAAGCCTGGTAAGCATAATCAACGGATATCACCAGCCCTCGGAAGGAAAAGTGGAGGTGCTTGGCAGAAGGTTTGGTAAAACAGACCTCAGGGAATTGCGCCTGCATATCGGGGAAGCAAGTTCCGCGATAAAGAATATGCTTCATCCAGAGGATACTGTTACTGATATCGTGCTATCGGGCAGGTTCGCAACGATAGGTCTTTATGAAATGCCTTCTGATGAGGATATGGAAACTGCGGGAAAACTGCTTGAATTTTTCGATCTGTCTGAACTTGCAAGCAGACCTTATAATCTCCTTTCAAGCGGAGAACAGCAAAAGACACTCCTTGCCAGGGCGCTCATGCCCAATCCTGACATACTTGTCCTTGATGAACCCTGCGCAGGGCTTGATCTGGGCGCGAGGGAGGAACTTCTGAACACAATACAGAAGATGTGTGAGTTTCCAGAAGGACCTGCCATTATTTTTGTCACTCATCATATCGAGGAGATAGTGCCTGCTATCTCACATGTGCTGGCACTTCGGGAAGGAAGGATCGTGGCGAATGGAACTAAAATGGAAATCCTGACAGGTGAGGTTCTTTCTAAGACATTTGACCTGAAGATCGAGGTGCATGAGAGGGGCGGCAGGCTGTGGGCGATGGTATTATAGTATAAACCCAAACTATTATTCCCACAGTACTGCGATCGCCGTATCCCGCGAAAAGATAATAGAAAAGCTTTTTTAAGCAATCATGATATCAATGATATAATGAGCGAAAACACGATCTCAGTCATCATCCCGTGCATGAATGAGGAGAAAACGATAGGAAAATGCATCCAGAAAGCTCGTGCTGCCCTCAAAAAAGAAGGGCTTGATGGGGAGATCATCGTTTCAGATAACTCAACTGACAGATCAAGAGAGATAGCGCAGCAGATGGGAGCCAAAGTCGTTATTCCCATGAACCGGGGGTATGGCAACGCATACATGGAAGGGGTGAGATATGCAAAAGGTAAGTTCTTACTGTTCGCAGATGCCGATAATACATATGACCTCCATGAGATGCCCCGGCTTTTGAGACCCCTTATCGAAGGAAAAGCTGACTTTGTCATGGGCACGCGTCTTAAAGGTGGGATAAAGACAGGCTCAATGCCCTGGCTGCACAGATACATCGGGAATCCCATGCTTACATGGATACTGAATATGCTATTTCATACCAGGATAAGTGACACGCATTGCGGGATGAGAGCTATCAGGCATGATTCTTATCTAAAGCTTGATATGAAATCCGAAGGGATGGAATATGCAAGTGAGATGATAATCGAAGCAGCAAGGAAGAAGCTTCGAATGACTGAAGTGCCTGTTACATATTATCCGAGGATAACACCTTCCAAACTTCATTCATGGGGTGATGGATGGCGCCACCTGAGGTTCATGATGCTGTATAATCCCACACCTTTTCTTTTCATCCCTGGTTTATTGGTGTTCTTGATGGGTATTTTCTTAATCTCAGCTCTCTTATTGCGAGGCAATGTGGAAACAACTGGTCTGAATTCATTCATCCTTGGATCCATGCTTGTAATTATCGGAACTCAGATGATAGCTACTGGCAGTTACATGAAGATATACGGAATAATCCACAACAAGATAGATAAAACCGGGATCACTGCCAAACTCCTGGACTATCATTCCCTTGAAGTCGGATTATTACTTGGTATTGTTTTGCTTACTGGAGGCATTATTACAGGCGCTGATATAATATATAAGTGGGTCTCCTCTGGGTATTGGGAACTTTCTGAAGTTGGGAATGCCGTGATAGCGATGGTGCTTGCAGCACTGGGTACGCAAATAATATTTTCCACCCTGATAGTCAGCATATTCATATTGGATCGTAAGGATAATCAATGAAGCTCGCGTTCGTATATGATGCAGTTTATCCGTGGGTGAAAGGGGGAGCAGAAAAAAGGATATTCGAACTTGGCAGAAGGCTGGCGCAACAGGGGCATGAAGTGCATGTTTTCGGTGTTAAATGGTGGGACGGCGCTGATGTAATAACGAATGAAGGTATGGTGCTGCACGGGGTGTGTAAAAAGATGGAATTGTATATTCACGGTAGAAGATCGATATCTGAAGCCGTTATATTCTCGATAGCACTGATACCTCACCTTTTTAAAGAGAAGTTTGACCTGATCGATGTAAGTGTATTCCCGTATTTTTCATGTTTCAGCGTGAAATTCGTTTCAGTTCTCACGAGAACTCCTGTGATATTCACATGGCATGAGGTATGGGGAGACTACTGGTATGAATACATGGGAACGTTCGGATACTTTGGAAAACTTGTGGAGAGCATTGCCTCGAAACTGACTTCAAAATCCATTGCAGTTTCAGAAATGACTAAAAATGGTCTGGGATCACTTGGGGTAGCCGCTGAAAACATTCATATAGTTCCAAATGGCATCGATTTAAAGATCATATCCAGTACAAAGCCTTCAGTCAATAAATGTGATATCATATTCGTCGGGCGGCTAATTAAGGAGAAGAACGCAGATATATTGATAGAAGCGATGGATCATGCAAGAAAAGTGCTCCCTGATATAAAGTGTTATATTATTGGAGATGGGCCTGAAAGAGAACGGCTAACAGGGCTTGTTTCTGAATATGGACTTTCGAATAACGTAAGATTTTTTGGGTTTATGGATTACAATGATGTAATAGCTCATATTAAGTCTTCCAGAGCGCTGGTTATACCGTCAGGTAGAGAGGGTTTTGGAATGGTTGTCATCGAGGCTTATGCATGTGGTGTGCCAGTTATCACGGTTAGAGGTCCGCGAAATGCGGCATGCGGACTGGTGAACGAAAAAACAGGTTTTGTTGTGAACCTTGATGCCAGGGAGCTTGGCGAGACAATATGCGTTTTGATGAACGATGCCGCACTTCAGAGAAAAATGTCCACAGCTGCCCTTGATGCTGCGAAAGATCATGACTGGGATATGATATCAAAACGGTTGATGTCCGTATATGGTAAGCTTCATCAGGCTCCTGTTGGTATTCCTTATAAAGGGGAGCAAATATGAAAGTAGCGATATTCCATGATTACATCGGTGCCATTGGGGGGGCTGAGAGGCTCGTACTGACCCTGGCAAGAGAGTTGAACGCTGATGTGATAACCACGGATGTGGATATGGACGCTGTAAAGATGATGGGTTTTGAAGATGTGAAAATAATAAGCCTTGGGAGGACAGTCAAGATCGCACCGCTTAAGCAGATATCTGCGTGTTTGTTGTTTGCCATGTGCAACTTTTCAAAACAGTATGATTTTTTCATATTTTCAAATAACTGGGCGCATTTTGCAGCCAGGAAACATAAGCCAAACTTATTATATTGTCAATCCACGCCAGTGAGAGTTTTTTATGACCTGTATGATATTTATATTAAACAGCAGTCGTTTTTTTCATCCATTTTGTTCAGGATATGGGTTATTCCGCACAGAAAATTATACGAGTACTATATGGATCATGTAGAAGTGATAATTGCCAATTCTATCAGCATTCAGGAACGGGTAAAAAAATACCTGAACATGACCTCAAAAGTGGTTTATCCACCGGTCGATGTATCCAGGTTCAGATTTGAAGAATATGGCGATTTCTGGTTGTCTGTTAATAGATTGTATCCTGAGAAGCGCATCGAATTACAGATCGAAGCATTCAGGCAGCTTCCGAATGAAAAATTGCTTATAGTAGGTGGATATGCAGAAGCTGACCGTTCTTCGACCTATGCCAGGGAGCTGATTAAAAAGTTCCCGAAGAACGTCTTATTACTTGGCACTGTGCCAGATGATGAACTGATACTACTTTACTCAAGATGCAAAGCATTCATAATCACATCTATAGATGAGCCTTTTGGCATGGCGCCTGTTGAGGCTATGGCTTCAGGAAAACCTGTCGTCGGAGTGAGAGAAGGGGGATGTCTGGAGACTGTGGTTGACGGCTCAACCGGTTTGCTTGTTAAACCTGAAGTTCCAGAGATCGTAAATGCAATAAATATAATATCCAGGGAACCTTCTAAGTATAAGGAAAAATGTATGGAACAGGCACGGAAATTCAATGTGGATATTTTTCTTGATAAGATGAAAAAAGAGATCGATAAGGCAATGTCTGATACCAAAAAATATATAATTTAAGAAATGAGGATCGCGATATTCTACGACTGGATAGGAGCCATTGGGGGAGGAGAGAAGTTGATCCTCACCCTCGCACGAGGACTGGGGGCAGATGTAATAACAACAGATGTGGATAGGGATTCAATTAAGAAGATGGGATTTGAAGATGTCAACATTATAAGTCTTGGAAAAACTATTGATCTGCCGTTACTCAGACCTATATCATTATCATTAAAGCTGGCAATGTGCGATTTTTCAAAGAAATATGATTTTTTTATTTTTTCAAATAACTTCTCGCACTTTGCTGCGAGAAAGCATAAGCCAAATATGTGGTACTGTTTTTCCCCGCCCAGGATATTTTATGATCTATATAATTTATTTGAGGAAAGGGAGTCCTTTGCGAGGAGGCAAATATTTAAAATATGGGTAGTTTTGCATGAATGGATAAGCCGCAGATTTGTAGATCATGTTGAAAATTATGTTGCGATCTCTAAAAATATCCAGAAACGAATTAAAAAATATTATGGGAAAGATTCAATCGTTGTGTACCCGGCTATCGACATATCAAAATATAGATTTGAAAAATATGGTGATTTCTGGCTTTCTGTTAATCGACTGTATCCGGAAAAACGTGTAGATATGCAAATTAATGCGTTCAGGAAAATACCAGAAGAAAGGTTGCTTATCGTGGGAGGTTTTGAGAGAGGGGACAGGTCAAAAAAATATGCCGCAGGGATCATGAAAGATCTTCCCCAGAACGTTAAAGTACTCGGGAGCGTTCCTGAAGACGCATTGACCGAATTATATGCTACCTGCAGGGGACACATCACAACAGCACTTGATGAGGATTTTGGGATGACCCCGATCGAGGCAATGGCATCTGGAAAAGCAACTGTTGCTGTAAGGGAGGGAGGCTATCTGGAAACAGTGATCGATGGTAAGACCGGGATACTTGTGGAGGCTGGTGAGATCGCCATAATAAATGCAGTAAGAATGATTTCCAGAAACCCGGAAAAATACAGGATTGAATGCGAAAATAGAGCCAGAGATTTTGATATACCAGCATTTATTAAGAAGATGGAGAATATAATTACATACAGAAGAAGATAAAATGGATAATCAATATGACTAAATCAGCACTAATCACCGGAATCACTGGTCAGGACGGCTCTTACCTGGCAGAATTATTACTTGAGAAAGGATACAGGATATTCGGTCTTATCCGGCGCCTGAGTACCCCCAATCTTTCAAGGATAGAGCATATCCTGGATAAGATCGAGCTTATAGAAGGCGACTTGACCGACCAGTCCTCACTCAATAATGCCCTGAAAAAGTCAGAGCCATGTGAGGTTTACAATCTTGCTGCCCAATCTTTCGTAGCTACCTCCTGGAACCAGCCAGTTCTGACAGGAGATGTGACAGGTCTTGGCGCGGTCAGGATACTTGAAGGAGTGCGCCAAGTGTGCCCTGATGCCCATTTTTACCAGGCTTCATCAAGTGAGATGTTCGGTAAAGTCAATGAAACCCCGCAGAACGAAAATACAAGGTTCTATCCACGCAGTCCATATGGCTTTGCCAAGGTATATGCTCACTGGGCATGCATAAACTATAGAGAAAGTTATGGGTTGCATGCCTCTAATGGGATATTGTTCAACCATGAATCACCCAGGCGAGGAATCGAGTTCGTGACAAGAAAAATAACAGATGGCGTGGCGCGTATCTATTATGGTATGGCAAATGAACTGCGGCTTGGCAATCTGGATGCTAAACGCGATTGGGGCTATGCAGGTGACTACGTTAAAGCAATGTGGCTTATGATGCAGCAAAAAGAGCCTGATGATTATGTGGTTGCAACAGGGATGACGCATTCAGTGGGTGAATTTGCCGAGCTGGCTTTTCATGAGGCGGGTCTTGACTGGAAGGAATATGTAGTTGTGGATCCTAAATTCATCCGTCCGGCTGAGGTAAATCTGTTACTCGGGGACGCTTCCAAAGCGCAGCATGTATTGGGCTGGGAACCTGAAGTGACCTTTGAAGAACTGATAAGGATGATGGTCAGGGAAGACCTGAAAAGATATGAAGAAAAAGGAAAACTGGCAAAATAAGAAGGTGCTGCTTACAGGTGCCACCGGTTTTGTGGGTCCCTATCTTGTAAAAGAGTTACTTGAGAGAAAAGCACGTATCAAAGTACTTAGAATGGATACAGCAAGAAATTTCACAGTTCCTCAAGATGCAATAACTATGGTGAGTGGAAATATTACAGATCCGGGATCTCTACAGAATATCATGAAAGATATCGAGATAGTGTTCCATCTTGCTGCGATATCCAATGTAAACTATGCAATAGCCCATCCAAGGGAGACCTTCGAAACAAATGCAACAGGGACATTGAACCTGCTTGAGGAAGCCAGAAAAAACAAGGTTGAACAGTTTGTGTACATAAGTTCTTCACATGTGTATGGCGTGCCTCAATACCTTCCAATGGATGAGAAACATCCTATCCATCCACATGAGCCCTATGCGGCAAGCAAAGCCGCTGCTGAGATGCTTGTTAATATCTACGGCATAAATTATGGATTGAAGACTACGATAATCAGGCCATTCAATATGTATGGGCCGGGACAATCCGGGGATTTTATAATCCCGTCGATCATTAGCCAGGCACTTAAAAAAGACATGATCGAACTTGGAAACCTTAGCCCGACCAGGGACCTGCTATTTATCACCGATGCGATCAAAGGTATGTTTACCATTGCTGAACACGGTGACGGGATATACAACCTGGGATCAGGAAACGAAACAAGCATAAAAGAGGTCGTGGAAACGGTTATTAATATCATCGATCCTGCTAAAAAATATGTTTCAATAGAATCTCGCAAGCGCTCAAATGCGGTCGATATCCCAAGAATGTGTGCCGATGTCTCGAAACTGAAGAAGCTTGGCTGGTCGCCTGTGGTTGATCTAAAGGAAGGATTATTGAAAACTATCAAGGAGAGCTAAATTGATATCTGATATCTGGAAATACCGCCATCTCATAAGCAAGATAGCCATCAGCGACTTTAAGCTCAGGTATAAGAACTCTGTATTAGGATTCCTCTGGTCTCTTGCAGAACCCCTCATGATGCTGACTGTGCTTTATTTTGTTTTTACAAATCTCATGCGTGTCAATGTGGAGAATTACCAGCTTTTCCTGCTTATGGGCATTATTTCCTGGAACATGCTCGCCCGCGGAACTGCGATGAGCCTGAATAGCATAATCGGAAGGGCGAGTCTTGTGCAGAAGGTGTTTTTCCCGAGAGAAGTGCTGGTCATTAGTTCATGCATCACGGCATTTTTGATGACTTTATTTGAGTTCGCAGTGTTCGGGGCTTTCATGCTTGCTTTTAAAGTGATGCCAGGAATTACTATTATTTACGGCCCTCCTGTCCTGTTAGTTGAATTTGTGTTAATTCTTGGTCTTTCTCTGGCATTGTCTGCTCTTAATGTTTATTACAGGGATGTTCAATATATCTGGGCAGTATTCCTGCAGGCTGGGTTTTTTGCCTCGCCTATCATTTACCCGATCTCAATAATCCCGGAGAATTATGTCTGGATCATCAGGCTCAATCCAATGACACGCATAATAGACATGCTAAGAGAGTCAGTTATCTACTCCACGTCGCCTGTTCTACTGGATGGGGTATTCATTACAATAGCTGCTCTTTTGTTGCTTGTTGCAGGTTACCTGATATTCCTGAAGCTTGAGCCCGGATTCGCGGAGGCAATGTAATGCCCAGGGACGCTGAAAATTTTTCGAAACTTTTATTAACAAAGCGTTATGTTTGAATGAACATAAGGTGACAAAAATGAGGAATCTTTTTGCAAAAATAATATTAGTTTCGATTATGATCTCCCTGTTTGCAGGCTGCATCCAGCAGGCTCCGGCAGGAAATACAACGACTCCGGCACCAACGGCAAAAGCTTCGCAGGAACTGCGCCTGGCTACGACAACTTCTACATGCGATACGAAATTGCTTGATGTCCTGAACAAGAAATTCGAAGAAACTAACAACGTAAAAATATTGACCGTGTGTGAGGGAACGGGCAAAGCCATATCCACAGGAGAACTTGGAGCGGCTGACGTTGTCATGGTTCATGCGGTTGATTCAGAACTGAAGGCTGTAGCCAATGGGAGTTTTATAAACCGCACTTACATGATGTACAATTATTTCGTGATAATTGGACCGGTAAGTGATCCCGCAGGGATAAAGAACGCAAGTAATGCTTCTGATGCCTTCAGACGGATTGCGGCAAAACAGGCGCCATTCATATCACGGGGCGATGACTCAGGCACTCACAAGATGGAAAAATCAATATGGAAAGCTGCAAACATTACACCTGCCGGAACATGGTATCTATCAGTCGGCAAAGGCATGGGAGATACCATAATTACTGCTGATACAATGGAAGGTTATACGCTTTCGGACAGGGGAACATATCTTGCAATGAAAGATAAAATAAAGCTGAGAATTCTTTTCGAATCTGATCAGAAATATCTCTTCAACCCATACCATGTTATGGCAGTGAATCCTTCCAAATTCCCGAATGTGAAATATGACCTTTCAATGAAATACATAAGATATGTGTTATCCCCGCAGGGGCAGGACATCATCAGGAATTATGGCAAGGACAAATATGGGGAAGCACTTTTTGTGCCTGAGGAAGACGCAGGCAACGTAACCAGTCCATGAACTGAGGTTGCAGGTTTGAACCACACTGCTCCAAAAATCTGTATCCATGCAGATTACGGCAATCCATTCAAAGTACATGAAGGAAGGGATATCTCCATGGAAGATATCCTAAAAAAAGTCACTGATACTTATCTTCTTTTTCAGATAGAGAGGGTGAGTTCATTTCATGGATACCTCAGCACAGGCGCATTCATCGGCATCCAGATGCTCAACATTGCAAAAAGGGTGCTGGATGCTGATCCTGGAGAGCAACTCTATGTCACATGTGAAACGTACAACTGCCTTCCTGATCCGTTCCAGATCCTTGCCGGATGCACAATCGGGAATAAAAAACTGAAGATTAAAGATCATGGAAAGATGGCTGTGGTGGTGAACAAGAAATCTCAGGATAATCAGAAACTTGTCAGAAGCGTCAGGATAGTGCTTGATCCTGCAGAAACGGCGCAATATCCCAGGCTTCATGAGTGGTACATGAAAACAGGGAAAGTCCCTCATGAAGAGGCAATCTCCCTCCTGATAGATGCCGGGGAAAGCGTGTACACATACGAAATCATGGACATTGAATTGCCGAAAAAACCTGAAAAACGCATAGCTCTATGCCATAAATGTGGCGAGAGTTTTGTCCAGAAAAACGGTGGGGCTCTATGTATGGGATGCATGGAAATGATTGGAGTATTAAAGGTGTAATATATGAAAGAGGTAGTGTTTGAAACAAAGGAAGATAAAACTCTGGTATATCTTCCGGAAAAGTGTATAGGATGCGCAACATGTACAATGATCTGCCCCAGGGACGATCTGGTGATTGGTTCTGTGGGTGCAGTGGCACGCGGGCTTATTAACAAGGACTTTCTCCAGAAAGGAGCTGGAGGATGCACAATATGCAGCATGTGCGCAAAGGTATGCCCCACGGGCGCGCTGGAAGTGCGAAAAGCCGGTGTCTTGGAGAGGGATGACTCCTATTTGTACGGAGCATTGAAGCCCACTGTGGTCAACGAAAATTGCATACACTGTGGAATGTGCGCTGAGGTGTGTCCGCAGGAGTGCATTGCTGTACAGAAACGCAATATAGCTCAGGACGGAAGCCTCAGCATGGACGGAAAAACTATCATCGACCAGAAATGCTGCGTGCACTGCGGCTGGTGCGCCTCCATATGTCCGGTTGAAGCTATAACAATGGAAAAACCATTTTCAGGTGAATTTTCAAGGGATGAAAATGTGTGTCAGGCATGTCGCACATGTGTTAATACCTGTCCATGCGATGCTCTCTTTAATAAAGAATGGAAAGCCGGCGAGAGAGTCGAGAAAGTGACACACAGGAAGGATGCCTGCATATACTGCGGCGCCTGTTCTGTCGCCTGCCCTGTTGGGGCGATAACAGTAAAAAAGACAGCTATCCTGCCAGATATGAAGAAAAAACAGATGTTTGAGAAAAAGCTCACCGCACAGGCGACTCCAAGACCTGTGCTGACCTCAACACTTTTCACGGACGAAGAGGCGTGCCTTGGCTGCGGCAACTGCGTAATCGCCTGCCCTGTTAACTCTTTATCCGATCCTTATCTTGCGGCAGGACATCTCAATGAAATCGACACCAAGCCGCTGCTTGAGGTTGAGAACGGCAAGGTGAAAGTAGTGGATCAGGAAGTATGCGGTTCGTGTGCCACATGCAGCCTGATATGTCCAACTGATGCGATACGGCTTGAGAAAAGGGAGGTGGCATAATGCCTGGAACAATGGTTATAAGAAACGGATATGTTTTTGATCCGTTGAATGAAATAGACGGGGAAATAAAGGACATATTTATCAAAGATGGTAAGATCGTAGATGATCTCAAAGGCAGCAGTTTGCGGGATGCAAAAGTGATTGATGCAAAGGGCAAGACTGTAATGCCAGGCGGTGTTGACTCGCACTCTCATGTTGCCGGCGCAAAGGTAAACACAGGAAGGATGATGTGTCCCGAGGACCGCTATAAATGGGTGACAAAGAAATCAGACCTCACGCACAGTGGTAGCGGGAATACCGTACCCTCGGTGTATGTCCAGGGCTATGATTATGCAAAAATGGGATATACAACAGTCTTTGAAGCGGCAATACCTCCAATGGAAGCGCGGCATACTCATGAAGAGATGCGCTCAACCCCAATCCTTGATATGGGCGGGTATCTGGTACTTGGCAATAACTGGTTCATAATGCGCTACCTCAAAGCAGGGGATATTGAGAAAGCTGCCGCGTATGTGGCGTGGATGATGAGGACGCATAAAGCCTACGGGATAAAGTGCGTCGATCCTGCGGGTGTTGAGAACTGGGGCTGGGGAAAGAACGTGAGTTCGCTGGATGAGCCGAATATCCACTTCGGGATAACCTCAAGGGAAGTTATTCACGGCCTTGCAGAAGTAAACGAAATGCTCGGAATGCCCATGTCCCTGCACCTGCACGCCAACAACCTGGGGCATCCGGGATGCTGGGAAATTACAAGGGATTCTCTTGATGTGACACGCGATGTGAAGGTCGAATGCAAGATGGATGTAGAATGGCAAAAGACTAAAATCGATCCTGAGAGAAAACAGAGCGTATATCTTGCGCATGCCCAGTTCAACTCGTTCGGTGGTACCTCATGGATGGATTTTGCCTCCGGAGCAAAAGGTATTGTCGATTATGTAAACAAATCTGATCATGTCGTGATAGATAACGGCGCTGTTCCCTTCGGACCGGCAACAGTAATGACCGGGGACGGGCCTGCGATACATAATCTTTATAAGCTCACCGGCAACAAGTGGTCTAATAAGGACATTGAGCTTGAGTGCGGTTCTGGCATACTTACATTCAATTACCTGAAAGCAAACCCGGTACACAGCGTGGAATGGGCTATCGGGCTTGAACTTTTGCTGCTTGTCAATGATCCCTGGAAGACCATCCTGACAACCGACCATCCCAACGGAGGTCCGTTCACCAAATATCCGCAGGTTATTGCCTGGCTTATGTCAAAGAAAGCCAGAGATGCCACTTTTGCTGAATGCCACAAGTGGGCGCAGGACAGAAGCAGTCTTGGAGGTACTGACCGTGAGATGACACTCTACGAGATAGCGATCCTCACAAGGGCAAACCCTGCAAGGACTGTGGGGATAGCTCACAGGAAAGGTCATCTCGGAGCGGGAGCGGATGGGGATGTGACCATATACGACTTCGATCCCACGAAATTTGATGTAAATGACTATACAAATATCATACGAGGGTTCCAGAATGCCGCCTACACCATAAAGGACGGTGGGATTGTGGCGCAGAACGGGGAGATAATGTCAGTTCCACATGGCAGGACATTTTTCAGCGAAGCGCATATGGACGATAGGATTGAGAAAGAAATGTTAAAGGACGTTAAAGAGTGGTTCAAGTACTACACCCTGGGCTTTGCGAATTACCCGGTACCTGATAAGTATATTCGAAATCCTTCGCCTGTGCAGGTAAACAAACCCCTTGAAGCGGTCGTGGGGAGGTGAAAGTGATGACAGAAGTAATATTGCGACCAAAAGGCAGCATCGATATCATGGTTGAGGCAGAAGTCATCAACCCGGATATCTTTGCGGGAAAGACAAACAGTGAAATTGAACAGTTGATCATCTGGCAGGGAGCAAAACAACTTGCGCTTTGTGAATTCTTTGATGTTGAGGGAAGCGCAGGGAACACGGCAGCAGATACGAAGATCATTGTAAAAGGCGATGTACCGAGAGTGAAACATATCGGACATGGCATGAAAGCCGGGGAGATAGTGATAGAAGGCTCATCGGGCATGCATGTTGGCTCTGAAATGACAGGAGGAAGTATTCTCGTGAAAGGCGATGCAGGCTCATGGGCCGGCATGGAGATGAAAGGGGGAACCCTTCATATAATGGGGAATGCCGGAGACCACGTTGGATGCGCCTACAGGGGAAGCTGGCGCGGAATGAATGGGGGGAAAATAATCATAGATGGAAATGCAAAGAGCCAGCTCGGAGGTGGAATGAGCGGTGGAGAGATCTATGTTGGCGGAAACGTTGAGAATTTCGCAGGGATTAGAATGAATAGCGGTCTTATCGTGGTAAAAGGCGATGCCATCCGTGGAGTAGGCGCTCAAATGTCAGGGGGTACCTTCGTTGTAAGCGGGAAAATCAGACAATTATCGCCAGGCTTTGAGTATGCAGGCACTGAAAATAACCCGAAAGCCGGTGAAACTGTGGTATCAGGGGAATTCAAGAAATTCGCGGGAGACTATGCGATAAGTAAGACGCCAAAAGGAATACTGTTCGCATCAAAAGAAGCTAATGAGGAGGTGTGAAGAATGAGTATCAAGGTATTGTTGAACTCAGGAAGCACGATAAACGAGGGCAGGCTTGCCAAGGGCGGAGACAAGCTTTCACCCGGATACCAGGAGGAATGCGCAGTGGCAGTGATCCATCCCAGGATATTCAAAGAACTGGGCAGCCCACAGCGTGTGAAAATAATTTCAAATGATGAAACACGCGAGGTCGTTGTTACTGCAAAGTGTGAGGATTCGGTGACAGAGGAACAGATATTCATGCCAAGATCGATATGGCCAAACG
This sequence comes from Candidatus Methanoperedens sp., assembly GCA_028717345.1. GTDB lineage: Archaea > Halobacteriota > Methanosarcinia > Methanosarcinales > Methanoperedenaceae > Methanoperedens. The sequence goes on from JAQUNZ010000015.1 coordinate 34,116, forward strand.
TGGTTGTGGAACCTGAGACTTTCTCCACAGGGTCTCCCCTCTACAAGGGAAGTCCGGTGTTCATAGAAGCAACTGAGGAAGAAGTGAAAAGCGCCGAAGATATTGTGTTGAAAGTCTATGCAGGGAGGAGATAACATGATCAGCAAGAACATTATCTGCCCGGTATGCGGGGCGTCATGTGATGATATACAGATTGATTACGATGGTGAAAACATTAATGTGAAGAACGCCTGCAAGATGGGAAATGCCAAGTTCCATGAAATCGTAAGCCATCACAGGATCAGGGAACCGCAAATAAAGGAGAACGGAATATTCAGGAAAGCGCAATGGGATGAAGCACTGGACAAGGCTGCCGAAATCCTTGTTAACGCAAAGCGCCCCCTTCTCTTTATGGGTAGTGAAACCTCCTGCGAAGCAATGGAGGTGGGTCTTCATATCGCCGAGTATCTTGGTGCAGTGGTGGATTCCAACGCAACCGAGTGCCATGGGCCGACTGCGATGGGTATCCAGGAAGCCGGAAGGGTAGGATCTACAGCAGGCCAGCCAAAACTCAGGAGCAGCCTTGCGATCTACTGGGGAGCCAACCCTCTTGAATCCATGCCAAGGCACATGTCACGGTACAGCGTCTTCCCGCGGGGATACTGGACAAAGCGCGGGAGGTTTGACAGGACTATAATCACAGTTGATCCGAGAAGATCGATCACCGCCGATGCCTCAGACCTGCATGTGCAACTCAAGCAAAATACGGATTATGAACTGCTTTCAGCACTTCTGACACTACTTCATGGAAAAAAACCGCATCCTTCGGTGGAAGAGATAACCGGAGTTCCTATATCTACCATGGAAGAGATGCTTGAGATGATGAAAAGCACCAGTTTCGGCGCAATATACGTTGGCCTTGGCATAGCATCATCATACGGGAAGCACAGGAATGCCGAGCTTGCATTTAACCTTGTAAAGGAACTCAACAACCACACCAAGTTCGTAATAGGGGCGCTTCGCGGCCACTGCAATGTGGCGGGATTCAACCAGATAGCTTCTTATCTTTATGGATACCCTTTCGGGCTTGACTTTGCGCGCGGATTCCCGCGATATAATCCGGGTGAGTACACGTCTGTTGATGTACTGCGAGACAGGGATGTGGATGCTGCATTTGTGATGTCGGCTGACCTTGTTTCCCATTTCCCTGCAACGTGTGCTGAATACCTGAAGGAGATACCTTTGGCCTGCCTTGATATTGCGCCATGCCCGACTACGCTTGCTTCTGATGTTGTATTGCCCGGAGTGATCGATGCCATGGAATGCGACGGAACATTTTACAGGCTGGATGATGTGCCTGTTTATTTCCAGCCTTTCACAGAGTCGCCTTTTGGGTTTACGCAAAGCAATGAAGATACGATGAAGCAGTTGTTTGAGAGGATAAAGAAGTTGAAATAGAGATGGAAATGGAAAGTGGCGAACTCGGGACGGACTCGGAGTCCAAATTCACCGGGCGAGCCGTCAGGAATGTGGCTGGAATACCGAAGGCGGCGCGCCGGGGTGAATTGGCGCGCTATCGTCTTGGAACATATACAATAATTTGACCATCAGGATTGAAACTGGATAACAAAATTAATATATGGTAATACTCTTTATATAATCAATCGTAAGGATTGAAATCAATTATGCAAGATCGATATGTCGCAGATATAGGTGATTTTGGAAAATATGGATTACTTAATTTTATTGCGTCTGAGACAAAACTCAGATTAGGCGTGAATTGGTATCTTACTTCACCTACCCCCAATGAGAATAAATCTGAAGACGGTAAGTTTTATAAATATTTACTTAAAGATACAAAATATGCTCAAAAATTAGGCGATTGTAATAAAGAACTTTATGAAAAATTACAGAAAATAATCAGAGAATGGGATGAAGGTAAGAATCCCGAAATTAGATGCCTGAAACAAATTGAATATCATAATATTCTACCAAAAGGAACTATTTTTCATAAAAATGAACTTAAAGAAAATAATAGAAAAAATTGGCTGAGCAGAAGTATTAGTAATCTATCTGGAAGCGAGCTAGTATTTTTTGACCCGGATAATGGCATCTGCATCAAAGATGAAGATAAATCCCCAAAACATGTTTATTGTAATGAGATTAGGGACTATTTTGAAAATGGACAAAGTTTGGTAGTTTATCAGCACGCTGATCGCACTGATAAATTCAATAACGTCCTTTTAGATAAGAAAGATAAACTAATCAAAGAATTAGAAATAAATAATAATCAAATTATTTGTCTGAGATACAAAAGAGGTTCTGCGAGAGCTTTTTTTATTATTATGCAGCAAGAACATTCTGTTTGCATTACAAAAGCAATAAATGATTTTTTAAAAACAAAATGGGGAGAACATGAACATTTCATTAAAATATGAGATATCGTATCTTAATATAAAATCTGTACGGTTTGATATGGAGGAGATGTAAAATGCAAACAAAACTCATCACAGAACTAACAGCCGTCCTTAAGCAGAAATTCAGCCAGAGCCTTTTATCTATTGTCCTGTTCGGCTCTATCGTTAAGGGCAATTTTACAGAAACTTCAGATATTGATGTCATCGTAGTGTGTGAAAATCTCATAGAAGACTGGAGAGCACGCGATAAAATGATTCTTGAACTTACTGAAGATATTGAATTGAAATACTCCACCCCTATCCACATGAATCTTGTGGGCAAAGATGAAATTTCACATTCAATAGAATCAGCCAATCCATTGCTGCTTGAAATTTATGATGCAAATAGAATTATATATGATAAGGGCAGCTTCTTCAGCAATTTACTAAAAAATTTCGAGTTCAATCTACATAAATGGCATGCAACAAAAATTGAAAAAGGTTTCTGGAAAATCCCTGGTTTAGCGGTGATAGAAAGTGCCTGAAACCCAAAAAATTTTTGAAGCTCTTATGATGGAGGCATGCTCAGATGTGCGGTCTGCAAAATTACTTCTGGACGGGGGAGAATTCAGCAGGTCAATCTATCATTCACAGCAAGCGATTGAAAAAGCAATGAAAGCCAGTCTTGCTTTAAAAGGCGCCATAATAACCGACGACCACTGGGTTTCAGATAGGTTTCTTCAGGCTTTTCCTGAGATGCCAGGCATTAATAATTTAATTCGTGAATCTAAATATTTAGAGCGGCAGGCAATCAAATCAAGATATCCTTTATTTACAAATCCAGATAAACCGATATGGATTCCTTCACAGGAATATTCATACCAGGATGCGAACGATGCCTACAAGAAAACCATCACTATTGTAAAAAATATAATCCAATTTTTGAAAGAAAAGCATGGCATCTCATTCGAGATTAATTAGGAAATACGTTTATACAATATTGCACTTTTAGCATACAAATGAAAGAAAACTGGCACGCTGAAAAAGCAGGAAAATGGACAAGTTACTGGAAGGATGAGGTGCATGATTCTTCTGCCCCATATATTTTGACAAAGTGTGTGGAAATTTCCGAAGATGTGCGAAAAGAACTTGAACTGGATGTCGTGGAAGAAGAGAGCATAAAAATCATGCTGGATGGGCGACACCTCGTTACCCTTCTTGCCCTTCCTCGAGAGCTTCGCGAACTTGCTGTGGGATTTCTTATATGCGAGGGTGTCCTTAAGGGAATCGAAGACATTCATTCGATATCTGTGCAGGTAGATACCGTTTTTTGCCAGAGTTCACTCGATATTAGTGAATTTGAATTGTGGACAGAGGTCAGGAGTTCGGGATGCATTGGTATAAAATCATCATGGGAAGGAATAGAACCTGTCACCTCAAAAGTCAGGATGGAAAAAGAAGTATTGCTGAATGCTATCGAACTAATAAAAGAGAAGGGGAAGATCTGGAGAAGAACCGGCGGAACTCACTCCTCGCTTATTTGCACAACTGATGGGGAAATAGTATCGTTTTGCGAGGATGTCAGCAGGGCGTGCTCTGTGGATAAGGCTGCCGGAGCGGCGCTGCTTTCGGGAAAAGACCTTTGCGACTGCGCCCTTGTTACAACTGGACGGCTTTCAGGCGGGATGGTGGCAAAAGCGGCGCGGGCAGGGATACCGATCGTGGTTAGCAAGGCAGCGCCGTTGAGTACGGGTATTGAGCTATCAAATAAGGTCGGAATGACGCTTGTGGCATTTGTGAGAAAACCGAATTTATATGTATATTCTGGTGGGCAAAGGATCGTATGAAATATTTGAGTTTTACTTCTTTACTTCCAATAAAGCAGGAAAAACCATGCAGGAATTAAAAGTATATCCGAATCATCAGCTTTTTGGCTCTCAAGCATATCTTTTGTTACTATTATTGCTTTTTTGATCTTGAATTGCTTGCAAAATTTCAATAGCGGCTTAAAATCCCTATTTGTTATCTGCTGCTGATATTTTACCTCTATTGGCACAGGCTTGTCATCTCGTTTAGCTATAATATCGACTTCGTCTTTTTGAGGCGTTCTCCAAAAAGAGCTTTTCTCAATTTTGTTTGCAATTTCTGCCTCAACAAGATGTCCTGCAACTTCGGTTCTTATAGCGCTAAACGGATAATCAAGCAGTGCTATTACAATTGAACTGTGCGCAGAATACTGCTTTTTGCTCGCCCTTACCTGTTTTGAAACGCTCGCAGTAAAATTGTAGCTGATTTTTATTAGAAATGACTTTTCAAGCAAACTGATGTAATGGGACACGCGGTTCCTGTTGACTTTCAAAATACCTGATAAGTTGATCACTTCAAATAATTGTGCATTGCCATTTGCAAGCAGTCTGAATAATTCATAAATTATTTTTTCGTCGTCCCCTGAAATCCGGGCAATGTCAACTATGGTTTTCTCAATTACCGATTCTTTAATATATTTTTTTATAAATTCTTCATCATTTATTTCCAACAATTCGGGAAATGCACCCTTTAAAAGGTACTTTTCAAACAGCTCCCTGTAGGTCTCTTTTTTTTCCGAATATTTCAGGTCATATTCCCTGAAAATATCTTCAGTTACCTGATATTCCATTCCTGAATATCTTGCAAATTCACTGAATTTCATGACCGGGAGATTAAATGAGAACAGCCTGCCAGCAAGCGTTTCTTTATGTTCTCCAAGTTCAAGGCTCGCAGAACCTGTGACAAATATTTTCAATTTCTCTTCAATATCATAATAAGTTTTCAACAAATCTGCCCAGTTTGGTAATTTCTGTATTTCGTCCAGAAAAAGATAACGAATCCCGGTTTTATCTGAAAACTCAAGAAAATATTTTACAAGATCTTCAGCTACTTCATATTTTTGATAATCAATATCATCAAAAGAGATGTAACATATATTGTTTTTCGGCGCATCAAGTTTATTGATAAGTTGTTTCATTAAAACGGTTTTTCCAATTCTCCGAAGGCCGACAACAGCAATTATCTGCCTGGATCCGAGATACTTGAGTAAAGTCTCAAGCAAGTCCCTTTCAAATACTGGCACAACCAGCTTTTTTTCTTGCCACCATGGATTTTGTCTGATCAACAACGATCTGTGTCGTTCTTCCATTGTTTGTATATCGGTAAAGCATACTTATATATTTTATGCATGAAATCTATGCATATTATTATTTTTATGCATTAAATATATGTATAAAAATAATAATATGCATGAATGGAATAGCTACGATGAATGTTAGATTATATTCTGGCGAGTGAGGATACTATAAAAAGTTGTATGCTGTAGATTATGGCAGGTAAAAGCTATGCTTGATGGAAAACTATTGATCGGAGGAAACTGGAAAACCTGCGATAGGACATTCGAATCTTTGAATCCTGCTACAGGCGATGTCATCGCAAGAGCATGTCTTGCAGGCGTTGAAGAAGTAACAGAAGCCGTAAGGGAAGCGAAGATTGCCCAAAAAAGCTGGAAAAATACTGACATTTCAGAAAGGACAAGAATTTTTATCAGGATCGGGGATGAGCTTCTAAAAAGAATACAGGATATAAGCAACCTCATAACAATCGAAATGGGCCGTCCGCTGTTTGAATCAAATATCGAAGTGCACAAAACCTCTGAAATGATAAAATATTTT
>JAQUNZ010000016.1:0-22537 GCA_028717345.1 Candidatus Methanoperedens sp.
TTGCATGGGGGCAGACCCATGCAGTGGGATTTTAACCCTTTGAACATACATTGTGTTTTGTTTTCCTCCCAAATGTTCTGTTTGTTGTACTTTCCTTCTTGTGCTTCGGGGCACGCAACGCAGATTTCAAATACCACCAATAAGTTTAATAATACGTTTATTTAAGTTCATGCGGTTTAATAAAAATCCGGTAATTTGAGAAAAATGCTATAATATAACCCTGACCGTTATGATAAAACCCAACTCCATCCTTGAAATAAGCTGCGGGGATCACTCCAGGCTGTACGAAACAAAAGGCAAAGAATGGCAGCTTTTTGTGGGTATAGACATCAACATGACCCTTTGCAGGCAGGCAAAGAAACAGGGTCTTGAAGTCGTGTGCTGCGATGCCTTCAACCTGCCCTTCAAGCCAAAATCTTTCCAGGACGTGTATGTACAGTGCTACACAGCCCTCCTTGAAAAAGATGCTTTCAGCGAGGCTTTCCAGAAGAGCGATTATAATGAGTTCTGCGAGTTCATGGGAAACGAAATAGATTATGCCTGGCAAATCGTGGAGCCGTTCTACGAACTGCTCATGGATTGCAGGCAGGTCAGCGACCATATAATATGCCTGCCATCATGCAATCTTGAGATGAACAAATATCTTGTTAACGCTGTAAAAAATTTGCCAAGCATTATCATCGATGTTGATGATCCAAAAAACTGGGGCGGAAAGAAAAAAGCCTGTGTGATGTACCTGGACATCGACTGCACCATATACGTCTGATTACAAACATTTTTAACAGGCAAAAATAATATTAAGGTCGATGGTTCGAGTCCTTGCAACCGGTACATTTGATATACTGCATCCAGGGCACCTGCGCTACCTTTCCGAAGCCAGGGCGCTTGGAGATGAACTCTATGTTATTGTGGCGCGCGATTCGATGATAAAGCACAAGCCAAAGCCCATTGTCCCGGAAGCCCAGAGGCTGGCGATGGTGAAGGGACTGCGCATTGTGGATAAGGCGATGCTGGGGAGTGACAGGGATATTTTTGAACCGCTTCGGGAGATAAAACCTGATATCATAGCTCTTGGAAATAACCAGTTTTTCAATGAAAAAGAACTTCAAGCAAAGTTAAATGCCAGTGGGATTAATGCAAAGGTCATAAGGATACAGTCTTTTGAGCAATGTGAACTGTGCAGCAGCGCATCGATAATCAAAAGAGTGCTGGAAAGGAATGGGAAGTTATAGAACCGCTTCCATCCGTCTCAGCGCTTCCTTGATGCGTTCCTGCGAAGTAGCATAGGATATCCTTATGAAATCATTTCCAGCTTCACCGAACGCAGATCCTGGTGTTGTCGCAACAAATGCCTTATTGAGTAAGAGTTCAGCCACCTTTTCGCCGCTGCCGTATTTGCTTACATCTGCAAACGCATAGAACGCCCCGTCAGGCATGGCGCATCTTATACCCAGTTTGTTCAATCCCCGTACGATAAGATCCCTTCGTGCCCTGAATTCGCGCACCATATCAGTCACGCAGGTCTGGTCGCCCTGGAGCGCTGCTATTCCTGCATACTGGACAAAAGAAGTCGCCTGGCTCACTGAATGAGAATGAAGTTTGAGCATCTGCTCATATATCTCCTTTGGCGCGCTCACATACCCAAGTCTCCATCCTGTCATCGCATATGCTTTTGAAAAACCATTAACTGTGATAGCCATATCCTGCATCCCATCCATCGAGCCGATGCTTATGTGTTCCTTATCGTAGATTATCTTCTCGTATATCTCATCTGATAAGACCAGTATATTCTTATCAACAGCTATATCTGCGATCTCTTTTAAGGTCTCCCTGCCAAAAACCCCGCCAGTGGGGTTGCATGGGCTGTTCACTACGATAATTTTTGTCTTTTTTGTAATGTATTCAGCAAGGTCCACAGGTGTAAAGCTTTTATCTGCATCGGTCGGGACCCACACTGTTTTTGCACCTGTGAGCATCACGCATGGATCGTATGATACCCAGGCAGGGTCGAACAGGATGGCTTCATCGCCTTCCTGCAGTACGGACAGCATGACCTCAAAAATTGCCTGCTTTGCCCCTGGAGTTACGATTATGTTGCCTGGTTTTGTTTCTATATTATTTTCGCTTTTCAGCTTTTGAGCTATCGCTTTCCGAAGCTCGGGGATGCCGGGGGAGGGGGTATAGTGCGTATCACCGCGTTCAAGCGATGCTTTCACAGCGTCAATGATATGTGACGGTGTTGCAAAATCCGGTTCCCCCAGGCTGAAACTTATAATATCTTTGCCCTGGCTTTTCAATTCGCTGGCAAGGTTTGATATCCGCAGCGTTGCGGATTCAGTTATCTTTTGAAGCCTTTTTGCTGTCATAAAGTTAGCTCAAACACTCTTTTCTGATATTTAAGACATTCTGACAACTAATATAATGAAAAAAAATGACATAACTTTCAGTTTTTTGGAAAAACCACAGCAACATATATATACATATAATGATTATGATTATGATGAGGAGCAAACAGGAGGATAAAAAGGAAGGAGATGAATACGATGAGTGAATCCAACGAAGTCGTCCTGTGGATGGAAAAATGCGCTCCAGAGAGACTAACAGCAAACAAGGTCATGCTTTGCACGAGGAACATCTTTTTGCTCGAGAATATGCGGGATATATTTCCTGAGGAATATCACGCAATAATACAGAGCAGCAGCAGCGCCGGAATAGTTAAACCGTGACATTTTAAAATGATCCCTGTGACCAGAAAACGCTGTCCTGAGTGTATTCGACCGGTCTGCCAGTGCATCTTAACCCTGAATGGATGCAATGAAAAAAAGCCCGGGGAAATAATAGGAGTACCACTGAATCCTTACTCAATGCATGATCTGTTTACCAATGGCTAAGAGTTTATTCTTTTAGCATTTTGATCATTTTTACGGCAGCTTCGACCGCGCGCTTTGCATACTCCACGCGTTCATGTGCGTCAAGCCTGCTCATGCCGGGACCTGAAATACCAAGAGTTACCGGCTTCCCATACTCAAGGGCAAGGTCGGCAATTTTGCGCGATGCATGCTGTATCACTATCTCATCATGTTTTGTCGAACCCTGTATAACGCAGCCGATCGTCACAACAGCATCTATACCCTTGTCCTGCGCAAGTTTTTTTACTGCCAGGGGCATATCAAAAACACCGGGTACATATAATACTTTATCAACCGAAGCGCCCAGGAAAGCAGCATGTTCTCTTCCGAGTATCTCCATCTGGCTTGTCAAATCACGGTTGAATTCCGAAACAACGAATCCTAGTTTAATTGTCATTATCACACCTGAATTTTATATAATATTCGTTAATGTGACTATATAACTTGCGATGGTATATTTGAGATATTGTTATTTCCCAAGTACAATTTCAATGGTGGAAACGTTCAATGCTCCGTTTTCCGAGACCATTTTTTCCGTGCCTATTGTGATTCCGTTAATCTTTGTGTCAGTTAAAAACCTGTTCCGTGAGACTTCAACAGCATCAACAGCCCTTGATATGGCTTTTCCTCTTGCCTTTATAACAACTTCATTTGCGCCGTTGTTGAATTCCTTGACTACAGCGAGAACATAGTTCATTACTGGTTTATTCCCGACATAGACTACGTTATTGTCCGTCATACTGCCACCTCTTTTTATAGATGGATTATAATGCGGCTACTTAAGCTTAACGAAATGACATCAATGAAGGAAATGTCTCATCCCTGTAAACACAAGCGAAACCCCGAGCTTGTCCGCAGTTACGATCACTTCTTTATCCCGTATGGAACCGCCCGGCGATACAATATACCTGATGTGACTCTCTGCCGAGTACACGATGCTATCGTCAAACGGGAAGAAAGCGTCGCTTGCCATGACGCATTCGCTCATGATGTTCCTGATGAATTCATCCTCGCTGACACCGGGTTTCTCCTGTTCGTACAGCAACTTAAGGTTATCAACAGCTTTTGTGGCTGCAAGTTTCCGGATAGCGTCCACGCGGTTGGGCTGACCTGCCCCGATAGCAAGTATCTGGAAAAAGCCTATTTCATATTCCCTCGCAATTACCACGGCATTTGACTTGGTATGCTTGCACGCAGCGAGAGCGAACTCTGCAAGTTTTCGTTTTTCTTCAGGGAATGCAGCCTGTGTGACAACGTCCCATTTTTCATACAATCCTGTGTTCCTCGACTGAACAAGCAACCCTCCAGGAATGTAATGGTATGTATTCGAAAGTGCTTCTCCTTTATCCAGTGCTAGCTCGATGATGCGAATGTCCTTGCTTTTGTTTTTCAGGAACGTGAGCGCATCATCATCAAATCCGGGCGCTATTATCAGTTCCACGAACCTGCCCTTCAGGAACTCCACGGTCTCAAGGTCGGGGTTTCTGGTCAGGCATATAATGCTTCCGAATGATGATACCGGATCTCCGTCCCATGCGCGTGAAAGTGCGTCTTTCAGCGTTTTCCCTGTCGCGAAGCCGCAGGGGTTCGTGTGCTTTACTACGGCTGCTGCAATCTCATCCCTGTACTCAAGTATAATGTTCAGCGCGCTTTCCGCATCAACATAGTTATTATACGATAGCGCTTTGCCGTGTAGCTGTTTTGCGTTCGCTATTGACGGTTCGGTCACGTCAGGCTCTTTATAGAATTTTGCGGTCTGATGCCAGTTCTCGCCGTACCTGAGTGTCCTGCCTTCAACGAACAATAGACGCAGGATATCTTCATTTGCAAGCCTGTTACTAAGGTATGTGTCAATGGCACAGTCGTAATCCGCGATCCGCCTGAAAGCTTTGACAGAAAGGCGCTCTTTTGTTTCCGGACTGATTTCCCCTTTGCCAAGCTCTTTCAGAATCTTCGAATAGTCTTCAGGGTCTGTAATAACAGCCACATGGCGATAGTTCTTTGCTGCCGCCCTGATTAGAGTTGGTCCACCGATGTCGATGTTCTCAATAGCATCATCAAGCGTCGCATTTTTATCTGCGATCGTTCTCTCAAATGGATACAGGTTCACTGCCACTATATCTATATAGTCGATACCATTTTTTTTAGCTTCTTTGGCATGCAGTGGATTGTCCCGGACTGCAAGGATGCCGCCGTGTATTTTGGGGTGAAGCGTCTTTACCCTGCCCTCCATAATTTCAGGGAACCCGGTAATATCTGAAACGTCTTTGACCTTAATTCCAGCTTCTTTAAGAACTCTGGACGTTCCGCCAGTAGAAATGATCTCAAAACCAAGCCTTTTCAGGTTTGCTGCAAAATCAACTATTCCAGTCTTATCAGAAACGCTGATTAATGCTCTTTTTGGCAGAATTCATCACCTTATATGAATAGCAAAAGAAAGCCTTAAGCTTTTCTAGTGGGTTGTGCATTGTTATGCTCATTTCCCGTACACCCCTTTCACATACTCACCCGGATCTATGCACGCGCCTCCCGCAACCACAGCCCCTACGTTCATCATGCTGTTAATGCCTGTATGAACATCATCCCCCATTATCACGCCAAGTTTTCTCCTCCCTGAATTAAGCTTTCTCCCTGCAAGCTCGACCATTACTGTCCTGCCGTCATGCCTCAGGTTCGCTATTTTTGTACCTGCACCGAAGTTGCACCCCTCTCCAATTATGCTATCCCCGACATAGCTCAGATGTCCTATATGCGTCGCGTTCATCACTATGCTGTTCTTCACCTCCACGGCATTGCCAATCCTCACTCCATCACCGATGCTAGTCGCAGGTCTGATAAAGCAATTCGGTCCGATATCGCAGTCATTTCCGATAACAACAGGTCCGATAATATAAGACCCATTCCTGATTATCGTCCCTTTTCCAACAGAAACATTCCCTTTAAGTGTAGCAAGTGGTTCGACCTCGCCTCTTATCTCCCACTGGATATCAGTTCCATCGGTAAGCATCATTTCGTTCACTTCCAGCACATGCCAGGGGAAACCAATATCCTGCCATTTCTCAAGAAGCACAAAACCTGCATGCTTTCCTGAATCTATTATTTGCTGTATGGAATCCGTGATCTCATATTCGCCGCGGGGGGATGGCATTGTGTTCTTGATGGCATCAAATATCTCAGGTGAGAACACATATATTCCTGCATTTGCAATATCAGAGGTCGAACTTTTTGGTTTTTCAACTATCTTTTCCACCCGCTTCCCTTTAACATAGAGAATACCGTATTCTTCAGGAGAAGCGACTTTTTTTGAACCTATTATGACATCGCCATCCGCTTTCAGCAGGTTCTTGATATCAGAACTTGCTGCAAGCACATCACCATTTGTCACAAGGAATCTTTCATCCATCAAATTTTTTGCAGATGCTATGGCATCAGCAGTCCCTTTTTGCGCCTTTTGTTCAACATACTCAATATTTACCCCCAGCTTTGAGCCGTCATTAAAATAGTCTTCTATCTTTTCCTTGCAGTATCCGGTTACCATCAGGATGTCCCTGATGCCTGCGATCTTTAACGTCAGGATAATATGCTCAAGCAGCGGTCTGTTTGCCACAGGAAGCATTACCTTTGGTCTATTCTCAGTAAGCGGTCCCATCCTCGTGCCCTTACCTGCAGCAAGTATCACAGCTTTCAAGCTATTGCCTCCCTCACAATACCGCAAGCCATATCATACAATTTCTCGCACCTGCCATTTGACTCAACTGTTATCCTTATTTTCGGCTCTGTCCCGCTTGGGCGCACCAGGATCCATCCATCATCGAGGTCAACCCTGACACCGTCCATTGTACTGATATCCCCAAATTTTTTTAGTTTCTCGATTATTTGAACCATAGCCTTATTCCTGTCCCTGCATGGAAACGCACCGCGTTTAACAGGATATTCCGGGATTGAGTCAAGCAATTTCCCGAGTTCTCCTTCTTTCTCTACTATCTCAGCAAGGCGCGCGGCTGCAAAGATGCCATCAGGACATAAAGATACCCTTGGAAATATCCATGCGCCTGAGGGCTCGCCTCCGAAATCTCCTCCCGTTTTTTTAAGAGCCTCAGCAACATAGACATCCCCCACCCGTGTCCGTGTTATTTTTATTCCATCAAGCATGTCATCAACCACCCTTGAAGTATCAACCGGCACAGCTATTGCTTTTCTTGCTTCACGCAATGCAAAGAATGCCAGCATTTTATCCCCGCTCACATATCGCCCTTTATTATCAACAGCCATCATCCTGTCGGCATCCCCGTCATGCGCAATTCCAAGGTCTGCGCCAGCAGTTTTTACTGTACTCTTCAATATGCCAAGGTTCTCTTCAACAGGCTCAGGCTCTCTTCCCGGGAAGTTGCCATCAGGCTGTGAGTTGATTGTTATAACTTCACATCCCATTTTTCCAAGTACATAGGGTGTTATCACGGATGCTGCACCATTACCGCAATCCACAACAACCTTCAACCCTGAACCGCCAATGCTTATGTTTTCCAATATGAGTTCAGAGTGCTCTCTTAGGGCTTCATTTGAAGCGCAGAGGTTTCCGGTTTTCTCCCAACCCGCTCGCCTGAACTTTTTCCCCCTTAATATATTTTCTATATCTTCCTGCTGCTGTGTATCAAATGACATCCCGTCAGAAAAAAGCTTCATTCCTATGTACTGCGCCGGATTATGAGACGCTGTTATCATGATGCCACATCCGAATCGTTTTGAAAAAAGCGCAAGCGTCGGGGTAGGCGCCATTCCGATTTTGACCACTTTGCTTCCTGCTGAAAGCAATCCTGCAACCACTGCGTTCTCTATCATTTCTGATGCTATCCTTGGGTCATGACCTACTGCGATCTCAGGATAAATACTTCCCACAGCAAGCCCCACATCCAGTGCAAGCTCTGGCGTGATCTCCGTATTTGCCATCCCTCTTATGCCAGAAGATCCGAACTTAACAGATGTCCCATCGCTCATGTTTTCACTCCACAGTAACGCTTTTTGCAAGATTCCTTGGCTGATCGATGGAACAATTCCTTGTCTTTGCGACATAGTACGAGAGAAGCTGAACGACAACAGTTGACAGGAGAGGCATCAGGATATCCTCAGTGGATGGAATTCTGATCACATCATCAACATATTTTTCAATTTCGCTATCGTTCTCATTGGCAATTGCGATGACATGCGCTTCCCTTGCTTTGATCTCTTTTATGTTATTCAGCATTTTATCATAGGTCTGCCCTTTGGTAGCTATGGCAATGACCGGAGTGTTCTTTGTGATAAGAGCCAGGGGGCCGTGCTTTAACTCCCCTGCAGCATATCCTTCAGCATGGATATAGGATATTTCTTTGAGCTTTAAAGCACCCTCAAGAGCGATAGGGTAATTGAATGTGCGCCCGACAAAATAAGCGTCATTAGATGAAGCTATTAATTCGGCGCATTTTTTTATCATTTCCTTGTTATCAAGTATGCGGGTAATCTTTGAAGGCAACTGTTTCATGGCTGTGAGCATTCGTTTCATCTGGTCAGAATTTATAGTCCACTTTATCTTTCCAAAATAAAGAGCAAGGAGATATATTACTCCAAGCTGCGAGGTAAACGTCTTTGTTGCTGCTACCCCTATTTCAGGTCCAGATCTGATATATATGACATCATCAGATTCCCTTGTAATAGTGCTTCCCATGATGTTTGCAATAGCAAGCGTCCTGCACCCTGTGCTTTTAGCCACTCGCAAAGCTGCAAGGGTATCAGCGGTCTCCCCTGACTGAGATATGCCGATGACAAGACTTCCTGGCGCTGAATGGGCATAACGGAACTCTGATGCTATCTCCACATCAACATGGATCTTTGCAAGATATTCAAAAAGGTATTTTCCAAGAAGCCCTGCATTAAAAGAAGTGCCGCACGCGATGATGCAAATGCGCGAGATATCGCTTATATTTGACTCTGAAAGACCAAGCCCTTCGAAATTGATAGTTCCTTCAAGTTCCATGATCCTTCCGGCAAGGGTTTCATGAAGCGACCTGGGCTGTTCGTGTATTTCCTTGAGCATAAAATGCTCGTACCCTGATTTCTCGGCTGCTGCCATGTCCCATTCAATGGTTTTGACGGTCTTTTCTACTGGTTTTTTATTGACATCATAAAAAGATATCCCATCAGGAGTTACAGAAGCGATCTCAAGGTCATCAAGGAAGATCATCCTGCGTGTATATTTTAATATTGCGGGGATGTCAGAGGCTATGAAATTCCCCCCATCGCCGATACCTGCCACAAGAGGGCTGTCCTTTCTTGCAGCTACGAGTTCAGAACCGCACAGCACTGCAATAGCATAAGAACCCCTGATATCTTTGAGCGCGGATGCCACGGCATCGATGAGATTATCTTTGTAATAGTGGTTGATAAGATGCGCAAGAGCTTCGGTATCAGTCTCAGAAACAAAAGTGTAACCTGATGCTGTTAATCTGTCCCTTAACTCCTGGTAGTTCTCAATGATCCCGTTATGAACCACAGCGATATTTCCTGAAGTATGAGGGTGGGCGTTTATCTTATTTGGCTTTCCATGCGTTGCCCAGCGGGTATGACCGATCCCGATAGTGCCTGATACAGCAGGAAGTGTTTTTTCAAGATCAACTATCCTGCCTTTCTCCTTAAAAACTTCAAGTGTTTTCTCATTAAAAACAGCGATCCCGGCAGAATCATAACCCCTGTATTCCAATCGCTTCAGGGAATCGATAAGAATAGAAGCTGCCTGAGCCCTGCCATTATATCCTACTATTCCACACATGTCAGACCACTATGGAATTTGGAGATATATCTCTATGCACTGTCGCACCTGCCTCCACTTTACAATTATTCGCTATCATCTTCCCTGCTTTAATCAGGACGCGGTTACCTATGAAATTATCGTCCCCTATAACCGTGCCAATTATATCCGCATGATGCAGGATCCCTTTCAATTCGATCATGAGATCACGTCCTTCCTCGGTCGAGAATTGCGGGCATATATTATTATTTGCGCCGATAATAGAATTAGATATATATGAATTGCATCCAACCTGCACGTCGTTCATTAGAATGCTGTTGTGTATTTCAACAGAAGAGTTAATAGTAATATTATCCCCGATAGCGGTTGAAGGCAAAATTACGGTATTGGGTCCTATGTCGCAATTTTTTCCGATGATCACAGGACCTAGAATATAGCAGCCTGCTCTAATGATACTTCCTTCTCCAACTATGACCATTCCCTTTATTGATGCGCCTTTTTCAATAGTGCCTCTTATGTCCTGCGCGCTTTTTTCAAGCAGTATTGAATTGGCAGTAAGGAAGTTCCATGAATGAATCGAATCCAGCCACATTGATTTTGATTCAACAAAGGATACATTTTTTCCTTTTTCGATCATCCGCTGAATTGTATCAGTAATTGCATATTCTCCGGTTTCAGATAGCGGCGTCTGGTCTATCTCATCAAATATCGCAGGGGTGAACACATATATCCCTGCATTTATGAGATGGCTGATCACTTCTTTTGGCTTTTCCAATAACTTCTTAACCATTCGGTTTTCCGGTATAACAACGCCATAACCTGATGTTTCCTCGCGTTCCACTGCAAGAAGAGTGGCTTCACCGTCCTTTCCTGCAAGAAGGTCTGAGATTGTTCCAGCGTCTATCAGGTTATCCCCGTTAAGAACAATAAAGTCACCGTCTATATGTTCTTTTACTTGATTTACAGCATGGGCAGTACCCAGTTGAGCATCCTGGAAGACGTAGCTTATCTTTACCCCGAAGTCTATTCCGTCTCCAAAATGATCCATTATTCTCTCTTTTTTATACCCGACTACAAGTATGATCTCCTTAATTCCATTTTCAGCCACTGCATTTATGATGTGCTCGATCAGAGGCTTATTGGCGACAGGTATCATTACTTTTGAACGGGTGAGCGTGAGCGGACGACACCTCAGACCCTCTCCGGCTGCAAGAATTACTGCTTTCATGAATTTATTAAATGGTTTATCATATTTATTAGCTTTAGGGATAGAAAGGCAGTTTCCACAAGATTAATTAACACAGTAAAATATATAACATCTGCACTGAACAGGTGCATAATGGTCGAAACACAGGAGATATTTAAAATTTTAGAAGGCTACAATAAAGACGAACTGGCGATAACTACCGTTTGTTCTCACAGCAGCCTTCAGATTTTTGACGGGGCAAGGAAAGAAGGGTTCAAAACAATAGGTATTTGTATGGGCGCTCCACCCAGGTTTTATGATGCGTTCCCGAAAGCAAAACCAGACGAATTTTTTATCGTGAAAAATTATAAGGATATTCTTTCAAAGACGAAAGAACTGGCTGCAAAGAACGCTATTATCATCCCTCACGGCTCGTTCGTTGAGTACCTCGGCGCCGGGAATTTCCAGAAGCTGCGCCTGCCCACGTATGGCAACCGCAGGGTGCTTGAGTGGGAATCTGACAGGGAAATGAGCAGGAAATGGCTTGAATCAGCAGGGATAAAGATGCCAAAACAGATAAAGAACCCTGAGGATATCGATTCACCCATGATGGTAAAATACTACGGCGCAAAAGGCGGTATGGGTTTCTTTGTTGTTAAGAATTATTCAGATTTCAAGAAGAGGATAAATCCAGCTGAAAAATACACAATACAGGAATTCGTACTTGGAACGCGGTATTACATGCATTATTTCTATTCACCAATAAAGCAGGACGGCTACGCGCTGAGCAAAGGGACACTCGAATTACTTGGCATCGACAGGCGCGTTGAGTCTAACGCCGATGAGATATTCAGGATCGGCTCACCTACCGAACTGGCAGAAGCTGAGATATATCCAACGTTCGTGGTGACAGGCAACATTCCCCTTATAGTGAGGGAGTCGCTGCTTCCAAGGATATTCGATATGGGGGAAAAAGTCGTTGAGAAGTCGCTTGAACTGTTCGGGGGCATGATCGGTCCGTTCTGCCTTGAGGCTGTGGTAACTGACACGCTTGAGTTGAAAGTCTTTGAGATATCAGCACGGATCGTTGCGGGGACAAACCTGTTCATTTCCGGCTCTCCTTATTCTGACCTTGTGGATGAGAATCTCTCTATGGGACGCCGCATAGCCCGCGAGATCAAAATGGCGCGGGATACTGACCGCCTCAACGAGGTGCTCTCATGAAATCTGAATATGATGTTATTATAGTTGGCGCAGGACCTGCAGGAATGTTTGCTGCTGATGAGCTTGCAGGCAGGCTGGATACGCTCATCATCGACCAGGGACGCGACATCGACAGGCGCGAATGCAAGATGAAGCGCCGCGGTATCTGCACGCACTGCGATCCATGCGATATCATGTGCGGTGTGGGTGGTGCGGGAACATATTCAGACGGCACACTGAACTTACGCCCTGACGTGGGCGGCGACCTTGCTGAACAGACAGGAAACCCTGATTATGCATGGGAACTTGTAGATCATGTGGATAAGGTATTCGTGCGGTACGGCGCGCCCGACCATTTATACATCCCGAAAGGCGAGGAGGTCGAACTCCTGAAACGCAGGGCTGCGGCAGTAGGGGCGCGCTTTATTGAGATTACGCAGAGGCATATGGGGTCTGATAACGCCCCTAAAGTCATTGGGAATTTTGAAAAAGACCTGAAGGATAGAGGGGTGGAATTCCTTCTCAGTACAAAAGTTGATGACCTGATAATTGAGGATAATAACTGCGTGGGCGTAGTATTGAAAGATGGTTCAGAGATACGCTCGCGTTTTACCATCATCGCTCCTGGACGGGTGGGTGCGACCTGGATAGATGAAGTGGTCAAGAAGCATAAGATAGGGGCGAAATACGCGCCAATTGACGTGGGCGTCAGGGTTGAAGTGCCTGCAATAGTCATGGACCCGATAACAAAAATAAACCGGGACCCTAAGTTCCACATCCAGACAAAGACTTATGATGATTTTGTGAGGACGTTCTGTACCAACGAGCATGGTTTCGTGGTCAAGGAGGAATACGAGGGATTCATAGCGACGAACGGGCACTCCATGAGAAACCAGGAATCTGGGAACACGAATTTTGCATTTTTAGTGAGGGTGGAACTTACAGAGCCTATTGAGAATACAGTCCGTTACGGGCGCAGCATTGCGAAACTTGCAACAACCATCGGCGGAGGGAAGCCCGTGCTCCAGAGGATGGGCGACTTACGCAGGGGACGGCGCAGTACGCAAGAAAGGCTCATGAAGAATACGGTCATAAATACACTGAAGGACGTGACGCCAGGGGATATTTCTATGGCTCTGCCCCACCGCATTGTCACTGATATAAGAGAAGGGCTTGAGGTGCTGAACGAAATAATACCTGGTGTTGCATCTGATTCCACGCTCCTTTACGCGCCTGAGGTGAAGTTCTATTCAATGCAGGTGCTGGTGGACAGGAATATGGAAAGTTCGGTGAAGAATTTGTTCGCTGCCGGGGACGGCGCCGGGCTTTCGAGGGATATCGTGAATGCTGCGGCGACGGGAGTGATTGCGGCAAGGGGAATATTAAAGAAGGCGGGGTAATCAAATGGGAAATGGTGGAAGCATGATAATAATCGGAAGATACAAAACGGTATTATTTCGAGATTAACGAAATCCTTATATAACAAAATTGTTATATAACAATATTGTTATGTATCAAAAGGTGAGATAATGTTACCAGTAGGCAATCCGGCAATAGGGGATGATTTCATTGACCGCGAAAAGGAGATCGAACAGATACTCGATGCATTGAAAAAGGATAGCGTTCTTCTGATCGCGCCGCGAAGGTTCGGAAAGACCTCGGTTATGAGAAGATTGATCGAAGAATTATCGAACCGTAACGAGATCAGTGTTTTTCTTGAAGTGGAGGATGTGTCCTCTCCGCAGCGTTTCCTATCTGAAATGGTAATGGCTCTGGTTGAAAATGAGAGGATCAGCAAAAGAACTAAATTGATGACAGTTCTTAAAAATAGTTTTCAATGGTTAAAAGATAGCGTAGAGGAGATCGAAACACCAATTGGTAAGGCAAAACTCCGCAGCGGGATAGAAACTGGCTTAAAAGATGATTGGATGGGAAAGTCCAGACAGGTATTCGAGATTATCAGTGAGATCGAATCAAATATTTATTTCATTATCGATGAATTTCCCGTGGCTCTCAAAAACATGGAGCCGAAAGAAGTGGAAAGGTTCTTACACTGGTTCAGGAAGCTTCGGCAGGTCTCTAAAAACCTGAGATTTATTGTTGGCGGCTCTGTAAGTATTGACAATGTGGTAAGGAATGCTGGCGGGATCAATGTTATCAATGATTTCAGGAGGATCAGGATAGGCGGCTTTCAAAAGGATTTAGCGCTTGAAGTGATAGCCAAGGTTTTCACGGAAGAAGGTTGGGATTATGAGGCATCGATCGGTGAAAAAATACTTGGCTGCATTGGTGAAGCCTACATACCCTACTTTATCGCTGTAATGCTCAGCGCAATTAAGGAGGAAAAAGTTTCAAGGGGCGGAGAGATCAACGAGGAATTAATAGAAAAAGTGTATAATTACCGCATACTTGGGAATGAAGGGAAATATTATTTTGAGCATTATTCCCAGAGGCTTCGAATTTTCTATCAGAGCATGGAGGAAAAAGCTGCGAAAGCAATATTGAAAAAAGTATGCAGCACAGACCATTATCCTGTCGATATGGCTTTTGGCATTTTCAGGCATGAAACTGATTCAGATGATCACGAAAAATTCATGGATCTGATAGCTGACCTCAGCAATGATTTTTACATAGAGCACGACCCTGAAAACGGGCTCAAGTTTTATTCTAAGATGCTCAGGGACTGGTGGAGGGTGTACTATGGCGACAGCGAGTAATATAATGCTTTACAGGTATTCGCCGGAGAACATGGATGAGACCATACTGAGGAAGCTCTTTGTGGGTAGGGAAAAGCTTCTCAAAAGCGTTTTAAAAGAAATAGAAGACGCAGCAAGGAAAAAAACCCCACGATTTATTTTAATAGTTGGTCCAAGGGGAATTGGGAAATCTCATTTTTTAGTCTTATTATATCATGAGATCAGGAATAAACTAGGGTCAATGCTTGTTCCAATAAAATTGAGGGAAGAAGAATATTCGGTTTATCGGGCATCTGACTTATTTTTGCGAATTTTAGAGGAAAAAAAAGAAGATACAAAAGAAATCCTTTCACTTGCGAATGAAGATGAGATTCTTCATGCCGCTGTTGAAAAACTTAAGCTCATATCAAAAAGGGATGGTAAAAGATTCATTATCTTCATTGAAAACCTGCATGAATTGTTCAAACAGTTAGATTTAAAAGAACTCCAGAAATTAAGGTCGATATTTCAAAAAAATGATTTTTTTTCGATTGTGGCATCCGCGCCTATGATTTTCCCTGGCATATCTGAACATGATGAACCCTTCTATAATTTTTTCCAAATTCAATTTCTCAGCGAGTTTTCACTTGATGAGATAAAAGACCTGATACAGAAAATAGCTGAAGCTGAGAATAACACGAAATTCCTTGATGAATTTGAAAAATATGAGCCGAAAATTCACGGCTTGGCGCACCTAACTGGTGGTAGCCCCAGGCTTGTAATACTATTTTATGAGATGATAGCAAGAGGAGAACTTGAAAATATCGAGAAAGCTTTTTTAAAGATAATCGATGAACATACGCCATACTACCAGGAGATATTCCAGCTTTTGACGGGGCAGAAAAGAAGAATATTTGATGCAGTTATTTCTTCTGAGACGCCTGTCACACCCAAGCTAATTTCGAAAGAAACAAGATTGGACCTTCCAACCGTCACAACCCAGCTTCGGAGACTGGAAACTGATGGATATGTTATTTCAAGACCTATGGGGAGATATACTAAATATGAAGTGAGAGAGAGACTTTTCAGGCTGTGGAGAGAGATGAGACAACCTTTGGGAAGAAAGAGGGTGTCGATTCTTTTGGAGTTTTTACAGTATTGGTATACCCCAGAAGAGCGAAAAGAGCTTTTCAAAATGAAATTTGAACTTCTTGAAGCCGGGAAAAAAAATGTGCTAAAAGATCTCTGCTATGTCGCTGAAACCTTGTCTCCTGAGTACAAAACTGAAGCTTATCTCAAGCTTACACCTAAACTAATTGAGTTTGGAGAGCGTGAGGAGGCTGCATATGAAATCCAGAAATTAAAGGAGGCTGCTACTCAAATCAAAGATAGCGAGTTAGAGGGAAAAATTCCACTTTATGAGGGAAATCTATTGATTTCTGAAAGAAGATATGAAGAGGCATTAAAAGCCCTCAATAAAGCAATCGAGATTAACCTGAAGGATGGATATGCATTATCAAGGAAAGGTGCTGCTTTAATAAATCTGGGCAGAAATGAGGAAGCTCTGGAAGTTTTCAATAAAGCAATCGAAATTAATCCGAAAGATGGATATGCATTATCAAGGAAAGGTATCGCTTTAATAAATCTGGGCAAAAATAAGGAAGCTCTGGAAGTTTTCAATAAGGCAATCGAAATTAATCCGAATGATGGATTTGCATTATCGAGGAAAGGTGCTGCTTTAGGAAATCTTGGCAGATATGAAAAAGCTCTGGAAGTTTTCAATAAGGCAATCGAGATCAATCCGAAAGATGGATATGCATTATCAAGGAAAGGTCTTGCTTTAATAAATCTGGGCAGAAACGAGGAAGCTCTGGAGATTTTCAATAAGGCAATCGAAATTAATCCGAAAGAGGGATTTGCATTATCGAGAAAAGGTGCTGCTTTAGGAAATCTTGGCAGACATGAAGAAGCTCTGGAAGTTTTCAATAAGGCAATCGAGATCAATCCGAAAGATGGATATGCATTATCAAGGAAAGGTCTTGCTTTAATAAATCTGGGCAAAAATGAGGAAGCTCTGGAGATTTTCAATAAGGCAATCGAGATTAATCCGAAAGAGGGATTTGCATTATCAAGGAAAGGTCTTGCTTTAATAAATCTGGGCAGAAATGAGCGCGCTCTGGAGGTTTTTAATAAAGCAATCGAGATCAATCCGAAGAATGGATATGCATTATCGAGAAAAGGTGCTGCTTTAGGAAATCTTGGCAGACATGAAGAAGCTCTAGATGTCTTTAATAAAGCAATCGAGATTAACCTGAAGGATGGATATGCATTATCAAGGAAAGGTGCTGCTTTAGGAAGTCTCGGCAGAAATGAGGAAGCTCTGGAGGTTTTTAATAAAGCAATCGAGATCAATCCGAAGGATGGATATGCATTATCAAGGAAAGGTGACGCTTTAATAAGTCTTAGTCAAAATGAAGAAGCTCTGGATGAATTAAATAAAGCAATCAAGATTAATCCGAAGGATGGATTTGCTTTTTCAAATAAAGGTGTTGCTTTAGTAAATCTTGGCAAATATGAAGAATCTCTGGATGCTTTCAATAAGGCAATTGAGCTCAATCCGAAGGATGAATTTGCATTATCAAGAAAAGGTCTTTCATTAGTAAATCTCGGCAGACATGAAGAAGCTCTGGATACTTTCAATAAGGCAATCAAGTTCAATTCGAATGATGATTTTGCTTTTTCAATGAAGGGTATTGCTTTAGTAAATCTAGGTAGGCTTGAAGAAGCTCTGAATGCTTTCAATAAGGCAATCGAGCTCAATCCGAAGGATGAATTTGCTTTTTCAAATAAAGGCATTGCTTTAAGAAATTTGGGTCGAAATGAAGAAGCTCTGGATGTTTTCAACAAAGCAATTGATCTTAACTTGCAGGATGAATTAGTTGATATAATTTTTGAGATTTGTTTCAATTTTGCCCTCGATGAGTTAAAGGCTGGAAACCGTGGAAATGCAACCAAATTCATGAAAGTGGTTCATGATATGAGCGCAAAGCTAAAAGAAGATAAAGTTGCCATGTTGATGATAAATTTCCTTAAAAGCGCCGCTGATTCCGGAGAGATTCAAGTTGTTAAATCGGCGGTTGATGATATCATAAAAATATTCGGAAATAAATATGAGGAATACATCAAACCTATAATCAAAGCCTTAGAAATCATTGAAACAAAAGATATTCAAAAATATTATGATTTACAGATAGAGGAAAGAGAGATTGTAGCTGATATCGTGAAAAAGATCACAAAATCTGATAATCTCTTACCCGATGAAATCAAAAGAAGAGAAACCCGTTTAACAGATTATGCAACCACCTGAACCATAATTTATTTCAACCCCGCAAAGTATCCATGAGTATGTACCGCATCCACGCCCCCGATTTCAACCTCGACCTCGCCCTCTCATGCGGTCAGGTCTTTCGCTGGGAAAAAAAGGAGCGATGGACAGGTGTAGTGAACGGCGCTGTCGTCAGGGCAGAACAGGAAGGCAGCGAACTCATTATTGAATCAGTTCTTAATAAAAAATCCATTCAGGATTATTTCAGGCTGGATGACGACCTTGAAAAGATATACTCTGAGATCCGCAAAGACGAACTGATGACCTCACTGACCCTTAAATACCGCGGTCTGCGCCTTATACGCCAGGACCCCTGGGAATGCCTTGCATCATATATCTGCTCAAGCAACAATACCATAAGGAACATAAAGAATTCCATAAGGCTGATGTGTGAATGCTTCGGGAACAGGATCGAGAACGGCTATTACTCCTTTCCCACCCCTGATGCGCTCGCGCATGTCGAACTATGTGACATGGCTTCCTGCAGGATGGGATTCCGGGCGCCAAATGTCCGAAGCGCCGCAGCCATGATAGCGGAGGGGGAATTTGACCTGAAAGGGATAAAAGACCTGTCTTATGAAGAAGGACGTGCGGAACTTACGAAAATAAAAGGCGTAGGGAACAAGATCGCGGATTGCGTGCTGCTTTTTGCGTTCGGGAAGCTTGAGTCGTTCCCTGTTGATACTCATATCGAACAGATAATGGAACGATTTTATTCTGAGAAATTCAACGTTTTGAAGAAGAGCAAAAAGCGGGAAGTAATAGCCGATTTTGCTCGCATGTACTTTGGAAAGTTTTGTGGATATGCGCAGGAGTACCTGTATCTTGAGGATATGGAAAAAATATCAGGTCAAGATATTTGATTTTCGAATATTCTTTATACCCCTAAGCCAATCCTTCAATAATGAAAATTGTATATATTGCAGTATTGTTCCTGCTTTTAGCTACAGCTTCCGCGGCAGATACTAAGTGGTATTCATATGAGGATGGCATGGTGGCAGCAGGGTCATTAAATATGCCAGTAATTCTTGATTTCTATGCAGACTGGTGCTCGCCATGCATCGCTATGGAAGAGGGGACATATCCTGATCCGCGCGTCGTCTTGGAACTGTCGGATTTTGTTGCGATCAAGGTAGATACTCAGAAACGGATAGATATCGAAACCAAGTACGGTATCGCATACTATCCCACGGTCGTGTTCCTGGATGCGCAAGGAAGGGAACTTTCAAGGCATATTGGTTATCTTGGACCTGAGGATATGGTTGAGGAAATCAAGAAATCGCGCGGGATGCTGCCGAAAGAATCGCCTGGGGTTGAGGCGATATTTATGATATTTGCATTTGTTTGCGCTTATCGATGGTTGAAAAGATATTAATTGATCAAGTTAATGGATGTCAATCAGAGAGATCACAGTGATTAGCCGTTTTTCTCTGTGTCCTCTGTGCTCTCTGTGGTTTTTAAATCCCTCAACAAAGCTTATCTTGAGAACTTCTTCATATTCCTCACCATCGAATCAACAAGAGAAGGAACATTGATCTGTTTCTCAGCTTCAGCCACTTCCCGGACTTTTGCTGCTGTGGAAGGATATTCCGGCACTGCAAGGCAGCATGTAGCTGGTTTTGTAGAAGGTTCAAAAGTGCCTATCTTTCTTGCTATGTCAGTTATCTCAAGTTTATCAAGACCAATAAGCGGATGATATATTGGATATTCCATGCTATAGTTCTCCGCAAGCATGTTCTGCGAAGTCTGGGATGCGACCTGACCAAGAGATGAACCTGTGATTATCCCGTGCGCTCCTTCCATTTTCAGCACCTCTGAGGCAATGCGGTACATCATCCGCCTGCACATGACGCAGTTTAGCCTGTTATTGCAATTGGAGAGGAAAGCAAGAAGATTTTCCCCATGTGGAGCCTCGTATATGGTGAATTTTTTCTGCGGCGACCATTTCTGGAGCACATCGATGCACTGCATGGCTCTCTCTCGCGTGGTCTCATCCGAGAACGGCTCGTTGTTAAGATACAATGGGATTATCTCGCAGCCCCTCTTCATCATGAGCCAGGCTGCTACAGGCGAATCAATGCCCCCTGAGATCAGAGCGACCATCTTGCCCTGAGTTCCCAGGGGAAGACCGCCAACACCTTTCTTCGATCCCATGAACACGTATCCTTTTTTTTGCCTTATTTCAACGAATATCTCAACATCCGGATTTTCAAGATCAACGCGAATATCCTTATTTGCTAAATAAACAGCATCACCGCAGGCAATTGCTGCATCGCGCGAGGTAAAATCATGATTCCCTGCGCGCCTTGCTCTTATCGCGAAGGACTGACCTTCCCGGACAATTCCAGATGAAACCTCTGCACAAAGCCGTGCCGCTGAATCAAGGGTTGCCTCGCATGTATATGCAGGGCTTGCTGAAACGATCCCAAAGACCTTTATGGCGCTCTCTAAAGCCTTTGGATCATTGGAGTGAATGAATATCCTTCCCATTTCGCGGGTTATGTCTGTGTATGAGCTTCCGTCAGCATGGAGCATTGCCTTCAGGTTTTTGACAAGTACAGCCTCATACATTGCCCTGACTCTCTTGCTTTTCAGGGCGAGTTCATCATACCGTATTATAATAATGTCTGCCGGATTCACCAGGTCATCATTGTTATTGCAGGATTTAAGATTAACGAACAATAATACTTTCATCCCGCTTTAGAAAACTTATTTGCTTATCAGGACTATTAAGGACTTATGAGAACGATTTATCTTGCAGCGCCGCTTTTTTCGGAAGCCGAACTCGATTTTAACCGCATGTTACGCGATGAGATAAAAAGTTCAGGCTTCAATGTCTTTCTGCCGCAGGAGGACTCAAATAATGTGAAGGACAGGGATGACCGCCAGCTGATAATCTTCAGTAAGAACGAAGCTGCGATAAAGAATTCAGACATAATCGTCGCTGTTGTGGATGGCGCTGATGTGGATTCAGGCACAGCCTGGGAGATAGGATATGCTTACGCTTTGGGTAAGCCAATACTTGGATTGAGGACAGATTTCAGGACTCTGGGGATCGAAGGAACGGTGAACCTGATGATAGAGAGGTCTGCTGAACTCTGTGTGAGCATTCCAGAGTTGTTAAATCGTTTGAAATCAATGGAGGAATTATGAAAATAACAGGTATTTCAGGAAGCCCGAATGTTGGAGGGAATAACGAAAGATTAATTAATATGGCTCTTGGTATTGCTGAAGAACGGGGATTCGAAACAGACAGGATATTGCTTTCAAAACTAAATGTTTCACCCTGCAATGACTGTGGAATATGCAGGAAAGAGAAAAACTGTCCAATTGAAGATGACATGACCGGGATCAATGAAAAGCTTGAGACAAGCGATGCGATCATCGTATCGTCGCCCGTTTTCTTCGGTTGTTTAACCGCGCAACTAAAGGCGCTTTTTGATCGCAGCATCGTCCTTCGAAGGAACGGGTTTTTACTGAAAGGCAAAGTTGGCGGGGCTATAGCCGTGGGCGGAGCCCGCAACGGAGGGCAGGAATTCACCATCCAGGCAATACATTCATGGATGCATATCCATGGCATGCTTGTTGTTGGGGACATGAATCATTTCGGAGGAATAGCCCTTAAACCTGTAGAATCGGATGATGTAGGTGTAAAGACCGTAAAAGATACAGTGAACCTGATGTGCGATACACTTTCGAGATTCAAGTAAAATGGACGAATATCATTTAAGCAAACTGTTCTCAAAACCGAAAGACGGAGAATACGTGCCCATAACATTTATTGAGTTCAGGCGAAGACTTGTGGGCTGGTCCACTGAACTCAAAAGAAGCATGTACGTTGAGACTGAAGATGATAAAGATAAACTGAAGCGGATAAGGGAAGTGAATGTGATGACCGCGATAAACCACATATCGGGGAGGACATCTTCCATTGAGCTCACTGATGAAGAGAAACTCCAGTTCGAGGAAGTGTTTTCCCATTTCCTTAAAAAAGGCGGTCAGTTGATGTACACCCGTAAAAAGGTCGGAGCCAGGACTGTTTCGTTTTTTGAATTAAGAGATGTTGAAAAAAGGGATATTGATGTCCCTGGAAAAAGTTTGCTTTCTGACAGGATTTAGAAACTTGCGGAAGTACTGCATTAACAGTGATATTTATATAATCAGAAGGTTAATAATAACATAGTTATGGTCGAAGAGAGTACTGAAGGGAATACTAAGACTCCAGACGATAGCCCTGCTCTTTTAAAAAAGATAAGTTATAGAACAGCGGGAGCTCCGGGAAAATACTCTGCATTCCTGAAAACCGTGATAGAAGTTATGAATGGTAAATTCGGGGAAAAAGAGGTTACAGAGATACCGGAATTTGACACAAGCAAGTATGGTGAGCTGGTGAGTTAT
>JAQUNZ010000016.1:22637-39484 GCA_028717345.1 Candidatus Methanoperedens sp.
AGCTCCGGGAAAATACTCTGCATTCCTGAAAACCGTGATAGAAGTTATGAATGGTAAATTCGGGGAAAAAGAGGTTACAGAGATACCGGAATTTGACACAAGCAAGTATGGTGAGCTGGTGAGTTATTCACCTCCCCAGGATTATGAAACCGTAGAGCAGACCTGGGTATCAAGACCTTTTACCCTTGTTACAGTTATTAATAACAGACGAACGCACAGGAACATGTATGTTGTATCAGAGCCAGTGCTCACGGATTTTGAGGGGGATCTCATGCAACGTGTGTATGAATCGTTGAAAGTCTTCCTGCTTGAGTGTGATGTCGATTTTAACCGGATGAATAAAGAACTCATTCTTTACAATAATTTTCTAAAGATACTCGAAGTCTATGGTATAGATCTCCCTCAGGTATCCTTTTACAAGATATGGTATTACATGAAAAGGGATTACATTGGTTATGGTAAACTTGACGTATTGTTCAAAGACGTGATGATCGAAGACATTTCATGCGACGGCGCAGACATACCTGTATATCTGTATCACAGGAAATACACTAACATTGAGACGAATATAAAATTCGAAGAAGATGAACTCAACATGATGATACTGAAGCTAGCACAGGTATCAGGAAAATCAGTTTCCTCCGGCTATCCGATACTGAACGCCAGGCTTCCTGACGGCTCGCGTCTTGAAGCTACCCTGGGGAGAGAGGTCACAACCCGTGGCGGGACGATTACAATTAGAAAATTCAGGGAACAACCCTTCACTCCTATAGATCTTATAAAATACGGGACTTTCAGCGCCGAGGTAATGGCTTACCTCTGGCTTGCTGTTGAGAACAACAAGAACATTATCATAGTTGGAGAAACAGCAGCCGGAAAGACCACAACCCTTAATGCAATATCCCTGTTCATACCATCTGAATCAAAAGTAATAACCATCGAAGACACAAGGGAACTCACATTATATCACAAGAACTGGATACCTGCTACAGTAAGGGAAACCTTCATGGGTCAGGAAGCAGCCGACATAGACATGTACGAGCTTTTGCGCTCTGCCCTCAGGCAACGCCCCGAATTCCTGCTTGTGGGTGAGATAAGAGGCAAGGAATCATACACTCTCTTCCAGGCAATGAGTACAGGACACACTACCTTTTCTACGATGCATGCAGGCAGCATCCAGACAGCTGTGAACAGGCTACTCAGCGAACCCATAAACGTCCCTCTTATGATGCTGAGCTCACTCGATATTATGATAATAGAGGTATTGCGGCATGTGGGAAGGAAAAGGGTCAGGAGAACTGAGATCGTTGCCGAGTTCGTGGGCATAAATGCAGCCACAGGTGACATCAGTACACGTGAAGTATATAAATGGAACCCTGTGCATGATTCTATTGATAAAACCGGGACGTCAAATGTGCTTGATGGTATAATGAACGGACGGGGCTGGGACAGGGAGAGATTAAATAAAGAAATTGAAGACAGGAAAGCGGTGCTCCAATACATGCTTGACAGGGATATCAATGATTACAGGGACGTAACGTCCATCATACGCCGGTATTTCGAGGAACGTGAAGAGACCATGGATATTATAAATGAAGATAAAACCCTGATTCTTGAAGAACATGAACCTTAAAAAATTTGATAGCGTTTCCTACAGGATCTTCGGAAAATGGGTAGAAAAAAGAAGCGGGGAGTATCTGGAACTTTCGCATAAACTTATGCAGGCACATGCGGCAGTGCCGTATGAAGTCTATGTATCCAGATCATTTCTTATTTCGTTGCTTTTATCGGT
The DNA here is from genome assembly GCA_028717345.1 of Candidatus Methanoperedens sp. GTDB lineage: Archaea > Halobacteriota > Methanosarcinia > Methanosarcinales > Methanoperedenaceae > Methanoperedens. The sequence goes on from JAQUNZ010000016.1 coordinate 24,430, forward strand.
GCCGGGGGGAATAATTGCATTTATTATATTCTATGGTCTTGTCGGTATTCCATTATTAATTTCAATATTGCTGCTCCCGCTTATGTGTGCTGCCGCAGGCGTCCTGGTCTATGGTTTAATGATGGCTTACCCGTACTATAAGGCGAATGCACGGGGACGCAGCATAGACATTGTTCTCCCTCATGTGGTCGCTCTCATGCATGCTCTGAGCCGGGGGTCAAGTGATATATCTGCCTTTTTCAAAGTAGTTGCTTCAAATAAGAAAATATATGGTGAGATATCAGAAGAAGTGAAGGGCACGCTCATAGATACAAAAATATTGAGCATTGACTTCAACTCTGCTCTGAAGAATGCAGCAAATAACACACCTTCTGAAAGTTATAAGAATTTCCTTGAAAGCCTTTCTACTGTTATATCGGGCGGGGGGAACCTGGTGGCGTACTTTCTCACTAAGTCAGAGCAGTACAGGCTCAAAGCTCTGAACTCAAATAAAGAATTCATGGAAAACCTGGCTGTACTTGCTGAAGTATATGTTACAGGAATTGCAGTTGGACCTCTGTTCATAATAGTCCTTCTTGTGGTGCTTGGACTGATAGGCGGTGCAAAGTATTATTTTTTCCTGCTTTTGATAGTGTATCTTATAATTCCCGCAGGAGGCATATTTTTTATATTTCTTCTTGATTCCATGATGGATGGAATAGCTGCAAAGTTCATTAAAATTGAAGAGGATCTCCATCATACAAGAGAAGACAAGTCGATCCTGAAGGGTGTTTTGCGGGAGAGAATATACTATTTCATAAAAGACCCGTTTAAAATACTGGTGGAGGTCCCTGAAAAAGTGCTGTGGGTTTCAGTTCCTGCGGGTTTGATCTTTTTTGTCCTGTTTACCTTTGGATATTATAATCTTGACTTTGAGCAGCTTATTTACATGATAGATGATTATCTGATCTTTACTGCTATTATTATTTTGACTCCTTATGCGCTTTTTGTGGAGGTTCATTTTAGCAAGATCAACCAGATATCTTCGAATTTCCCTGAATTCCTGAACAGGCTTGTCAGCCTTCACGAATCCGGGCTCACAGTTGCGACTTCGATCAAACGCCTTATGTCTTCTAATCTCGGCATCCTGAATTCAGAGGTGAGAAAAATAAATACTGATATCGAGCTGGGAGACGGTATCACAGGAGCGTTTCGCAATTTCGGCAACCGGGTGAACACTGTCACTGTGCAAAGAGTGGTGGTGGTGATAGAAAATGCCATGAAGATGACTGGTAATGTGAAGGATACTCTTGTCATAGCAGCAGGTGACGCCATTAATGCCAGATCGATGGAGGAAGAGAGGTCGCGGTCGATAAAAATGTATGTATTGATATTGTATATTGCATTTTTTGTCTTCCTGTATGTGGTATGGTCTCTTGTTACAGGTTTTTTCCCGCAAATGCCTGAAGCACAGTCCGGCGCAGTTACGGAGATCGCAGGCGAGGGTATATCCATCTCAGGTTTTGACAAAGCGCTTTACATTAGATTGTTTTTCCATGCCGCCGTGCTTGAGGGTTTCTTTTCAGGACTTGTGGCAGGAATGCTGGGTGAAGGAGATGTAAGGCTCGGTTTGAAACATGGTCTGGTCATGGTAACTATTGCTTATATCATGTTCATGTTCCTGTGATGACCCCGAAAACTATTGCCCTGTCAAGGCTAAATTGGGTAACCCTGCTAAAAAAAATATTTCCTTTTTGCAGGATGCCTGCAAAAAGGGTACTGGAGGGATTTAAACGTCCCTTGAGTATAAGACTTTCTTTGTGCCGTCCTTGAATCTGGCAGTAATCACAAGCTGCTTGATTTCAGAACTGTTTGTCTTGAGTTCAATGGAGTTTCCAACATCTGCATTAGTAATATTTGAATAATTCGTATAGAAGTAGCCATTGTCGTACTTATTATACGAGAAATTAATAAAAGGGATCGGGGATGAGCTTGCCGGGTCGATCGCCGTTACCACAACAGTAATATTATCAGTACTGCGTGATATATCAAGACCGACGGTTGTTGGTGATGTTGGCGCCTTTACACCTGCGCTCCAGGATGATACTATAGCTGCCATAACTACGGTAATTGCGACCATAAGTATGACTGCGATCACAGGAGAAACACCTCTGTCGTCTTTTAATATATTCCTATTCGAACCAAATTTTATATTTTTTATTTTCATAATAGCTCCTCTTAATAAGTCTCCTTTTTAGGTACTAATTATTATATATAACATCTATATATATAGTTATTGGTAAAGTTAATAAAATTGAGCATTTTTATTAAAATTTATTACGAATCATATAATAATATATAGCATAAATTTATTAATTATAGACACTATTCATTATGATTATAATTATCTTAAAATTACTTCAATACATAGTATATAAAGTGATATATGAGAACCAGGATATTCCAGAATAATGAAGGTATTTCGCCAGTATTAGGTTTTATTCTAATTCTTGCAATAGGTGTTACTTTACTGACAACTGTGCAGTTGAGCTTTGTTCCTGTCTGGAATACGCAGGAGGAGCTCGACCACATTAAGCTGATGCAGGACGATTTCAAGGTGCTCAAGTCAAACATCGAGAGCGGTATTCAAAGTGGTACCACACTATCATCGCCTCTTACTATGGGTTTCAAATATTCACCCAAGATGTTTGTTTACAATCCAAGAGATGAGGCTTATGCTTCCCTTGAGATTTCTAATAACACATGGGTTGAGGTCAGGTACAATGAAGTGTTCTCTGAAGGGATGACTGATGAAACAAGCATCAAGAACATCAGGACAGGTGTGATAACCTATGCGCTTCGCGGTGCCAGGAATTATAACTCGTTCATCTACGAGAATGGTCTGATCAGACGAAGCGGTTCGAACTATACTACAAATTCACAGGCAGTTCTTGCTAACAATACTATTTTCCTGCCAAGCGTAAAGGCGATAGATTATGGAACTTTAAGCGGGGTTGAGAAAAGAACCGTCAATATCTATCCAACCTCACAGCAGAAGAATTCAGTTATCGGTGAGAACGTCTGGCTCATACTGCACACAGACCCGGCTTATGTCGATTGGTGGGAGACTAATTTTAAGAAAGAAGGAGCAACTGTAAAAAAGAAAGATGCAACGAACGGAATAGTTATCGCCAATATCAGCAGCAGCCTTGTTATCAAGATGGGTGAAGCATATATCTCCACCTCACAAAAGTCATCCCCGCCTCATTCGCCTGCCAAAAGGATAGTCAAGGTATCTGGAACTGGCTCTTCGCTTCCGGTAGGCGGGACGACCAGTATAACTGTTGAAGTACAGGACGAATACAATAATCCTGTTCCAAATGTTGCTGTGAATTTTATCAGGAACGAAACCATTATCGGGCATCCCAGCAACTCCTATTCCAATGCTACCATCTCGCCAGGTTCTGCGGTATCAGGGTCTGACGGCAGGACGAGCGTGACGCTTACCGCGAATGATGCGGGTTTTTATTATATTGATGCATCAATGACAGGTTACAGGACAACTCTTGTTTATTCTGCATCATCGCAGGGAAGCGTATTGAAGCTTGACCCTCCTACTGGTTCATATCCTGAATATAATATAATTGCAACACTGACTGACAGTCTGGGCAAACTCCCTCCAAGCACGCCGGTAACTTTCGATACGAGCGATGGAATTTTTACTACTACTAATCCCAATAACACAGCAATTAGCGATGGGACAGCCAGCATCGTTCTGAACGTTTCCGGTGCAACGGGAATTAAGATCACGAAAATCCAGGTAAAGAACACTACAACGAATACCACCAACATAACCTGGAATACCAATAATAACATCACTGTAACGGCAAAAAGCGGCTATGTTTTTAATTCAAGAATTGTCCCGACAGATGTAAGCACCACGGGATGCGTGTTTTACGGGACTTCATCCGGCAACTATTTCCCAACACCTGTATGCGACAATAACCCCGCATTTTCTCATTCGGTCTCCCTCACAGGACTTTCGTCATATACTGCTTATTACTTCATTGTGAACAGCAGCAGATCCGGCGCAGGAAGCGTGAACAGCACGGAGTATATGTTCGTGACCGAAGGTACTGGCGATACCACGCCGCCAGCGAGCGTGACTGGTCTTGTGAACGTCACATTCGAACCGCTCTATATCAGGTGGACATGGAACGATCCGGCAGATGCGGACTTTGACCATGTTGAAGTGAAGATCGATGGTGTGCCGGCAGGCACAGTCGTAAAAGGAATTCAATCATTCAATGCCACATACCTGATGCCCAACAGCGATCACAACATATCCATACGAACGGTAGATACATCGAATAATGCCAATACCACATGGGTAAAGCACAATGCCACAACAGCTTCGATCTTTACATATCTTTCTGATTACAGTATCTATAACAGCCAGGGGACAGTTACAGGCTTCAGCAGCGCCCAGAGCGCATCGGACGGTGGAGCTGCGGCGCTATTCAACGAATCACTGGTCGGAGGCGCATCGGCAAGGGATAACTGGACATATGTTACAAGCAATATCCCCACAAACGGAACAGTGACGAACTTTGCGAACATGCAGAGCAATGCCACAGGAGCATTTGCAAATCTGACAGAAGAAGGCACGATTAGCGGGGGAGGAACGTCGAACTACGTAACAAACAGCAATTTTTCCGGTTCAAGCTCCGGCTGGACAGTGTCTGAAGTGGATAATCCTGGTTTCATGACCGAAGCTTATGACGGCACTGTAGGCAACACAGCATCAGACGGCTCAGGTGCAGGCTCTATGAAATTCACATACATTGATGGTTCGACTGGTCAACCCAGTGTGCCAGATACTGCATTAGCTAACATTTCATCATCAACTGCTTTCACTGCGCCAGTTGGAATAACCTCAATCTCTGCAAAGCTTGCATGGCAATCCACTGTAGCTTCAGTGGGCAGTGCAAATTACAAGGTAAGATATAAGATTCTCGACGGAATAACGAATAACGAAATAGCAATAGTATATGATTCAGGATCACTTACCGTAAGCTCGCCATGGCAGTTCTATACCAATAATTCGATACCTGCGTCGACACTAACAGGAGGCAATACATATAAACTCCAGGTACAGCTTGAAGTGTATCAAACTGTAAAGGCAAATAAACCCAGTATCACTTTTTTTACTGATGACATCTACCTAAACATCACAACTTCGGGAACAACAACCTACAGCTTTAATATAACCACAGATACAACCCCAGTCCCTGAAGATACAGAGCACTTCCTTGAGATAAACTATAGCCGCGATGCGGGCGATACATACGGGGTCTACGTCTGGAACGGAAGCGAATGGAACAACATAGGAAGCCTGAATGCGGCAACTGGCACATGGACGGTATTCAATCAATCCTTGAACATTAATGAATATAACAGCGGAAGCCCGCGTGTAAGGTACATAGACACCAATCCCTCAGGAACTTCCCGCAGCAATCTCTCCATCGATTACCAGCGCATCCACGGTTACACACCAGCGACACCAGGGGGCTATAATCTCGACATCATTACTAACACTTCAGGGGTACCCGCTGCATCTTCCCATAAGCTCCAGGTCATGTATAACGCCACGGGGGACAACTTCACACTCCAGGTCTATAACGGTTCCACGCTGAGCTGGGATGTCAGGGAGTCGCTAAATGTGACTGCCTCGATGACCCTGAAAGAAGTCACCCTGAGCGCTGATTATCTGCTCCCGGATGGTACTTTCTCTGGCAATGTGAACAATCTGCCCAGAAAGTATGTGCGGGTCAGATATCTGCATGAGAGCCCATCCAATCAGGGCAGGCTCTATCTCGATTACCAGAGGGTGTATTCATCATGATCCATAAAGAAATTGTCAACCAAGTAAATAATATCTACAATAACCAAAAGGTGATAAACATTATATTGAACAGAATTCCAACAGGAATCTCAACACTTGATAGCATTATCAAAGGAGGATTCCCTTCAGGCTCACTCGTTCTCCTCCTGGGGGATGCAGGCGCAGGAAGCACTGAATTCGCATACACCAGCGCGGTCATGCATTCAATGATGAAAAAGAATCCTGAATATCTAAAATCAGTAAATGACCAGCTTAAAATGCTCATGCAGAAAGATGAGAACCTGAAATTCCCTAAAAGGATCTGCTACATCTCTTTCACTCACACAAAAGAAGACATAATGGATGAACTTGGTCATACATTCCCACCTGAATTTGCATCTACACTTTCTGAGAATATGATTTTCAAGGATCTTTCACCAAACTCATTATTCCCAACCGGTAATAAAGAAGACTGGGTGAGCCTTAAAGCATTGAGAAGCGTTGATGAAGAACGGAAGATCATAAATGAACTTGTATCTACCCTGGATGCCAGTGCCCCCAACAGCCTTGTTATAATCGATTCCCTGACCTCTCTTTTTCATTCGTGCAACAGGTTTATGAGCTGGAATGATTCCATCTCTTTCCTCGAAGAACTGCAGCGCAAATCCAAGAAATGGGATGGGCTCGTATATCTGCTGCTCGGTAGAGGCATTTTCGAGAGCATGAAGGAAGAAGAGATGATGGACGTGGTTGACGGAGTGATGGTATTTGAGTGGTTCGAGGAAGGTTTCTCAAGGCAGCAGGCAATGTATATGAAGAAATTCAGGAGTGTAATGCCCCACATAGCCAGGGATTTCATTATCAGGTTCAATACAATGGTAACGAATAAAGACGGATTTGTGGTGACGAACGTAAAACGGATTTTCGGCAGGAAATAAAATAATATATATGAATCTAAAAAGACACGTTCTGAGGCTTCTGGTTATTATCGTGCCGATTTTCCTGATCGGATATTCGCTTGAGTATTCCAGGAGTTTCCCAATTGAAGTTGGGGACTATTTTGAGATATCAACCGAACTCTTGCCTCTTGTCCTCTCCTTTACCATATTCGTGATTACATGGTACGCCTATGGCAAAAGCAAGGACAATCATTCCCTTTTCATTGGTGCGGCTTTCCTGCTCATCGGAGTGTTAACCCTGTATCGTATGCTTTCCTATCCTTTCATGCCTTCATTTATATCACCCAATTCTATTCATAAGTCAGCGTTTTTCTGGGGCATGTTGATTATGGTAACATCGATCCTGTTCCTCATAAGCGCGTTCGTTCATAGCGGCAACTTGTCACACATATTAAAAAAACCTGTCCTCTTCGTTGAAGTAAACATCATTTCATTCATCCTGCTTACAATCGGTCTCCACTATAACAATAAAATACCCACGCTTGTCTATACAGACAAAAGTCATTCCAGCAGTTTCTTATATGTCGTGATCCTTTCGTCGGTAATTATCGCATTTTCTGTTTTTCTCTATATCAAAAGGTTTCACAAAAAACCGCAAGATCATTTGATATACCTGATATACAGTCTTGTCATCTTAACCTTCAGCAACATTTCATACCTGTATTCAGACTATGCAGGGAACCTGCTCAAAACTGCATGTTTTTATTTCGTATATCTTGCAGTGTACAAGTCGTCTGTAGAACTGCCCTATGAAAAAATAACAGTGGCTGAGAAGAAGCTTCGAGTAGTAGCAGAGGAGAGGTACAGGAATCTTGTGGATAACGCCAACGATGCGATAATAACAACTGACCTTGAGGGAAGGATAATAACCTGGAACAGAAGCGCTCACAACATCTTCGGGTGGACGGAAGAGCAGGTTGCCGGGAAAAAACTCTCTGTGTTGTTGATCCCTCAGGATAAGCAGGCAGAGAACGAAAAATTTATCCACAGCATTCTTGTTGGAAAGAGCTTTTCAGGAATCGAATCTGTGCATAAGAATAAGGATGGTAAAAAAATAGATGTAAGCCTGACGATCTCTCCTCTTAATAATGCAGATCACAAGATTATCGGTCTTTCTTGCGTTATCAGGGATATCACAGACCGGAAGCATATACAGGCGATAGAGAATGAAAATATGCGTCTTGCGTTTTTAATAAAAGCAAAATCAGAACTTCTACCTGCTATGAGCCATGACCTGGGCACTCCATTGAATGCCATTATAGGTTTTTCTGAACTCCTTAAAAATGAGATGCCCGGGAAATTGAACGAGAAACAGAAGAAGTATGTTGAAAATGTCCTTACAAGCAGCAGGCGTATGCTCGACATAGTCAATGATATTCTTGATCTTGGCAAGGCTGAAACAGGAAAAATAGAACTGGTGATAGAAAAGATATCTGTGCCTGAGATATTGGATGAGACAATCAGCCTCTGTAGAGAAAAAGCCACACAGCACAACGTGATAATTAAAAATGAACATGACTCTGAACTCAACTTCATAGAAGCGGACAGGAAGAGGTTCAAGCAGATCCTGTTCAACCTGTTCTCCAATGCCGTGAAGTACAGTAAACCTGAAGGCGGGACTGTAACGATAATAACGAAAAAACAGGGCGATCTGGCAAAATTTTCAATCTCAGATACCGGAATAGGAATAAAAGAAGAAGATATGGGAAAACTGTTTTCAGCTTTTGAACAGCTTAACCTGGGTATCGCAAGCAAATACGGGAGCACAGGGCTCGGGCTTGTGGTTACAAAGAAGCTTGTGGAATTGCAGGGAGGCAGGATCACGGGTGTGAGCAAATACGGACAGGGGAGCACATTTACATTTACATTGCCAATACACACAAAGAAAGGAGACCAATAATAATGATCACAAAACATTCAGGAAACAGGAAAGATATTCTCATTGTGTTTGCAGCCGTAGCAGCGGTTTTTATTAGCGGTATCATCATTGAAAAAATATTAGGAGAGCTGCCGCAGTCCATCCCTCCCCTTGGATATGATGTTATGATCCTGTCAGTACTCTTTCCAGTTTTTGTTTCTTTATCCATATTCGCGATGACCTGGTTTGCCTATAGCAAGAGCAGGGACAAACACTCCCTTTTTCTGGGGGCGGTTTTTCTTCTGGTTGGTCTTCTGGATTTGGTCCATCTTCTTTCACAACCATTCCTCCCGGATTTTATAACAGCCAATTCTTTTCAGAAAGCTGAATTATTTAATAGTGAGGCGCGCCTGATCCTGGCGATATTATTGCTCGCCAGCAGCTTTATTTACAAAAATAACCTGCCTAAACTGATGGGCAGAACGTTCCTTTTTTTGTATGTAATGATATTATTTATATTAACCCTTGTTCCTGTGCTGTATTCTCCCGGTTCTTTTCCAGCATTGCTTAAAGATGATGTTTTTCCAACAGCGCTTTTATTTAGAATTCTCCTGACAACATTACTTATTATGTTCACATGCTACCGGTATGCCAGGCGGATACAGGAAACCGGGGAAAAACATCTTGAGTTTTTAATTTATGGCATTATTTTCATGATATCAAGTGACCTGGTGTATTACAATTATGAAATGCCAGGACATTTACTTCAACTGAGTGCATTCCTGTGCATACATATGGCACTGTATAAGTCTTCTGTAGAATTGCCATATGAAAAACTTTCTGAAGCTGAGGACAAGCTTCGCATGGCAGCTGAAGAAAATTACAAGAACCTGTTTGATAATGCAAACGATGCAATCATAACAGTAGATATTGAAACTAGATTTACATCATGGAATCAGGCTGCAGAGAACATATTTGGGTGGAAGGCGCAGGAAGTGATTGGAGAAAAGCTCTCAAAAATACTGGTACCGCAATCCGGACATGAAAAGATGAGAAAATTCATTGAAAGCGTAATTTCCGGAATACCAATTTCAGGAGTTGATGTAGTATGCCCGCACAAGAACGGGAAAAATGTTGATATAAGTTTATCGATATCTCCCCTGAGGGATGCGAACCAGAACATAGTTGGATTGTCTGGTATTTTAAGGGATATCACAGAAAGAAAGCAAAATGAAAAGAAGCTGAAATTATTTTCTGAAGCGGTTGAGGCTGCAAAGGATGGTGTCTTGATACTGGATCTCGATTTAAAAATAATCTACTCAAACAGAGCTATTGAAAGCCTGCTTGGCTATTCCCAGGATGAAATAAAAGGAAAACCTGTCACTTATATGAACGTAGATCCTGCTTATATTGCTATAATTCATTCATCTTTACAAAAAACAGGACAATGGCTTGGAGAATTTGACGTCAATACCAGGAACGGGAAATTAATTTCGATCCTGCTATCTACGTCAATGATAAATAATGAAAGAAATGAACCCATGGCAATGATGGTGGTAATTCATGACCAGACTGAGCGCAAAAAGTCTGAACATGTATCCCTGGAAAACCAGCGTCTTGTATATGCAAGCAAAGCGAAATCAGATTTCCTGGCTAATATGAGCCATGAACTTCGCACTCCGCTGAATTCAATACTCGGATTTTCGGAACTCCTCATGCAAAAATCACCCGGTGAGCTTAATGAAAAACAGGTGCATTACCTGGACAATGTCATTACCAGCGGTAAATTCCTGCTCAACATTATCAATGATATTCTTGACATCTCCAAAGTTGAAGCTGGAAAGATGGAAATTGTTATTGATAAATTACCTGTATCACAGGTCATAAATGAGACTATCAATCTCATAAAAGAAAAGGCTATGAACCATAAAATAATCCTGAAAAATGAATTTGATCCTGACCTGGATTTTATAGAAGCAGACAAACAGAGATTCAAACAGGTCCTTTTCAATCTGTTAAGCAACTCGATAAAATTCAGTAAAAAAGAGGGCGGGACTGTCACTATAAGAACAGAGAAAGATGGTGACATGGCGATGTTCTCAGTCACTGATACCGGTATTGGTATCAAGAAGGAAGATATGGGGTGGCTTTTCCAGACATTTGAGCAACTGGATTCAGGTATCACAAAAAATTACGGCGGTACAGGACTCGGTCTTGCCATTTCAAAAAAGCTTGTTGAACTGCATGGGGGAAAAATATATGCACAGAGTGAATATGGTAAGGGAAGTACCTTTACCTTTACACTGCCGCTCAAGGCAAAAGCAGGCGGAAATTAGGCGCTAACCCGATTTTCATATGCATAACTCTTATATAATGGAAAATGCTAATTATTATTATAATGAACAAAAGACTGATTTATTTGTCCATGGTGTTAATTTTATTGATCGGATTTGCCTGGTATTATTATATAACGAGATCATTGGAAGATACGATAGAAACCGTTCAAGAACCCAAACTGCAGCAGCAAAATACAATAAGCATTGGTGTCGTTTCAGAAGATCCCACAACAAAAATAAAACTTTTTCAGCCTGCTGCTGATTATCTGGCAGCCAGGCTCAGCGATAACCAGACAAAATACACGGGGAAAGTTATCGTTGCAAATTCTCTGGAAAATGCGTCAGGTCTGCTGAACGAACAAAAACTTGATATATTCCTGGAGAGTCCTTTTTCATCCGAAATTGTCTCCAAAAAAACAGGCTCTAAACTATTTTTAAGAAGGTGGAAAGACGGAGTAGCAGAGTATCATTCAATATTTATTGTGAAAAAAAATTCTTCAATTGGAACATTAAATGATCTTAAAGGAAAAACTATTGTTTTTGAAGATCCGGGATCTACTTCAGGATATTTGCTCCCGAAGGCATATCTTCTCCAGAAAGGCTTTAATTTGAGCCAGTCCCGGGGACAAAATAATATCGTTTTTGTCTTTAGCGGAAGCGGTGAAAATACCCCTCTCTGGGTAATTGGAGGTAAAGCTGATGCAGGATCGTTCAGTAATATGGATCTTGAAAAAGTACCTGTGCCCATCAGGGAACAATTGAAAGTAATTGACAGAACCGTTGATGTGCCGCGACATCTTGTTTCTCACAGGTCTGGATTGGATCCGTCCCTGGTAGAAAGGATAAGACAGATATTTCTGAACATGGATAAGGACCCGGATGGTATTGAAATTTTAAACATGACTGAAAAGACAAAAAAATTTGATGAATTATCTGAAGACATGATCTTCAATATCAGTAAGATGGTTGATCAGGTAGAATAAATAGAACGGAATATAATGATCTCTAAAAAATTAGTTCATAAATTAACAATCCTTTCTATAGTCCCTGTCATAATATCCATGATATTATTTGGCAGTATATCTTATACCATATATAAAGACCAGCTTATACATCAGCGAATAGAAGAAGCCAGATCCCTGATACTGTTATCTTCCCATGAGATGGAAAACCCGTTATATTTCGTTCAATTAGATAAATTAAATGCTATTATTGGAAATATCAAAGAGAATGATAATGTAATTGCAGTATTTGTACTGGACACCGGGGGAAAAGTCATTACAGACGGGACATATGAAAACAGATTCTATGGGCAGATAATGACAGATGATTTCAGCGAACGTTCTATCAAATCCACAGAGTCGACTGTTGTTATTGAAAATAATGTTATCCGGATTTCTGCTCCTGTTTTTATCACTGAAAAGATCGGAACGATAATGATACATTTCTCATTGAAAGAATTGGATACTGTTTTGATGAACCTGATAATCCTTCTTGTCGTGATCGGCACGATCATAGTCATTGTTATTTCGGGTATCAATTTTTCTGTCTCGAACACTATCTCTAAACCGGTCACTGATTTGAGGGATGCCACAAATGAGATCGCTAAAGGTAATTTTAGAGCAAGAATAGAAAAAAGATCAGATGACGAGATAGGGGAGCTGGCAGGGACGTTCAACAAAATGGCAGAGGATTTGCAAACATCAAGCGATGAACGCCGGCAGGCAGAACAGAGAATGACCAGGTTGAACGAGTGCCTCCTGGGATTCGGGGCTGACCCTGTTAAGAATATCAATTCTCTTACTGCCCTGTGCGGAGAACTTATGGGTGCTTCCTGCGCACTTTACAATCGGCTTGAAAACGGGACGCTCTGCTCGCTTGGGCAATGGAACACTCCGCCGGGCTACAAATCAGTGGACGATCCAGAGGGGCACATCTGCTCTGATGTTATCAACCGTTGTGAGAACGGGGTTATTGTCATTCACAACCTGCCTGAGACCGAATATGCTCATACAGACCCAAACATCCTGCCGAATAAGCTGAAAACCTATATCGGCAAATCGGTTAAGTTCAGTGAAAAATGTGTGGGTTCCCTCTGCGTAGTTTACCAGGATGACTTTTCTCCTGGCGAAGATGATAAAAGGCTGATGGGTGTCATCGCTTCTGCAATCGGGGTGGAGGAGAAGCGCAGGCAGGCGGAAGAAGCCCTCAAAAGATTATCAAGCGCTGTGGACCAGAGCGGTGACAGCGTAATCATTACCAATAAGAAAGCAAATATCGAATATGTAAACCCTGCTTTTGAAAAACTTACAGGTTTTTCATTAGCAGAAGTAATTGGCAAAAATCCTAATTTCCTGAAGTCGGGTAAACATGATAAAAAATTCTATAACGAATTGAATGATACAATTACTTCTGGAAGTGCTTTTAGTGCTGAAATAATTAATAAGAAAAAGAATAGTGAATTATTCATTTCGGAAACTACCATCATGCCGATCAGGGACATGCAGGGGAATATCACACATTTTGTCACGACTTCGAAGGATATAACAGAGCGGAGAAAATCTGAAAAGATGCGTATCGAAAATGAGCAGCTTGCATTAGCAAGCAAAGCAAAATCAGAATTCCTTGCCAATATGAGCCATGAACTGCGCACGCCTCTTAATTCGATAATCGGCTTTTCAGAACTGATGGAAATGAATACGTCGCTGGATAATGCACAGAAGCATTATCTTGAGAACGTTATCACGAGCGGTAAGTTCCTGCTCAATCTCATTAATGATATTCTGGATCTCTCAAAGGTAGAGGCTGGAAAGATCGAACTTGTCATCGATAAGATAAATGTGCCTTCATTCATAGCCGAGATTTTGATACTCATAAAAGAAAAAGCATCAAAGCAGAATGTAATTCTGAAGAAAGAACTTGACCCTGCTCTTTCATACATTGAAGCTGACCAGCGGAGGCTCAAGCAGATACTGTTCAACCTGCTTTCAAACGCGGTGAAATTCAGCAAATCCGGGGGGGGAACTGTCACCATAACAGCGAGGAAAGAAGGGGATACGGCGAAGTTCTCTATCTCTGATACAGGTATCGGGATCAGGGATGGAGATATGGATAAATTGTTTTCTGCATTTGAGCAGCTTGATTCGGGGATTACCAAGAAATACGGGGGCACAGGGCTCGGACTTGCCATTACAAAGAAGCTGGTGGAACTTCATGGCGGCAGGATAACTGTGGATAGCAGGTACGACGAGGGAAGCACATTTACTTTTACGCTGCCGATTGAGGCGGAAAAAAACGGAGTATTTTAAAAAATAGGATCATCTTATAATTATGTCAGACCTTTTAGGCATCATTACATCCTCGGATAAGAGGAAAAGACTCCTTCAGCTGCTGCAGGACGGTCCAAAAACGATAGGAGAGATTACAAGCGCATTAGATTTCACAACAACAGGAATGCTTCCACAGATCAGGATACTCGAGGAAAGAAATTTAGTGAAGCAGGAGAATAAAAAGTATGCACTTACAGAGATAGGAAAGGCGATAGTAAAGCACCTGGAACCTTTACTAAAAACGGTAGAAGTTATTGAAAAGCAGGAAGATTTCTGGCAGGAGCATGACGCTGGGGCAATCCCATCCAGGCTGCTAATAAAGGTCGGAGAACTTGGTAACACCCAGATAATCCAAAGCGATATCGAAGACATTTACGAACCGCATAAAGAGTTTCTGAAAAATATCGAAAAATCCAAAAAAGTCATGGGCATATCCCCGATATTTCATCCAGTTTATCCGGCATTTTTTTTAGGGGCGGCTGAGAAAAAAATAAATATTTCCCTGATTCTGACAAGAAAAGTGTTCGACAAAATAGATAAGGAACATCACGACATTCTTGCTCGCGGATTGAGATTCAAGAATGCGAGCCTGTATATTTCTGATGTGGATATCAGGCTCGCATGCGTTGTAACAGATGTGTTCTTTTCTATTTCCCTTTTCTATAAAAACGGCGTTTTTGATTCTCGTAAGGATCTGGTGAGCTTCGATG
>JAQUNZ010000017.1 GCA_028717345.1 Candidatus Methanoperedens sp.
CTTCAAAGAAATATTATGCAGCAAAGACACTTCTGAGCGTTACATGGACTGGAATATCGGTTCTTGTTGATCCAGATGAATGGAAAGTGGTACAGGTATGGAATGAAAATGCGGGAGTGAAAATATGACCAGGCTGATCGTGAAAGGATTCAATCCGTCTGCAATTACATCTAGGTCTGCAAAAGTAGATATGAATTAAGGAGATAAAAAATGAATACAAACAGAAAAATTGCGGTAATTGTGGGAGCTTTATTTCTGACCGCAACAATTACATATTATACAGGAAGTGTCCTTATACGTTCATTTTTTATTGATGAAATTCCTAATAAAACCTCATTGGTAATCGGAGTGCTACTTGAGATCGCTGACGGCGTGGCAGTTATTGGCATTGGAGTTTTGATGTTTCCCATCTTGAAAATGTTTAATAAAAGATTGGCTTTAGGATATGTTATTTTCAGGATTATTGAGTGCGCAATTATTATTGCTGCGGGAATTTACATGTTGTCCCTATTAAAACTAATGTGGAATTACGAAATGATAATTTTTCTCTTTACTGGTCTAGGAGGGCTGATATTTTCTTATCTATTGTATCAATCAAAACTCATTCCGCGA
Source organism: Candidatus Methanoperedens sp. (assembly GCA_028717345.1). GTDB lineage: Archaea > Halobacteriota > Methanosarcinia > Methanosarcinales > Methanoperedenaceae > Methanoperedens. Next base: position 613 of record JAQUNZ010000017.1, read on the forward strand.
TTGTTGTCAGCCCTTGGCGTCATAGGATACGCAATGTTGTCAGTAGGAGTTTTGTTAGATATGTTGAGTTATGTTGATATAAATGCTGGTGCGGGAATGCTTTTATTGCTTCCAGGGGGGCTATTTGAATTATTTCTACCACTCTGGCTTTTTGTTAAAGGATTCAATCCATCGGCAATCGTTTCCGGGTCTGCCAAAGTAGATATGAGCTAAGGAGAGAAAAAATGAATTCATACAGAAAGACAGCGATAATTGTGGGAGTACTATATATTGTTGGGACTGTGGCCGGCATTCTATGGAAAGTTTTGACAGGATCTATTCAAAATGATCTGAATTTACTTACAAAAGTTACTGCCAATGAAAATCAAATCATTATAGGAGCCCTCTTTTTGTTACTTATGGGTTTGGCACTTGCTATGGTTCCGGTTATGATGTTTCCAATCTTAAGAAAACATAATGAAGCCTTAGCAGTTGGGTATGTTGTGTTCAGGGGGGCGCTTGAGACCGTTTCCACTATTACAGTGGTAATCGGTTGGTTATTCCTAACAATATTAAGTCACCAATATATTGCAGGAGCTCCAGATGCTTCATATTTTCAAACTTTGGGCACTTTAACGCTAAAAGGAAATGTTTTGATTGGGACTATTTCGCAAATCGTTTTCCCTCTGGGTGCTTTGATGTTCTACTGGGTATTGTATCAAGCCAAACTCATTCCCCGATGGATATCCGGTTGGGGTCTCATTGCAGCTATATTGGTGTTAGTCTTGGCCTTTTCAGAATTGTTCGGTATCATCACATTCCAGAACGTTTTCGACACTCCGATATTCCTGCAAGAAATGGTTATGGCGGTATGGCTGATCGTGAAGGGATTCAATCCATCTGCAATCGAATCCGCGTCTGCCAAAGTAGATATGAATTAAGGAGATAAAAAATGAATAAATCAGAAAAGTTCTGGGATCGGATGGCGAAGTATTTTGATCGGGAAGAAAGAAAAGATGAACCGACTAATATTAAGATTATTGAAAAAACTAAAAAATATCTAAAAATTAGTGATACTGTTTTAGATCATGGATGTGGAACCGGAACAGCAGCCATTGAAATTGCGAGCTGTGTGAAAAAAGTCACAGGTATTGATATCTCATCCAAAATGATTGAAGCTGCGAAAGGAAAAACTGTAGAACGTAAAGTTAATAACATAGATTTCACGCAAACAATAATATTTGATGAAAAATTAAAAACAGGATCATTTGATGTGATCTTATGTTTCCACTTGCTCCATTTAGTGGAAGATACGCCAAAGGTTATGCAAAGGATAAACGAATTATTGAAACCGGGTGGATTGATTATTTCTGCAACACCTTGTATCAGAGGGACATTTTTAGGAGTTCTGTTATGGCCCGTGAGCAAAATAGGATTAATTCCTCCGATAACATTATTTAAAATCTCCGAATTAGAAGATTTAATGACTGATGGAAATTTTGAGATTGTTGAAACTGAATGTTTGCATAAAAGTGGACAACTATATTTCGTTGTAGCAAAGAAAAAATAGAGAACATAATAACAAAACCTTATAAAATTGAAGGAAAACTTATGAAAGCAATTATATACACAAGATACGGACCGCCGGAAGTTCTTCAGCTCAAAGATGTGGAGAAACCTACGCCCAGGGACAGTGAAGTACTGATAAAAGTGTATACAACAACGGTAACCAGGGGAGATTCCAGAATGCGAAGCTTCACAGTTCCAGTTTTAATGTGGCTCCCGGCCAGAATATATCTGGGTATCAGAAAACCCAAAAGAGCTATCCTCGGAATGTCGCTGGCCGGGGAAATAGAATCCGTAGGAAAAAACGTAACAAAATTCAAGAAAGGGGACCTCGTTTTTGCATCTACCTTCGGGGAGAATTTCGGTGGATATGCTGAATATAAATGCATGCCAGAAAATGGAATGGTATTTATAAAACCCTCTAATGTGTCCTTTGAAGAAGCCGCTGCAATTCCAGGGGGTAGTAATATGGCATTGAGGTTTCTTAGAAAAGGCAATATCCAAAAAGGACAGAAAGTGCTTATTTATGGAGCTTCTGGCGCAGTAGGCACAAGTGCCGTGCAGATCGCAAAATACCTTGGTGCAGAAACAACCGGCGTATGCAGTTCTGCGAATATTGAATTAGTAAAATCGTTAGGAGCGGATAAAGTAATTGATTATACTAAAAAGGATTTTACCAAAAATGGTGAGACTTATGATGTTATTTTTGATGCAGTAAGTAAAACAACCTATCGGCAAGTTAAAAAATCGCTTAAAAAGAATGGAATCTATCTTAATGTTCATGATTCATCTGACCATGATGGTGAAAAAACTGAAGAGTATCTATTCATCAACCAGCTTATTGAGGCAGGGAAGATAAAACCTGTTATTGATAGAACATATCCGCTGGAGCAAATTGTCGAAGCTCACCGGTATGTGGACTTAGGACACAAAAAGGGAAATGTAGTGATAACTGTGGAACACAACAATAAAAAAGAGAAATTAAAATGACGAACAAAATGCTAAAAGCAGGTTCGACCATTCTCTCAAAGAAGCTGTTCAAACTGACTATTGGGGGAGGAATGGTATTCTGGGCAACTACCATCGCAACTTCCTTGCTTCCCATCGCTGCGGAGTATAGAGCTGCCTATTCAAACTGGAGCATTCAAACGGTTTGGGTTGCCTCTTTGCCTATGGGTATGATTATCGGATACTGTGTCAGCTATTTCTTGCTTCATTATTTTGATAAGATCCCATCAAAGGATCCAATTCTAAAATCAGGGATAATAAGTTTCATCGCCTTAATAATTGCCGTAATCCTGATCGATGTTCCTCAAAGTTTTTTTGGGATGAGTAATTCTTTTGATGCCTTGTATTACTTCCTCATCGGCGTAATGTTTAATGTAGCAAGGTTTCTCCTTCTTGGAATAGTAATTGGCTATCTATACAATGAACGCGTGCATTCCCTATTCAAAGGAGAAAGAAATGAATTCAATCAATAAGACCGCAAGAATGGCAGGGTTCCTGTATTTTATGTACATGTTATTTCACATCTCCGCAGATATGATTGGTCGTTCTAAACTTATCGTATACGGAGATGCCGCAGCAACAGCCCAAAATATTATAGCTTCTGGGTGGCAATTTCGTATCGCTATTATGGTCGATCTACTTGGGGCTGTGTTATTTTTTTTGACAGCCTGGGCTTTATACGTGTTATTAAAACCGGTTAATAAAAACATCGCTTTGATGTTCTTGTTATTGAACCTGGGCGGTGTCGCTGTATATTCTATTAGTTTGCTTAATCAATTTGCTGCTCTGCTGCTTTTGAGCGGCGCTGATTACTTGAAAGTATTTCAGCCGGATCAGCTACAAGCGCAAGCAATGTTATTTCTGTATATCTACAAAAATGGGTATATGATCGCCCAGATATTCTTTGGCGCCTGGGTCTTTCCTCTGGGTTATTTAGTTTTCAAGTCGGGCTTCCTTCCCAGAATTTTGGGCATATTACTGATGATTCATTGTTTTACCTGGTTGTTATTTGTCTTTCAGTTCTTCCTCTTCCCAGGCTTCGTTGGAATAACCTATGTAAGCTTTGCGCTTGGATTTGTTGCGGAAGTTGGACTTACTTTGTGGCTTCTGATTATGGGTGCAAAGGATCCGAAACCAACTCTAGCTAATGGTCAGAAATAAAAATGAATACTGTCAAATAATAAGGAAGGGTACAAAAATGAAAGCGATTATATGTACAAAATACGGTCCTCCTGAGGTTCTTCAGCTCAAAGAGGTGGAAAAACCTACTCCGAAGGATAATGAAGTGCTGGTAAAAATTCATGCGGCAGCAGTGACAGTCTCGGACTGTATAGTTCGAAGCGGCAAAGTAAATCTCTTGCTATGGATTCCATTGCGAATATTCGTTGGTTTCAGAAGACCAAGAAAACCTATACTGGGGTTTGAGTTAGCCGGAGAAATTGAAGCAGTAGGCAAAGATGTAAAACGATTTAAGAAAGGTGATCAGGTTTTTGCATTTACCGGAAAGCGTTTTGGCGCTTATGCCGAGTACATTTGTCTGCCTGAAGACGGATTGTGTATGCCTGCAGACAGTATTATGGCATTAAAACCATCCAATGTGACCTATGAGGAAGCTGCAGCTGTTCCTTCCAGGGGGACTTTAGCATTGTATTTTCTTAGAAAAGGAAATATCCGCAAAGGTCAAAAAGTTCTTATCTATGGAGCTTCCGGAGGGGTGGGTACTTTCGCGGTGCAGCTTGCAAGGTATTTTGGGGCAAAAGTTACCGGGGTATGCAGTACCACAAATTTAGAATTGGTGAAATCTCTGGGAGCAGATAAGGTAATTGATTACACAAAAGAGGATTTTACGAACAAAGGGGAGTCTTATGATTTTATTTTTGATGCCGTTGGAAAAAGATATAGCTCAAAACTTCAGTGCAAAAAAGCGCTAACTTTGGACGGAAAATACATATCAGTCGATGACGGAACACCAAAGTTATATCTTGAAGATTTAATTTTACTCAAGGACCTTATTGAGGCGGGAAAGATAAAACCGGTCATTGATAGACGCTATCCTTTGGAACAGACTGCCGAAGCTCATCGATATGTGGACAAAGGCCACAAAAAGGGAAATGTAGTAATAACTTTGGAACATAATAACAAAACCTAATAAATTAGGAGGAATGGAAAGTGGTACAGGTATGGAATGAAAATGCAGGAGTGAAAATATGACTAGAAAAAAATTAATTATAGGTATCGTAGTATTGATAGCTGCCGTACTGATAATAAAAGAAATTGTTGCATATTGGCCTTATTTCATGGTGGGTGCTCCTCTTGGAGTTTTTGGGATAAGTAATAGAGATTCAATTGACCATAGTGTAAATGTTCAAGTATTTGATTCAATAGTAATGAAAATATTGAAATGGGAAAAATGATCTCATAATGGTTTATTTTATTGAACATGATTAAGATAAGGTAAACAGGGAGAAATGATATGGTATCAAGGAATAAAATATACCTGGAAACGAAAGTCACGGATTGCTGAGTTTTATTTAAAGTAATCTTTTTTGATAATTAAGTATAAATGCGAGGGATGGGATTTGAACCCACGAACCCCTTCGGGATTGGACCCTAAATCCAACGCCTTTGACCGGCCTGGGCAACCCTCGCATTGTGAGTCTTAAATGATTTTTATTGCATAAAGCTTTGGTATCTCAAATAAATCCAATATAAAATGAATGAAAAAGGAATTTACGTTCTTATCCTCAGGCTCCACAATGACATAGATTTAACAGTTGGAAAACTCCATGAGTTAAAATTCAAGAGCGGTTTCTACGCTTATGCAGGCTCAGCGCTTGGAACAGGAGGCTTCAAGCGTGTAACGCGGCATTTCAATGTTGCATCAGGTAAGAACATGACAAGAAAATGGCACATTGATCATCTTCTTCCTCATACTGAAGTGATATGCGCCATCCTTATTCAAACAGATGAAACCCTCGAATGTGCAGTGGCAAAAGAACTCGCAATATCGTTGAAGGTTATACCCGGCTTTGGCTGCACGGATTGCAGATGCAAATCGCATCTTTTCTTCTCTGGAACTGATATCCACAAAAATGTCCTGAATATCTGCAATTGTTTTTCAGGAAACGAAAGTATCATAATAAGACCGGACATTTAAGTATGAACATGGACATTGGAATTATCGGCGGCTCTGGCTACACAGGCGGTGAACTGATGCGCCTGCTTGCATGCCATCATGAGGCAAATGTTGTCGCAGTTACGTCGCGAAGCAGGAAAGGACAGAAAGTTAGCGATACTCATACACATCTTCGCAAAATTTACGACATTGAATTTGAAGACCTGAGCATGAAAGAGGTGGCATCCCGTTCTGACATCGTGTTCACGGCAGTCCCGCATGGAACTGCAATGCAGGTCGTTCCGGCACTTCTTGCTGAGGGCGTGAAGGTAATAGACCTCAGCGCAGATTACAGGTTAAAGACCGAAGTTTTCGAAAAAGTGTATAAAATCAAGCACACAGACCCGAGGGACGCAGTATATGGCATCCCCGAACTTCACTCAGAAGTTTCAAAACAGAGCTTTATCGCAAACCCGGGATGCTACCCCACAGGAGCATCACTGGCAGCCGCACCCCTGGCTGATGCTGGGCTCATCGATCGCGCGGTCTTTGATTCAAAAAGCGGCGTATCAGGCGCAGGCGCAGAACCTTCCATAGTATCCCATTATCCCAACATGGCTGAGAATATCCAGGCATACAAGCTTACAAATCACCGCCACCGCGCTGAAATTGTGCAGGAACTTACGCGTCTTGATGGGAAGCTAAAAAAGATCAGCTTCACCCCCCATGTGATACCTTCAGTCCGCGGGATACTGACTACAGCGCATATTTTTGTTAAAAAAGAAATTGATATAAACGAATTAACAGATATTTATGCTAATTTTTATAAAAGCAATCCGTTTATAAGGCTTATTAAAGGAATACCGATGCTGAGCGGCGTGCGCGGTTCAAATTTCTGCGATATCGGTTATGAGGTCGAGCAGGGTAGTGACCGAATAGTTATTATATCTGCAATAGACAATCTTGTTAAAGGAGCGTCCGGCCAGGCAATACAGAACATGAACCTTATGTTCGGATTGAACGAAACGATGGGTCTGTGGACACCTGCGACAGCTCCATGAGGGATTATATGAAAGTAAAAGATGCAATGAATATCGATGTAATTACATGCAAGCCAGATGACCCTGTAAGCACACTCGTGGATTTGTTCAAGAATAACCACATAAGCGGCATGCCTGTTGTAGAAAATGAAAAAGTGGTCGGAATAGTGTCAGAAACAGATCTGCTAAAATTATTTAAGACGCCTGATATCTCAGTAGATATGTTACTTCCAAGCCCATTCGAGATAATCGAGATGCCCATAAGGAGCGTAATAAGGTTTGAAGAATTCAAGAAAGCACTAGAGGACATTCATATGAAGCCAGTGCGGGATATCATGAAAAAGAAAATTTATTCCATATCCCCGGATTCAACTTTAGAGGATGCATCCATCATGATGGTCAAACACAGGGTAAACAGGCTTCCTGTTATTGAAAAAGGAAAACTGGTCGGAATACTTGTGAGAAGCGATATAATCAGGGGCTTATCAAAAGAACAGGAATAAATCTTACAGGAATAATTGTTTATGAAAAACATTGAAGGCGGTATCTGCGCAGTAAAAGGGATCAGGGCGAACGGCGTCAAGCAGGGAAAGAATGGCATTGCCATAATGGTGGCTGATGCAAGACAACTTTCTTCATCCGGTGTTTTCACACGGAATAAAGTCATAGCTGCTCCCCTTATTATTACGCGGGAAGCACTGTCAAAAGGTGAATTGAAAGCCATCATTGCCAACAGCGGATGCGCCAATGCGTTTACGGGGAAAAAAGGCATCCAGGACGCAAAATGGATGGCAGGTTTATTGTCAAAAAAACTGGAATGCTCTCCTGATGAGATCGGTGTTGCATCAACCGGTGTTATCGGAAGGTATCTTGATAAACAATGGCTTGCAGGACATCTTGATGAGGTCTGCGATCATATTTCAAGTTCAAAAGAGGCATCAGCTGCATGCGCCCGTGCCATCATGACAACTGATACCACAATGAAAGAAGTCGCTGTAGAACTAAATAACGGTGTGCGAATAGCAGGCATAGCCAAAGGCTCAGGGATGATCGAACCCAATATGGGAACAATGCTTGCATTTCTGTTTACTGATGCATGTTTGTCAAAGAAGGCTCTTGATGTCTGCTTGAAAAAAGCAGTTGATAAAAGCTTCAACATGGTAGTAGTGGACGGCGACACGAGCACAAATGATATGGCGCTCATTACAGCCACAGGCTACAGTGAATGCGATGAAAAAACGTTCCAGGATGGGCTTGATCATGTGTGCATAAGTCTTGCAAAGATGATAGCTAAAGACGGCGAAGGCGCGACACGGCTCATTGAGGCACGGGTAAGCGGCGCAAGGTCGGAGGCTGATGCAAGAGCTGCTGCCAAGACAATAGTTCGCTCGCCTCTTGTTAAGACTGCAATATATGGAAAAGACCCAAACTGGGGCAGGGTGGTCGCAGCAGCCGGGTATTCAGGCGCTGAGGTTGACCAGGACAGGATATCGCTCAAGTTCTCTGGGAATAATAAAGAGGCTGTTCTTGTTGATTCTGGTAAAATAATAGAAGGAAAACTTGACGAGCTAAAGAGCATTATGGAAAGCAGGGAGATACTCATCGAGGTGGATATTGGTCTTGGTGAAAATAGTGCAACTGCGTGGGGATGCGACCTGACATACGATTATGTCAAGATCAATGCCATGTATACGACTTGAAAAGCCTTTAAAAGTGGAAACTCACTTTTTATCATCAAAAACGAATTTGCAGTGTTGATACCCTGTTCCGAAGCATTCTGTCTCTTTGAAAGTATAATCGATGTTAAGCCTGCTTGAAAAGATACCTTCTAAGATCCCTTCGTCCATGGAGCACAGCGTTTTTCCCACGTTGGGCATCTTACTGCAGTGGTAGCATCCCGTCACCATTATCGCAGGGCTGTTGTTGATGATATTCATATTCCCCAGCTTATGTGAACTCCAGAATTCAGAAAGTTCATGCAATAATCCTGATGTATTATTTGATCTGAACTCAGGTCCGAGCCTTGTGCCTATATCCCTTCCCAGCCTTTTCAGGATAGGTTTCGGGTCAAAACCATATGCTTCCATACCATATCTGAATGTTTGAAAAATATGCGTAATTAAAGAATCCTCATTCATAGCAGATATTTCAAAGGTACCCAGATTCTTTTGATAGTGCGTCATCATAGGCATTTCCGAAATGGCAAAGCACACCGAATTAAGATAAAAATATTTTTTTCTTTTATCGTTGGGGGATGATTTTTCCAGTATAAGATTTTGTTCTTCAAGGTCATCCAGGTGCACAGATATGGTTGATTTTGCTTTTCCGGATTGCTCCACAAGGTCATCGAATGAAGCCGCTCCTTTTCTCAACATCTCAAGTATTTTTAACTTGACTGGACTATCCAGGGCAACAATACCGTTTTCAGTAGAAAAGATCATCATATTCCGGTCGTGACCCATGATTTCTAAATGGTTCTGGTAATATAAATAATGTTCGTTTTTGTACGAATATTGACGGAAATATTTATATGCTGGGAATTATTCAAATAACCGGTCAAGCAACCAGTTTGGGTCGAACCTGACGAGGTCTTTATAGCTCTGACCCACGCCCAGGAACAGTATTGGCTTGCCAGTTGTGTATGCAATGGATATGGCTGCCCCGCCTTTTGCATCTGCATCCTGTTTTGTTAATATGGTACCATTAAATGGCACTGCATTGTTAAACAATCTTGCGCGTTCAACTGCATCGTTCCCTGCAATTGCTTCATCAACGAAAATGATAAGGTTCGGATTATTCACCCTGCACACTTTTTTTAACTGGTCCATCAGGTTAATGTTAGTGTGCAGCCTTCCAGCCGTATCAGCAAGCACTACATCTTTGTGTTTAGCTTTTGCGAACTGGATTGCGTCATATACAATAGCAGCCGGGTCTGCTCCTTCCTGATGTTTTATGAGCTTTATCCCGAGCGACTCGGCATGCCTTTCTATCTGCTCAATAGCGCCTGCGCGGAAGGTATCGGCTGCGGCGATCACCACTGAATATCCCTGTTCTTTGAAGCGCTCTGCCATCTTTGCTATGGTGGTGGTTTTGCCTGTGCCGTTAACTCCAACAAAAACGATAGTTACAGGCTTGGGAGAACTTTTGATGAATGCATCAAAGTCGAATGAGTCAACCGAAATAACTTTTGATATCGCCTGCCTGAGGGCGTTTTCTACGATCTTGCCGGTATCAGAACCGATCTTCCTGCGAGTTCCTATGAGTTCGATCTTGACGTTTTCCACTATTTTTTCGGTGACTGGAAGAGCAACATCGCTTTCAAGAAGAGCCATCTCAAGTTCCCATAGATGGTCTTTGAGGCTTTTCTCTTCGATGATAAATTCCTGTTCGATAACAGCAGCCTTGATCTTCTGGATCAGGCTGATCTTTTCAGGGATTTTGGGCGCTTCTACCTGCGTATCTGCCCGCTCGTCTTCTTTTCCAACAGGCTTTTCGGCGCTAATTACCGCTTTTTCGTTATTTTCTATTGCTCCGCCGATGAGCTTTTTAAATCCGCCAAGCTTTTCTTTTAGCTTATCAAACATATTTACTGGGCGCTCATTGGCATCTGTTGTTGCTGATGTTGCTGTTGCTGCATCTGAACGGTTTTTTCGATGTTTTGCATTTCCTGCGCTAATTTTGCAAAGGTGCTGTTCATCTGTTCGAAGTATTTTGTAAGTTCTTCTTTTCTTTTCTCAAGAAAGACCTTGGCATCTTCTGTTTTCTTTTCAACGCTGACCCCGGCGCCGATACCTATCACGACTTTATCTGTGCTTGCAAGCGTTGCATTGACAAACGACCCAAAACCGATAGGCACAAGCGTTTCTTTTCCAGCTGTTTCATCTTTCAGTGCAGTAATTGTCGCAAGAGCGGTTTCAAGGTCTTTTAGGGTCAGCTTTAACATGTTTATCTGCTGACCTATCGCTTCAGCCTGGTACTGGTACTGCTGATGCAATCCTGCAAGTTCCTGGATCTGCTGCTGTGTCAATACGGCATCAGTCATGCTTTGACCTCTTCAGCTCCCTCTATCTTTATCAATCTGCGCTCAAGCCCGTGTTCGCTTCCTATCAATGAATATGCTTTCTCGATTGCGTTTTTCTTATTCTGGGATGTTACTTTCTTAGAGAAGTGTTCCCATTTTAATCCTGCTTTGAATGTTCCTTTAACGGTAAAATCCATAGTATCACCTTAATTGGGCTTTGTCATAGACTCACTCGGATATATAACTAACTTAATAGTAAAAATCGACATATTTATAATATAAGAAATTATCCGTTAAATAAATAATGGTGAAATGATGATTCAAAGAATAGTAGTCTTGTTGATTATTTCGATTGTAATAATTACTGGATGTGTGGAGAAAGATGTCACACTTATTACGCCTGCACCTACACTGACCTCCACACCTGTTTATACACCTCTGCCCACCCAGGTAACTTCCACGCCCGTAGAGACATCTTTACCTGCACCTGTTAAGGTCTCTGGTATTGTGGCGGATTGCAGCTATTCCTATGGCTCAAAAGTCAGCATCCCCAATGCTATTATTAGTTACGCAGGAAAAAACATCACTACCGACAATGAGGGTCATTTTAGTCTTTCTATACCTGATGCGGAGTCTGATCCGATTCTGGAAATTACTGCTCCAGGCTATACGCCATATCGTGAGCTTCCATCACGCATGGTTAACGGGGCTTTTTACCTCATTCCAAAGGATCTATATCGGGGTGTTTATCTTGTCCTATGGAATCCTGAAAAATACAATCCACGAAACTTGCATAGAAAATGGGAACAGCAAACCGAGTTTGTCATTGTTCAGACAGGAGCAAGTGAAAAACAGATTAACACCTTGCGTGCCATCCTTGCTACAGACGAGTATCGCAAGATGACTGGCGGGCGTTTCACAAGCAAAATAAACCCAATCCTGGTTAAAGAAAAACCTATGGGGAACGAAGCGATAAATAAGACGATAATTTCCTTTTCCTCAGGGATTGTACCTGGTGGTGTTGCTCACTCAGAAGATATCAATGGTATTATAAATTATGCAGAGATTACCTGGGATACCACTCAAGTTCTTGGTGCTAGCAATATTTGGCATGAAATGGTGCATACAGTGACGTCAGGTGGTCATATCAACGAGTGGCCTAGTGTGGTTAGTGAGATACAAGGTACTGATGGTAAGGTCAGCGAGACGGATGAAAAAATATTTAATTGCATCTACAACAGTCCACCATTACGCGGTGAGGCAAATCCACCCGATATTTTTTTGCCTTCAAATGTTACAGCACCCATAATTACAAGACAATCTGCCGACTGGGGAAACTTAACAAACTCTATCGGTATGGAATTTGTAGAGATACCAGAAGGCGAATTTGATATGGGGTCTCCATCATCTGAAAAGTATAGAAAATTTAATGAGGGACCTGTCCATCATGTAAAAATTGCATATAATTTTTATCTGGGTAAATATGAGGTAACCCAGAAACAGTGGCGGGATATTATGGGAAAAAATCCCTCGTTTAACAAAGGCGATGACCTGCCTGTTGAGCAGGTCTCATGGAATGATGTACAAGTATTTTTAAGAAAACTCAATGAGATCGAAGGCACTGATAAGTATCGCCTTCCGACAGAGGCAGAATGGGAATATGCAGCAAGAGCTGGAACCACGACAATGTATTCCTATGGCAATAACGAATCTGAACTTGGCGATTATGCATGGTACATAGGAAACTCAAACGGAACTTCGCATGCAGTTGGTCAGAAGAAACCCAATCCATGGGGGCTGTACGATATGCATGGTAATGTTTGGGATTGGGTGCAAGATAGCTGGCATGAAACATATGACGGTGCACCCTCGGATGGAAGTGCCTGGGTAAATAAAGATACTCTTTTCAAGGTCAGACGAGGTGGTGTTTTTCGACAAGGGATTGATGAAAGCAGATCAGCAATGCGCCTCAACGACCATCAGGACGGACGTTACTCAGGGCTAGGCTTCCGCCTTGCAAGGGATATATAACAATGGTCACAAAAATCCACAACCCTTATATAATATGAACATAATTGTACATCAATGTACTAAAATGTACAATTAAAGAATCAAGGAAATCTATGCATCAGATAATCAATGAGATACTGGATTCAACAAAAAAGAGGCTTCCTACTTCCGGAAACATAAAAAAAGCAAAAGTTGCATCGCGTAATTTCGCAGAGGGCGTAAATGCCAGAAAAAATCAAGATCTTATACCTGTCATAGCCGAATTAAAACCCTCATCCCCGACAAAGTTCATAAGGGACGTTACCCCCCAGGATGCGACTGAGATCGCAAAACAGATGGAAGCAGCAGGTGCAGCAGCCATATCAGTTCTGACAGAGCCGCAGTTTTTCAAGGGAAGCATCCGGAACCTGAAAAGCGTAAGAAGTGCTGTGAAATTACCGGTTCTGCGAAAGGATTTCATCATAGATAAATCCCAGATATTCGAGGCAGAGAGCGATATGATCCTGATTATTGCAGGGATACTTGGCAGCAGCCTGAACGATTTTGTGAATGAGGTTATCGCAAGTGGTCGCGAACCCCTGGTAGAAGTGCATAATGAAATGGAACTGGAAAACGCCCTCTCCACCCGTGCAAATATCATCGGGATAAACAACCGCGATCTAACGACCATGAAAGTTGACATATCAACCACAGAAAAGCTTGCGCCTCTAATTAGTGGCAGGATCATTGTCAGCGAAAGCGGGATATCGTCCCCTGAGGATGCGGTGCGTATGATTGATGCAGGAGTGGATGCGCTCCTTGTGGGAACATCTATTATGCTTGGAAATGTTTATGAAAAGACTTACGAATTAGTACACGCATTGAACACTAAAAATAAGAGAACCGCAGTAAACGCAGATAAACGCAGATTTGTTGCAGAATGAATTATGAAACGAGAACTTAAATCCACAAAATTCGGTAAATACGGCGGGCAGTTCGTTCCTGAAGTGCTCATGCCTGCACTTGAAGAACTCACCGAGCAGTACGAAAGATACAAAGACGATTCAGTTTTTAACGAGGAATTGAATTATTATCTGAAGGATTTTGCAGGACGTCCATCTCCATTATATCATGCAAAGAGGCTCTCCAAAGAATACGGCGTCAAGATATATCTCAAGCGCGAAGACCTTGTTCACGGCGGGGCGCATAAGCTCAACAACACGCTCGGTCAGGCGCTGCTTGCCAGATATATGGGAAAAAAGAGGATAATAGCAGAGACTGGCGCAGGTCAGCATGGTACAGCATGCGCAATGGCAGGCGCTGCTTTTGGCATTAAGACCGAGGTATATATGGGCGCAAAGGATACCGTGCGCCAGCGCATGAACGTGTACAGGATGGAACTGATGGGTACGAAAGTAATTCCTGTCAAAGGCGGCTCGCAGACCCTGAAAGATGCTATCAATGAAGCTATGCGTGACTGGGTGGCAAATGTTGAGACCACGCATTACCTGATCGGCTCTGTTGTGGGACCGCATCCATTTCCAACGATAGTGCGCGATTTCCAGAGCGTTATAGGAAAAGAGGTGCGCACACAGATAATGGAAAAAGAAGGGCGTTTCCCTGATTCCATTGTCGCCTGTACAGGCGGAGGAAGTAATGCGATGGGAATATTCCATCCCTTCATTGAAGATGATGTTGACCTTTTTGCCGTGGAAGCAGGCGGAAGCGGGATGAAAGTCACTGATAAAGAAGCGCTTCACTCTGCGACCCTGTGTACGGGCGAAGATGGCGTGCTTCACGGCATGAGAACGAAGGTGCTGCAGAATAAGTACGGACAGATACTTGAATCAAGTTCTATCGCTGCGGGTCTTGATTATGCGGGCGTTGGTCCTGAGCTTGCGTATCTTGCAGATATCGGACGTCTCAAGCCATGCAATTCAATGGATGCAGAGGCTCTTGAAGCGTTCAACGACCTGTGCATATTCGAGGGCATCATTCCGGCGCTTGAGTCATCTCATGCTGTCGCTTATGTCAAGAAGGTGGCTGCATCCGGCGAACTTGGTGATATCGTGGTAATAAACCTGTCTGGCAGGGGCGACAAAGACCTTGAGACCGTGATGGGGATGAGAAAATGAGGATATCAGAAAAATTCAGCGAGCTTAAGAAGAAAAAAGAAGGCGCGCTTATAGCATACATCTGCGCAGGTGACCCCACACCTTCCGCCACAAAAGAATATGTGACCGCACTTGTCAGGGGCGGCGCAGATATAATTGAACTCGGGCTTCCATTCTCAGACCCGACAGCAGACGGACCCACTATCCAGGCTGGCATCGAACGTTCGCTCAACGGCGGGATGACTCCTGATATTTATTTCAGGACAGTGGCATCTCTTAAAATGCATATTCCTCTCGTGGTGATGACATACTACAACATCATCTTCAAAAGAGGACATGAGAAGTTCGTAAAGGACTGTGCTGCATCCGGGATCTCAGGGATCATTGTCCCGGATCTTCCACCTGAGGAATCGGGCGATCTTGCCGGGTTTTGCAGGAAAAACGATGTTGATCTTATTTTTCTTGTTGCGCCAACGACCACGGATGAAAGGTTGAAGCGCATACTGGCAGAGGCAAAGGGCTTTATCTACCTCGTGGCTCGTCTTGGTGTCACGGGGGCAAGGTCTGATGTTGCATCATCGACTCGCGAACTGATACAGAGGGTCAAGACCACAACTCCAAAAGCAGTGGGATTCGGGATATCAAGCGGAAAGCAGGCTGCGGAAATTATTTGCGCAGGGGCTGACGGAGTGATAGTTGGCTCTGCTTTTGTGGACATAATCGCAAGTGGTAAGGATGTTCCGGCAAGGCTTGAGGTACTGGCCAGGGAATTGAAAGAAGCGATATCATTAGGATGAATGTTAGTTTAAGGTTTTCAGGAAATAATATATATAGCACATATAGATATATTGTTATCTACAACAAAAAACTAATGGAATTATATCAAGAGAGAAATAAATGGAAACGGTTCACGCTGTCTATGAAGGGAAAACCTTCCGGCTCAAACACCACCTGGATTTGAAACCGGGTCAGGAAGTGGAATTAATTGTAAAAGAGTTAGTATCAGTTGAGACTGATCCTTCATTTGATATAGCTTCCTTGGCTGTTGAAACTGAAATTACCGACCTCGCTGTCGAGCATGACCATTATCTTTACAGCACGCCGAAACATGGTAAAAAAGATGCCAGGTAGAGTCTGCTTCGTTGACTCTGTTTGCTGGATCGCGCTCCTAAATAGGAATGAATCGATTCATCAGCAGGTTGATACAGTATATAAACAACTTCTGATGAAAGGTTATCATTTAGTTACCACGACCGCAGTGCTGAATGAAACAGCCAATTCTTTATGCGCTCCAAACTTTCGAAATGCAGTCTCAAGTTTTTATCATCGTATTCAAACCTCAGGGCTTATTAGTATTGAATTTGTGGATGAAATGTTATGGGAAGATGGATGGCATCTTTATGAGAAGCATAGTGATAAAGAGTGGAGTCTAACGGATTGGTAGTTTATTTTATGTCCACATCCGCGCTGATGACTCTATATTTCTTGGTTCATATTCTTCACTTTCTCTATCAGATCCCATGCTATCTTCGCATTCATCAAATAATCATCCACAGAAGAAAGCATTGTACCTATCTTATCAGCAGAAAAAGTAACTGTCGCAGAATCTTTATCGACTTCTGTTCTTATTCCGGAGACATTGTCAGGTGAAAGTGATCGTGCTAAAATACTGACAATTTCCCCGGCATTCTCGCATTTAATAGTGAGCTTCCCTTTTACCTTCATCCCGCCTTCCGTATCTGTGTTCCTATTACTGAATCCAGTATCTCTATGAATTTCTCTGCAGTGCCTTTAGGGATCGAAGCGCCTGATGCGACATCATGACCGCCGCCCATACCGCCCACAGACGTTGCAGCCTCTCTCATGGCAGAAGCAAGATCAAGCCCTGAAGCTACGAGTTTTCTTGTCCCCCGTGCCGATATCTTGATCCTGTCCTCGATATCATTCAGTGTAATGAACGGCTTATCAGAATATAGATATCGTGTCATCGTCCCCGCTATTGCTCCCGTGCCTCCCGTATCATTAAGCATCACATACCTGATATTCTTTCCAGATATTACCTGTTCCTGGGATTTTCTTATTGCATCAATGATCTTTCGCTGATTCTCCCGCGCAGTCGCTATTGCTTCATTAACAGCTGTTGTATCCCGCATGCAAACAGCAATGCCAGTTCCGGGTTTATCAGCATTCCCGCAGGCGTTGAGGATATTCACAAAATCGTAAACATTTGGAATGATCTCCATATTCAGGATCAGAACATCTCCGAACAATGATTCAATAGCAGAGATGCTTCCCTGTTTTGCAAGTTTTAATGCGATCAGGGATGAGAATTTGACCAGTTGCTCTTCTGTAAGATCATTTATCCTTCCTTTTATTCCAGCTTCATCAAGGAACGTCCTTATCTTCTCCTTATCACCTGTGATATCAAGAAACGGGTCAAGACTGTAATCAAAAAGTTCCTCGACAGGGTCTCCGCCCATGCGCAGCCCTTTTTTAACTGTTACTACTTTATTCTTGACAGCTTCGTCCAGGATGAATTTATTGGCGCCCTTCATTGCCTGCTTATCACCGATAGCTCCCACGAGCGCAAGCCCGGCAAGGTCGATATTATCCCCCATATGCCTTGCCACCATATAGGCGCCGCAGGAAGCGCTGAACTCGGTTGAACCGTTAATTCCCACAAGATGAGGATTGAAATGGGTGTGTTCCAGCGTGCCGGTCGGTTTATGATGATCTATTATTATTGCGTTTTTTACTTTTGAAGAAAATTCTGTCTGACCGCTTCCCATATCGCAAAGTATCACAGCTTCCTGCGGTGTCTTTTCGATCAGGTCAATAATAGAATTATCGAACTGGCTTACGATAGTAGTATGGAACAATATCTGCCGCCTGTGCAGTGCATTGCACATGATACCTGCGGCAGACAATCCATCTGCATCGTTATGCGATATTAGCCTGATGCTGTTATATTCTAAGATAGCAGATGCTGCCTGTTCCCCTAATTTTTCCAGTTGAACAAGGCTCTCATCTTCATCAGTCATTGCGACTTATCTTGAAATCAACATCTCGGCTTTCTGTGTGGAAAATTTCCAGTCATCAGGAAGCACGCCTTCCCTGTGGTAATATTTTTCAAGTCTGCGTATCTTGGAAACCATATTATTGAGAGAGCGTTTGTTATGTACATCCTTCGGGTTCTTATCGATATGTTTCTTAAGATCAAGCACCTTTACGATAAGGTTATGGATATCTTCAGGAATTCCCGATGCCTGTTTGTTCTCTTTTAAGATGGTAACTATCTTTTTCCCGGTCACAAGCGTGACATCAGGAACACCGTAGCGATCCCTTAAAGACATACCTATCTCGCTTGAAGATTTTCCCTGTGTAGCAAGCTGAAGGATCGTCTTTTCTATTTCATCTTTATTAGTATTCGACCATTTGACAGGCTCTGTCCTGTAAGGTTTTGTAGAACCCGCCTGTCCTTTTCTGCGTGTATGCATTCGTGCCAATTGAATTTCCTCCAATGATTATTATTTTATTAATTTTCTTTTATTCATATTCTGTAATAGCGAAGGCAAACCTTAATGGAGCATGTATATTAAATAACTTGTGATGAACGATCAATTTCACCACATCCATTTCCGCTATTTCAAGAACAATATGCAAAGCATCGCAGTCTTGATGCCGCTTCTCCCTTCTGCGGATATCGTGCATGAACCCTGCGACGGCATAATGCTATACAGCTTTGCAAGCCAGCAAGCACCAGAGGTTTTCATGGAAGTAAAACGTTCAAAAACCAGTTCCATATTCATAGCCGGAGGACCTCATCCATCCGCACGCCCTGAAGAGACCCTTCGTTTTTTCGATTACGTTGTGCTCGGGGAAGGTGAAGAAACTCTGCCTGAACTGATAAAAATACTTCAAAAAAAAGGTGATATTTCATCTGTAAGGGGAATTGCGTTTAAAGATCGAGTATCCAATAATAGCCCTTCAATATCTGAAAATGGCATCTTTTTTACAGAAAAAAGAGAGCATGTCATATTGGACAGATACCCGGCATTTGACATCAAGGGTGTTCGAAGCACCATAGAGATAACACGCGGATGCCCATTTTCATGCGCCTACTGCCAGACGCCGCAGCTTTTTGGCAACAGGATGAGGCACCGCAACATCGATGAGATAGCAATATATGCAAAATATCTTAAGGATGTCAGGTTCACATCGCCGAACGCCTTTGCTTATGGCTCGGATGGTATCCACCCGCGAATTGAAAAGATAGAGGCGCTTCTCAAAAACCTTCCTCGCAAAAACATTTTTTTTGGCACATTCCCCTCAGAAGTAAGACCGGAATTCATAAACGACAGGATTCTTGAGCTTGTATCGGATTATTGTGCAAACACCACGCTATCGCTTGGTGGTCAGTCAGGAAGCCAGAGAATACTTGATTTGATACACAGGGGACACACCGTGGAAGATATCATTGTGGGGGTTGAAAAATGCCTTCAGCATGGCTTCACTCCAGTGGTGGATTTCATTTTCGGGCTCCCGGGAGAGACAGAGGACGAACAGCTTGAAACTCTGCGGCTCATAGAATGGATCACAGGAAAAGGTGGAAAAGTGCATTCGCACTATTTCATGAAGCTGCCAGGCACTGAATTTGAAAATTCCACTCCTGCCCCATTATCAGGACAGGTGGAAAAGACAATGGGTAAACTTGCTCTACTTGGAAAAACCACAGGCGTATGGTCTAAAGCTTGATATCCTTGCTCTCAACAAGGATCCTGAACTCATCAAGGCTCAGTCGCCCTTTCTTGTTTAATTTTTCCTTTGCCTGCTCACGCTTTCCTTCGTTCTTCTGCTCATCCCTGGCTAATTGGTAGCCCTTCATCTGCTCAAGGTAAACTCCCAGTTCATCCCTGAGTTTTGGCATTTCATTCTTAAGAGCGCTTATTTTTTTCCTGAGAGGCGATATGTTCTTGAATTTTTCAGACAACTGGGCATGATATGAATCAGCTTCTTTGCGCAGCGTATCGATCTCATTATATATTTTGATCATTTCCTCATGGTACTTCTGCGACTCCTGTGCAAGCGCCTGTATCTGGGCATGCAGGGAATCCAGGTCAGTATATATCTCTTTTGCCCGGTCATACTCAACAGTGATCTCGCCGTGGACTGCATTGGCTTTTTTCGTAGCTTCCAGCCTCTGGCTAAGCTCCAGCAGGCGATTATAAACATTTAACTCATGCTCAAGCGGGATATCTGCATTCAAAAAGATGTTAAGTTCTTCAGTGTAAGCCTTCTCAAGTGTCTCAATCCGTCCCCTCGCTGTTGTATTTAATTCGTCGCGGGTTTTCTTGAGTTCCCCGATCTTATCGTTGAACTCCTTTCCTTTACCCCTTAGATTTTCCCTCATGGCTTTTAATTCAGCGATCTTTGAGTTCGTTTCATCGCGCTTTTTTCGAAGGTCAGCAGCTTTCGGGGAAAGCTCTTTTACGCGAGAGTTCAATCCGTCACGCTTGGCTTTTAGATCCTGTCCGCCTTCATTGTAAAGAGAGATGTCCCTGAAAATCGTTTTAAGTTCCCTCTCATTCTGGTCAAGCCTTTGCCTGAGTTGATTGATCTTATCTTTTAATTCCCGCTCTGAAAGTTTGGGATATGATTTTGATACTTCTACTTCTTTTTGCTCGGTTTTTTCAGCAGGTTTATCAGTTCCCATATCATTGATCTGAACATCTTCGGTCATGCTGCTGCCCCTCCTATTTGTTTTTCCCAGTGGGCAAGCGCATTATTATGGCTTTCTATCCTGTGCTTCAACCAGTTAAATCTTACTTCAACCTCGTTTTTCTGCCGATCATAATCCGATAAAGATTCTGTATGCTGTTTTGGTTTATCCTGAAGCGAAAGCAGTTCCCTGTGTGATGAATTTGCATCATTTAATTTATCAATGATCCCTTTGCATGTGATAATTATGCCGGCTTTATTTCCTGCTGACTCTATATCGTAAAGAAGTTTTTTTAGTTCAACTATGCTCTTTTCCTCATCTTCAATATGTTTTGAGTTCTGAAGCTTTTTCTCAAACTCTTCTATCCTGCCATTAAACCTCATTACGTCTTGCAGGTTCGCTGCTTTACTATGGCGCATCTTTTCTAACAACTCATTAATGGTATCTTCTCTCTGTTTTTTTGCCTGGTAGAAAAGCAGATGATATTTTTCATTAAGAACTTCTATCCTTGATCCCATAGAATCAATTTCTTTCTTAATTGCATCAGACTGCTGCTTGAGCAGGTTGAATTTGCTTTCAATTTCTGAAAATTCGCTGCCATATGTTTCAAGAAGCTTTTTATGTTTTTCTATAACAAGTTCAATTAATCTATTGCTATCCATTATTTCGATCATATTATTACCATCTGGGCATGAGGAATACCGTCAATAAATATAACTGTGTCAGGGTCAACACACCCACACTCTACTGCACACGCTATAGCTTTTTCCCCTGCGATATTTGCTATCGTAGCGCATGAAAGGGCTTGTTTTATCTCGTTTTCAGACGCTTCAGCGCCTTTATAAAAGCTAGTTTCAAGTTTGAGAGTCAGCTCTCCTTCCTGGAATTTCTTCCCGATGATCTCCTTATCACATACCGCAACAATAAGTTTACCCCCGGTATCGTATTGTTTCATATACATATTAAACGATCCTGAACCTCTCGTTTGTTGCTTCAAGTATCTCGCCGACTGTCTTTAATTTCTGTATCATGTCTTCAACTGTATCTTTTTTGATGCCTGATTCCTCTGCCCTAGATATAATATCTTCTAAAGGAACCGCACTATTATACTCTTTCTGGAGATCCCTTATAATCTCCTTCAACACCTTTATCTTGTCCCGCTGGCTCTTTCCCATACCCACATTGATAATATCCGCGTCAAGCCTGCCGGTCTCATCAGTCATTACCTGTTTCATGCTTGCCATAACTATCCTTATTACGCGGTTTGTATCATCCCGGGTGATCACGTTACTCAGGCGAACACGCGCGCTTGCTTCAGCCAGGCGGATTAGAGCCTCAAGTTGCCTAGCTGTCACCGGGACAGGAGCGTCGGGAGCCTCCCCCTGTTTTCGAAGACCCAGATAAAAGTCTATCAAATGCTTTCTGGCTTCATCCTGAATAATAGGAAAGATGTTCCTCTTCGTGTAAGCGATATATTTCCTCAGCATATCTGCCTGGATTACTGGTTGTATGACCTCCATGGCTTTTGTGATTTCATTCATGGATATGCCGGAATTGATGATGTTCTCTCTTCTCATTGCAAGTTCACCTGCATAATGAGCCTTGAGTATGTGTTGTGCAATATTTGTGTCCCTTTCCACTGAGGGTTCGTCAGTGAGAATGAATATCAGGTCAAAACGAGAAAGAAGCGCAGGAGGCATGTTGATCTGCTTTGCAATGGGTTCGTACCTGTCAAACCTGCCGAATTTGGGATTGGCTGCACCAAGCAGGGCGCAGCGGGATTTAAGCGTTGCCATGATGCCTGCTTTTGCAATGCTTATGGTCTGCTGTTCCATCGCTTCGTGCATGGAACTCCTGTCGTCAGCTTCCATCTTGTCAAGTTCGTCCACGCACGCAAGACCCATGTCAGCTAGCACAAGAGCGCCGGCTTCAAGCGTCCACCTGCCTTCGCCGAAATCGTCCTTTACCGCGGTAGCAGTAAGACCTGCCGATGTCGAGCTTTTGCCGCTTGTATAGATGCCACGGGGCGCAAGACGGACACTGTAACGCAAAAGCTGGGATTTTGCAACGCCAGGGTCTCCTACAAGAAGTATATGCACGTCACCTCGTATCCGCGTCCCGTCAGGCAGGGACTTCGCGATGCCTGAAAAGAGCTGTAACGCCATGGCTTCCTTGACTTCCTCGTAGCCGTAGATCGAAGGCGCGATCGAGTAGATCACTTTCTTATAAACCTCGGGATCTTTCCCGAATTTGATTATCTCTTCTATTTCCTCTTTTGATATTTCTATTTCCTCGAATTCCTTGTCCTCTATCTCTATGGATACGCCGTCAAGCACAAGGTCAAAAAATGTGCTTTTGCCCTGCTGGGTAGTTCTCTGGAAGGAGCGCAAAACCCCGGATATAACAACCCTGTCCCCCGGAGCTACTATCCCTGCAAGGTCGTCATCCACGTCAACATCCAGCGTCTGCGGCTGCTCTCCGCCCCTCAGGTCATCTGGTGATTCCTGCACGCGCAGCTTTTGAGCATCTATGAATTCAGATTCTTCGTGTACCAATTTGAAAGGCCCTTTGCGTCCGCATACATCGTTCTCGCATTCAAATGGCTCCACGAACTTGCCTTCTCCCTGGGGCATCATTGTCACATGGTCGCACCTCTGGCACTTGAAGGCGGCGACGATTACCTTTGGTCTGACCTCTGTGGCTTTCCTTATAAGACCTGATACTGAAATGAACTTGTTAATATTGGAACTTCGCAGCTCTCTTATCTGGATCCTCTCTGGAAGACCGATTATCCTTACATGTGCATTATCTATGCTCACATCTACGGGAAGGTCTATCGAAACAATAGCTTCATTAGCATGTTTTAGCACGGGATCAGGATGATCTATAAGCTCCCTTCCAAGATCAGGGTCGAACTTCTCAATATCTGAGAAATTGACCCATAGGCTTCGTTTTTCTGGATAGCTCTCTGCAAGATCATTGATAGCGTCTTTGTAATAGCGTTTGAAGAATTCCTCCCAGAGCTGATGCGATGATTGTGCCATTTTTTACTACTAAAGCCTGAAAGGTACATCAAGGTTTCGAGTCATTTATTCCTAAGCAGAAAAAAACATTACGTCAACCCCTTTATTTCTTTTGGAAAAATTAAATAATAATGCGCATGAGTATCATAGATTTTATTACAATTTAACCATCGCTGCTATTTGATTTTTTTAATCTGTCCATCGCTTAATACCGAATTCAAAATTATTACTTAATTTATTGATCCCCGCATGATAGCCCAACCTTGATTTCCACTGGACGCTGTTTTAAGGATTATAGTAGAATAGTGGGCAGGTGGGGATTATGGTGGTTTTAAAAAGAGTTCCGCCCATGGAGTAACAATATATAAAAGGAGTTTGCTACATATCAATACAAATAATTTGATACCGCATTGATAGCGGAGAACTCCCGATGAAATTCTCCACGAATGAAAAAAGACTGCTGATGGTGTTGATAGTAGCGCTTGCTATATCAATGGGAATAGTGCTGACATCAGCTTTCTACCCTGGAAGCCATTCTTTATATCTCAACAAGACCGCCAGCACTCAACCCACATCTGCCGCTGAGTTCTGTGTGAAGTGCCATCAGGTGAGGGTCGCAAGCGTTGATACAAGCGTTCACAGGAATGCAGGATGTATCTGCCACGGGTATAACCCTAACCTGACCGCAGTGTATAATATCAATCTGGCGCACAATCTCACGAAGAATATATACTGCACCAACTGCCATTCTGGATATAATGTAACGTCTGGTGCTATTGATATTCACAGCGGGGTCAGCGGGCTTAACCAGTCTGCGCATTATATATTGCAGAAAGGGGACAGGGCAGGGGCGTATCAGAGGGCGAAGCAGTTCTTTGATAATGTGTCGGGGGGATAGAAGATATGGACGGTAAGAAGCTGGCTCTGTATCTCATACTTATTATTTCCGTAATAGCTATGTTTTCCCAGACGCCAATGATGCAAGCCGTGGGTACAGGGCAGCATAAGTTCATCAGCGGCAAGATGGTAGATTGCGTTAAATGCCATCGGTATGATGCATTTAACGATATGAATACATCACAGGCTCTTGTTCTTGAGGCGCATAAGAGGGCTGCAGGAAATAAGAACTACACAACCTACCTTGAGGTGGGGGGGATCAGATACGACCCTTCCGGGATCATCTATACTAATGTTGACAGCGACGGGAACGGGAATGATATATGGACATGGAACGGGTCTTTCTGGATATATAACAACACTGCAAAGCTTTATGATCTTGATTTAGACGGTTCCGGGGATATAAAAGAGGCTGAGATATGCAAGTTCTGCCACAGCTTAGACCTTATGGGGTTGAGCGGGATCAATAATCCGGGTCATACTACAGGTACGAGGTATTGTGATGATGATAGATGCCACGGGAACAGGAATCACACGTATAATGATTACTTATTATTTAGTGGTGGAACAGCAAATTTGACATCAGCAGGTATGATAGTAAGCAATAACAGCGTGCACGGAGCTTTTTATAACAAGGCTGCAGGAAAGGATGCAAATGCACCTATGCTTCATTCCTATAATATGACACCGGGAAATGTCGCTCCAGGAAACATCAACAATATTTCATCAAGCCCGTATTCTTGCCTTGGATGTCATTCATTCATTAATGTATCAGGTTCTGTTACGCAATCCCCACTGTATAGCCACAATGATCCAAATGCATCTAGGGGACGTTATTCCTAACTGGATGGGCTGGTTGAGGCAGAAAAACCGCTCCATTCGTGTGAGACACCATGACATGCCTGGCAAGATGGTAGTTTGGTCTCAACTCTATGGCAAATAGAACATTTGAGATCACGATGCTTACTCACGTTCATAGCTGTATGACAGGAGGTACAAGTTGGTATAACGCCATGCCATTTATGGCATAAAGTGCAGGTTTTCATTTCGGTGTGAAGAGTAAAGGAGTTATTTAATTCATAAAATTGTTTTTCATGGCATGGCTTGCATGCGTCAAAAGGAAGGTTCTCCGGAAGTTGATTTGTGATTGTTGGCGATATTCCAATTGGGATAATGGGGACATGAGGATCAACATGGCATCCAAGGCAAAGACTGTTATCAGGTTTTGTTTCGTAATGTCCCTTATGGCATTGTGTGCATTTTGGTATCTCGAAAGTTGTTCCATGGCAATTCGGACAGCTCTGGTTCTTATGCGGTCCGTAAGGGATAATGATATCATTGTTCTTGATATTAAATTTATTTACATTTTTATTATAAGGCTTATGAGCCCAGTGGCAATCAGAACAGCTTGCTTCATTCTGGACATTGAAATGGCGAAAGGAGTCCAAGCTGTGGCATTTCTTGCAGTTCACTGAAAGAGCAGAAAGGTCGATATTTAGATTGAGCCCAGTTATTTTATGCACGGCATAGCCTTTTATTTCATCGATAAGAGCTGATTTTGCATATTTTATACTAGTATTGGAATGGCAATCAAGACATTTAAGGTCATGTTTATTGATCACGGAACCATTTACAGGTTCAAGATACGATAACACAAAAGGTTTCATTTCATGACAAAGGCTGCATCTATCTGGATCATCAAGATTTTTCTGGATAATAATCCCTGTGAAAAGAGCGATTATAAGTATTAATAGCCCGATAATTAAAACCTGAATAATCCTGTTTTTTTTATTTTCCATCAAATCATGTAAAATCTACGAACATAAGTCTTTTTTCAAACCGATCAATGTTAAAATGGAAAATGTTATATCACCTGGATATATATGAGATGCTATGAAATTGAAGCTAATAGTACTTATTGTTTTTGTCCTGCTGATGAGCGGATGTCTGGATTCCATAAGTTCGAAAGTTCCCGTCTTATATGCAAACATCACAGTGAGCGAGGATGCAAATGGGAATCCTACGGTCACGCAAATTGATGCCCGTGCAGGCGAGTTTCCAAAAATTAGAGCAATTGAAGATCAGGTGCCCGATGACTTTCCTGCTATAATTGTTAATGTTATTCAGAATATGATGAGGTTAAACTATTATACAGGTAAAGACTATCATGGACCTGGTGTTTACAATTTTGTGATAGGGATGGAACATGAGGTAAATACCAGCGTTCCGATTATAATCAATGCATATGTTTCTTTCAATAATAGTGAAGCACCAATATCAGCCATGCTTTTTAATTGGAGTACAGAAGAACAGAGTTTAAACAAAACTTTTATATAGGTTCAAAGAGTAATAATAAATTATACCCAAATTAAACCCAAATTGGGTAAAATTGAAATGGATAGGAAAAGGAGGTGAAAAAATGAAAGATATGAAAAAATTGACAATATTGATGGTGGCAGTTGTAGCAATTGGGGTATTCTCATTGCCTTCAGTATTATCTCTGGGTACAGGTCAGCACAAGTTCCTTAATGGTGCATCAGTGCAGTGCGGTAAATGCCACGCAAATTCTGGCGATGGTGTTTTCAATGAATTAATGAGCTCAACCCAGAACGGCTATAACGCATCTAATGGTGGTCTAATCACAAATGACCCAAGTCAGGTCCAGGTTGCCGGTGGAACAATCCACAATAGTACTTATTTCTGGACAGCCGGGAAATACGATTGTTCAAAATGCCACACAATTGCAACCGGCGGTAGAGATAAACCTGTAGGAGGCCATACAGGTGTAAAGATTAATGTAGTGTGTAAAGATTGCCATGCTCAAGAATACGCTAAAGCAATTGGAACCAATCTTGCATCTGGTGTTGACGCACACAAAGGCTTCGTAGAAAATGGGACGTCAACAAATGGTACCTATGCATGTATGGGTTGTCATACAATGGTCAGAGTTGCAGGTTCACCAAGCTATATATATAGCGCAGGTAAAGTTGTTGATGGACTTTCGATTGGAGGCAAATATTCTGGAACAGCAGATTATAGCCAGACATCTAATCCAATGACAGCAGCAGAGAGAGCTCTAGCTTCACCACCCCAGTAATTAAATAAATAATATATTGTGGTGATAATATCACCACTTTTTTTTTATTCAAAACTTATTTATCTTTGTGCATCGTAAAAAAAAATATGCTTGAACATATATTTACTGTATTTCTTAGTATTCTGTTACTCCTGATTTATTTCATAATATTTCATCAGGATAAGATATTAAAACTTTTTTCCTCCATTCACCTCCATAAGACCAATAAAACAAGAATTGCTCCTTACATGGAAGATTTTAAAATACATAAAGAGAGTAGAATGAGCGGAAATATTCTGGCCCAGATAATTCCTTGGTTGTTTGTTCTGGGGTTGGCATATGTTCTTTCAAACCAGTATTTCATTTTCGGATCGGTCCTCACAGGCAGTATGGAACCTGAGTTGATGAGAGGAGATCTAGTGCTTATGCAGACATTTGCTTTAAAAGTCAATGTAGGTGACATTATTATGTTTCCAATGTTTGGTTATTATGAACCGGTGACCCACAGAGTTATAAAAATCACAAAAGAAGGTGAAATAGTTACAAAAGGAGATGCTAACCCAGATATCGATGGAGTCTTCCCTGCAAATATTGTTGCAGGAAAAGCCATAACGATAAATGGAAGACCAATACTATTAAGAGGTTGGGGATCTGCGATAAGACCAGAACAATTTGGTGACGTGCGTCTTGTTACAGAATCCACTGTAGATATCGTGGGAGCAAAAGTATTTGAACAGTTCAGGGCGCTACAACCATTGTTCATTTTTTTTGGAACGATATTTTATTTCTTCCTTCTCATAGAATCCCGAATGGGCAGCAAACGAAGTTCGGGAAATAACAGAAAAAGTAGAAAAGAAAGCAAATAGATAAAAAAGCGATTGATGTCACATTCTGAACCAGGTTTTAAAGAGGGGATATTAATAATGATTCTTGGTATAACAGGTATAATTAAAGTGATAAATAATTTCGAAGATGCTGGTGAAATGATCACAAGGATGCTTTACACGCTGATTTTCATCTTCGTTTCAATAACCTTAATAGGTATCAAAATTATAAAGGATGCCAGAAAATGGTGATAGGGAAAAAGATATGAAAGGACTGTCAAAAAAGATATTAACTATTATAAATACGGATAACATCCCTCTGATCATATTTTTTTCATCGTTATTTTTACTGCTCAGTTTTGCTGGAACGCGATTATTTCTTTCAGATGAAGGGGTGATATTAGACCAGTTCTATAATCTGCTTCAGGGTTCCTTATCTTTGAAATTTGCAAAAATAAGCACAGCAAAAGGTATGTTCTGGCTTGTTGGCGATGACCTGTATGGGAAATTCAGCCATTCATTGTTAATATTATCACTTCCGGCTTATTTTATATTTAGAATCATCGATAGTTTTTATGGCGCACATCTTATTATGCTCCAGTTGTGGGCAGTAAGCGGCGGTATCATTGTCTATTTGATCGCAAGGATAAAAAAGCATGGCTATGCGATCGTGGGGGGAATGATCGCATATATAATACTTGTCTCTTCGAACCTGTTCTTCTTTGAATCAATAAATTTTCCCAAATGGGGTGAAGTACTTTCTATTGAATTTACCAATATCATCATCACTTCATTCAGTTTAGTTATCATTTATTATTTATTCAGGGATATTTTTGGCAACAGGATCGCGATATTTGCCTCTTTTTTTATCCTTCTTGCAACGCCCATCCCATTTTATGCTTTGACCTTAAAACATCACAGCCTGTCTGTATTTTTAACATTATTATCATTCTATTGTTTTCATAAATATCATGAGAAAAAGGATAATAAATTCATATATCTAGCTTATTTATCTGCAGGGCTCTGCGTATGGACAAGGATTTTTGATGGCGCAGCGCTTCTAATTTCTCTGTTGATAACTGATCTCATTACTTCAAAGAGAGATATTAAATATATCAGAAATATCGTAATAATTATTTTAATATCACTGGTACCTTTCTTCAGTTTCAATTATTTGATCATGGGAAGTCCATTTTCTGTGATAGAGAATACTCCTGAACTTGATAAAGAAGTAACATTATTTGCAGCGAAGGATTTCATTTCTTTTGATGAATCCTCTATAAATCCCAAGCAGGTCGAGCTTATGAATAAACTTGGTTATACATGGAAAACGGACTTTGGGTCGGATTGGATAAAAATGTTTTCAGGTTTGTCATTTCTAAAACTATTAAATACATTCAGTCTCTTTCTTGTCAGTCCTTTTTTAATTACAGGGATTTTTTCTATTATATCTATCATGAAAAAAAGATTGAAATTTAATTATTTTGAAAAATTCTTATTGATTTTCTCAATATCACTTATTTTATTGTATTCTAATTACATTATGTTAATAGTAACACATACCCCAAGCGTGCTTGAGAACAGGTATCTTTTGGTATTTTATATTATAATGCTCTATTTTTCTTTAAAAATAGAAAGCATTAGGGAACTGCTAGAAAATAATTTGAAAAAAATAACTATTTTATGGGGATGCATATTATTGATTTTCCTGGCATATTTTATTGTGCAGTTCCCGGTCAGGTTCCTGGATATCTATTATTATGCTTCACTTATTGTTGCAGCAGTCCTTATGTTTTCATTAGTCATAAGTTCATTGAGAAAAAAGGATTGGCATGCAACAGCATCATGGAATAGAATTTTTCTTATTCTTATTGCGTTATCATTCTCTCTTTCTTCCATGTTCATACTTTTTTATTACTGGGTTGTCAGTATGACCTATGTTGCAGTATCACAGAATTATCCGGTAATACCAATTCTGGGAATGATCCTGAACTGGATGTATCAAAATATTATTTTATGATAGCTATACTTGATCTTAAAACATTGATCTAATCGTGATATCAAGTTACGAAAACTTTATCAACCAATAATACTATTAAAAACTTACCATCAATTATTACTGGATAGGTATTTAATATGGAGAGAGGATCAATAGTGGGAATAATAGAAAAGATGGGATTTCAGGAAAGGAAAAACCGAATTTTTTCAACTATTTTTATTGCAGCCATAGTTATTATATCACTCGTGTCGATATTGATGGTTTTTACCGGAACTCCACAGGGCTATACTCCAGTAACGTTGGTGTGCATATCCTGTCATAATGATTCAGGTTTTCCCAGTGATACAGATAATAACAGTATTATTGCTCCATACAAGCGTCCTCATAATGACTCAGTGATGTGTGAAACCTGTCATCGTTCAAATCCTCATACGATCGGATTTATCCAGCGAAATGGTCTGTTCGGCTTAAGATCAACTGCAGTATCCTGTCCGGAATGCCATCAAACAGGTGTCCCTAATTTCACAAGCGCCCCCATGATCCCGCCGCGATTCATGCATGGAAATAATATTACGCAAGGTTCGAAATGGGGCAGTTACTGGAACAGTTCACGACTCAAAACAGCATGTATTTACTGCCACGACAACACTTTGCATAATATAACACCTGTTGGCAGAATACTTGGATTTGCCTTAAGGAACAGCAGTTCATGTTCAAATTGTCATTATAAAGGTAATGCGAACTACAGTATTATGATCAATGCATTTTCATCAGCGGGATTAGAAAGACCTCCTGAAATAACAAATGGCACAGGCTGGAATGGTTCTGAATCCGGCTATTATAATCACACACTGGATCAATACAGTAATGATAGATGCAAGATGTGTCATGGTTCATTTATTAGTTTAAATGCAACCATGCCCGAATTTGTCCATAATGTATCAGAAGCCGCTGGTGGAGAGTGTATTGGATGTCATACTTCAAACCAGAATATGACTGGAAGTCTCTTCTTTGAGGGGATCAATCTATCATCTTTTGGCAAACATATCAATGTTAATACATCGAATGGAACTGATCTCCTTACGAACGATGATTGTACAACCTGCCACTATGATTTCAATTTCTCAGATATGATGCTTCCAAATTTCACGACCAGGACAAAGACATGCACCGAATGCCATATTTATGGTAACTTCTCTGCACCTGTGATCTCAAACCACAGACCGAATGGAACTTCTGTTGGAACAACAACATACTGTTCAACATGCCA
Source organism: Candidatus Methanoperedens sp. (assembly GCA_028717345.1). Classification (GTDB taxonomy): domain Archaea; phylum Halobacteriota; class Methanosarcinia; order Methanosarcinales; family Methanoperedenaceae; genus Methanoperedens. The sequence continues at coordinate 32,253 of JAQUNZ010000017.1, forward strand.
CAATAACAGTATCAACAAATATGCATATTCAGTGAATGCAAGTGTTGGTCACTATGGAACAAATGCATCCCTGGTCAAACCTACAGTGAACCAGACAGCAAGACCGGTGAATGGATTTATGGACTCAGCCGATGCATCTTCGTACAACAGAGCATGCAATAATTGCCACAATCCAAAGAACACAAGTTACGGAAATCCGCCGCTGATAACAACGCCACATACACCCACAGCAACATGCAATCAGTGCCATGTCAATACAAACGCAACTGATCTGCATAATGCTTCCATTATAATACCTGGAGGAGGTTGCATCGATTGCCATTCAGTCAATGCTTCAAGATATAAGGCGCCGAATCTTACAGGAACGGATATGATTTACTCATCATTTTGTGATTCAAATACCTGCCATGGAACTTATCCTGATAATGGAAATAATGTCATTGATTCATTGGGAGAACATAACATAAACAGGTACGAACGCGGGTACACAGGAAGAGGAGGTTATACAGATACGGTATATCTCAATGGACAGGCAGCACTTACGGTGCCAAAAGGAGCTATTGTCACTATAACTTCAAGAGTAAATGATACATCAGGTTCAGCGAGCAGGGTAGGTGGAGCTGAATATTATTACACCACCACAGATCCGGGTCAGGGTAAAGGAATACCGATGAACGCAGTTGATGGACAATTTGATGCGGTCAACAGGGCGTGGGAAGATGTTACAGCTACTCTTGATACGAGCGGTTTACCAGTAGGTACTTATACAATCAACGTCCGCGGTGTGGATATCGGAAAACAGTGGAGCCAGGTAAAGAATGCAACTCTTATAGTGCAGTCGCTGGGTTATATCAATGGAACTGTAAAAAGTAGCGGCTCAGGAATTGCAGGTGCTTCGATATCAGCGACAAATGCAAGTACAACATCAGCAGTTGATGGTACCTTTAACTTGAGCATATCATCAGGCACATACAATGTTACTGCGAGTAAGCAGCCTGAATATTACGATAACATTACCAGCGGTGTGGTTGTAACTCAATCGAATACCACAACTTTGTATATAGTTATAATTGGGAAACCAACCGGTACATTGAGCGGTGTGGTGAGAAGTATATAAATATACACCGCGTTATAAATAATTATTTAGATTTAATATTGATATTAAATTCTGCAATATAGTATTCGAAACAGGCTCACACAGGAACAGAACATACACTGACTGCCATGCCGGTGCAACCACCACCAACATGAACACATATTCAATGACAACTTATGTCCCGCAGAACTGCACCAACTGCCATACAGGCAGTGGCATCCCGGATGCTCCCATAGTATCCGAACATAACCAGTTCGGTCAGGACGTAATAACCAGTGTCAACTGTACCTTATGCCACAGCAACAGCGGAATGTACCTTAGTAACAATGGAACAAACGGCACCACCACAGCCATAGTGCACTATCTCAAAGACGTCACAAATCTCGGCACAAGTCCGGTTGGACATAACGGCACGATCAATACCTCGAACTGTATTGACTGTCACAACGGTCCTTACACAGGCGTATCATCCTGGGGAGCCCCGGTCAATATCAGCACCAGCACAAAGCGAACACATATCGAGACTCAGACAGGTCAGTGCGATCTTTGTCATAAGGACGGCACAGTACAAAGTCTGGCACTGGTTGATTTCCATAATGCATCGATCAAACTTGCATCCACCAATGACTGCATAAGCTGCCATACGCAGGATCAGAGAGGTTACCCGGCGATCAATCTCACCTTATTCACCAGACACAGCAACGTCAACACCACAGGCGGTCAGAACAATCTCACCAACGATGACTCACCACCTGCCATTACAACTTCAACTACACTGAAATGAACCAGACCGGGTTCACAACGAACACAAAGGTATGCTCAGACTGCCACATTGACGGCAGCTACCAGGCACCAATAATAAGCAATCACAAACCTCCCAAACAGACAATAGTCTCAGGAGGAAATATAATAACAGGTGCATATTGTTCAACCTGCCACAATAACAGCATCAACAGATATGCATATTCTGTGAATGCAAGTGTTGGTCACTATGGAACGAACGCATCACTTGTCAAGCCAACCGTTAATCAGACAGCAAGACCGGTGAATGGATTTATGAATCCAGGTGATGCATTATCATACAATAAAGAATGCAATAACTGTCACAATCCAGCGAACACAAGTTATGGGAACCCGCAGTTAATATCAACGCCACACACCCCCACAGCAACATGCAATCAGTGCCATGTGGATACAAGTGCAACCGATCTGCATAATTCATCCCTCAGAATACCTGCGATGGGATGCCTTGATTGTCATACAACGAATGCGTCAAGAAATAGAGCTCCAAATCTTACGAATACGTATATGGTGGATTCAACTAATTGCGATTCAACTTCATGCCATGGTACTTCCCAGGACAATGGAAATGATTTGCTGGATACTTTGAATGAACATAACATAAACAGGAACGAACGCGGGTTCACAGGAAGAGGAGGTTATACCGATACAGTATATCTCAATGGACAGACATCACTTACGGTGCCAAAAGGAGCTATTGTCACTATAACATCCAGGGTAAATGATACATCAGGTTCGGCGAGCAGGGTAGGCGGAGCTGAATATTATTACTCCAGCACAGATCCAGGTAACGGCAGTGGAATACCGATGAACGCAGTTGATGGACAATTTGATGCAGTCAACAGGAACTGGGAAGATGTTACAGCTACTCTTGATACCAGCAGTTTAACAGCAGGAACATACATCATTAATGTACGCGGTGCAGATATCGGTAAACAGTGGAGTACGACTAAAACAGCGATATTGACAGTCACTGCAATGGGATACATCAATGGTACGGTCACGAATGGCACTTCACCAGTCAGCGGGGTATATGTATCCACGATCGGAGATAACTATACCACAGGTCCTGATGGAAAATATTCATTGAAGGTTGATGCAAATACATACACCGTCACTGCAACAAAACAACCAACACACTACGATAATATAACCTCTGGTATTGTAGTTACCCAATCGAATACAACTATATTCGATATCGTTCTAACAGAAAAGCCCAAAGGAACGATAACCGGCACGGTAAGGAATGCCTGATACATAATGATAAAATAAATGGTAAGTTCGAAAATAAATATAGCCTATGTATGATCGCTTTTTTTATGGTTATTACGATAGGAACGGTATCTTCCTTAACTAGACATCTAATTGATGATAGTATTTATTCAGACGTCAGATTGACGCCATAGCGAAGATTCTTCAAAAACAAAGTTAATTTATATCTTGAGCGCATTTCACGATAGAGTAATTATATAAATCATACGATATGTTTATGTTTGAAAATCATGTTAACAGAATGCTCTGAATGAGGTAATAATGCCCAGAAAAATCCTTTTAATCACCCCCCCTTATCACTGCGGCGTTCTTGAATCCGCAGGGACATGGATGCCTCTTGGCCTCGTATATGTAGCAGGTGGCCTGCAAAATGCTGGATATGAAGTGAAAATATACGATGCCATGTCGAAATTCCATACTATTGAGGAAATCCGGAACCATATAAAAGATTACGAGCCGGATGCAGTAGGGACAGCAGCATACACGTCAAGCTTACATGATGCGATCCATGTTCTCAAGATAGCCAAAGATGTCAACCCTGAAATAATTACATTTCTTGGCGGGATACACTCTAATTTCTGCTGGGAAGAGATACTTCAAAAAGAAAGCAAATCAGTTGATTATATTATACGCGGTGAAGGTGAGATAACAACAACAGAACTTCTTGACCGTATTTTTTCTGGTCATAATCCTGATGTTCCCGGAATCGCATATTCTAAGGATGGAAAGATAATAGCCACAAGGGAAAGGTCACTTATTACTGATCTTGACGCTCTTCCTATGGCATGGAACCTGGTAGAATGGAAGGATTATTCATTCAAGACCAAGAGAAATTCAACTCTTGCCGTGGTCAGTTCATCCAGAGGCTGTACACAAAAATGCACATTCTGTTCCCAGAGATTGTTCTGGAAAGAGAAATGGAGAGCCAGGAGCCCGGAAAATTTTGTATCCGAACTGGAATATTTGAATACCAAATATGGAGTGGACGTTGCCATGATCGCGGATGAGACTCCAACTTTTGACAGGGAACGCTGGGAAAAAATCCTTGACCTTCTGATAGAGAAAAAACTTGATCTTGAGATACTTATGGAAACAAGGGTAGATGACATCCTTCGAGATAAGGATATTATAGATAAATATGCGAAAGCTGGCATCCTTCATATCTATGTAGGAGCTGAAGCTGCAAGCCAGGATACTCTTGACAGATATCAGAAAAACCTCAAGATAGAGCAATCCAAAGAGGCGATAGATATGATCAATAAGGCAGGGATCATTTCAGAAACATCATTTGTTCTCGGGATGCCTGATGAAACCCCAGCTTCGATAGAAGCTGCCATTAAACTGGCGAAGTATTATGATCCGGATCTTGCATTTTTCCTTGCCATTGCCCCCTGGCCATATTCTGATATTTATCCAGAACTTGAGCCTTATATTGAAGAATTCGATTATTCAAAATACAACCTTATTGAACCGATAGTGAAACCAGTCAATATGACCCGGGAAGAGCTTAATAGATATCTTCTTAAAGCATTCAGGGAGTTTTACATGGAGAAACTCTCAAGGATCGAAGAAATGAGCGATTTCAAAAAGAATTACATGATCGATGTAACGCGATTACTTTTAAATGATTCATATCTGGCAAGCCAGATGAAAGGGGAAATGCCTCCTGAAGCGAAACGGTTCATGGAGAAGTATATAACTAAACCTGAGAGGCTTTAGTCGCTTCAAAACCTCGTTCAGTTTAACCTGAAAATAGGGTAATGTCCTAATATTACAACCTTATTCCGTTTTCGAGAAGACGGGTATATAAGGCCAAAGATTTCAGGACTACATAATAATAATGAAGGAAACGTATATATTGAATGGAGTTATAGTGATATCGATGGATAGGCAAAATATGTATTTTGTAAATTATCCTAAATGTTATTAAACAGTAATTAACATCAATATAATTTATCAAACGCTTGATGAGATCGGAGATAGGAAACAAATGTTTTCAAAAGATAATAACAAATGTTGCAGGTCAGTCAGGTCAGGTGTCGTTTTAAGTCTATTGTTAATTGTTTTGTTTCTTATGAGCAATGTTGCCAGCGCAGCCAATGAAACTATCAAGGTTGCAACCGATAGGTATGTTGTTCTCGATGATCCTGCTGCCGGAACAGCATCCACGAATTTCGTCAACCCAAATTCAGCAGATTATACAAGTAATATCTGGGATGGAAAGCAGACAACAATAGGCGTGAAGACATTATTTATTGACAGTAATGGCACACCTCTTACGGGGCGAACTGTTAACTTCACAATATATAGACCAGGTGGTACATACGCCACAGGAACAAACTTAACCGATTCTAATGGCGTTTCAAGTTTCTACAAAGATCTGAACGGCGCGAATTTCTGGGGGAACTGGACAGTCAGGGCAGAATCCGGCGGTGTCTACCAAAATACCACATTTATCTATAACTGGTGGGGCTGCGCATGGTCTTCAGGTGGTTGCCAGGGCCAGCATTCGGGGCAAAACCGGGCGAGTGCAGGTACGCAAGCAACTGCAAATTCACCATATACATATAGTTCTGAAAGGGTAACCGGGCTAAGGACTGACCACAATTTAGACATATCCTTGAATGGTTGGGCGGGAGATTACTGTACAGTATGCCACCAGAACTACGATGGCAATCCCACAACCAGTAATGCGGGAGGCGGTCCAGCAAAAGATTTTACTACAACCGATACCCACAGGAACATACGCTG
>JAQUNZ010000018.1 GCA_028717345.1 Candidatus Methanoperedens sp.
AGACCTGCTTTGCAGATGAATTGATCAACTTTGACTTTGCAGATCCAAGAGCAGCATTCGGCAAGGCGGCACTCAGAGAATGGGACCGCTGCGCTGGAGAGAGAGCATTCGTTATCCCGGCAAAGTAGAATGGTAAAAAATCAGGTAAATAAGTATGTATCATACTTATTTATCTTTTTTTGTGCAGGTTTAAAATAACAAACACTTACAAATAATTCCATAATATCATCTATGATAAAATCAAATACCATCGCTGAACCTATAGAATTGATGAATTATGGAACTGAATTAAGTTCACCATTTGGCGATGGTGAAGGGAAGAGGGGTCAGCCACGTTAAATATTTATCAACCTCCCTTCCCACTTATTTATATTCTGAATAATTAATACTGTATCCTCTTTCTATTGTCAATAGAATATACCGTCTGTTGCAATTGGTTTTTTCCAGAGGTAATATTTTCGTCAAGAGAAAACAGAAGTTTTTTTGACAACTCAAGTTCTTTTTCAGCAGAAGCCAGATCCTCCTGCAGCACAGATATCCTTTCACTCGTATTTGCTTCCTCAAGCACTATGTTCATTTTTGCTATCTCCTCTTTTTTTACATTGATCCTGGATGAGATAGCCTGATATTCTTTCATAAAATCCCCGATCTTTGATACAGAATAATTTATCTGTTCAAGGATCTTTTCGCGTTTTTCCGGATTAAAAGCTGTCGTGTCCTTCTGGATAATGTTCTGAACTTCAATAAGATACTCAGGAGAAGCGGATTTTGGATTTGTCAGGAATGATTGAAGCTCTTTCTTGAAGTCAGGCGAGAGTTCGTATTTTCCTGCATCATTCAGCTGTTTTAGTCGTTGAAGGGGTTTGTTTAAAGGAACAAGAAGAGTAATGATGTCAGATTCCGCATCTTTAGCTGTATTTTCAAGATCTACAAGTTCATTCCTGCTGATCAAATATTGTTTCCATTCTTCACTTCCTGAAATCCGCGCCAGATCCTCACTATCCAGTTCTATCTTCGTTTTTATAGAATCTACTTTCTTCTCGAATTCTAATATTATTTTTTTCTGATTTTCAATTCGGGATATCAGGTTCGTAATATTCAGAACTGATTTTTCGGCATTATCAATAGCAACAAGCACTTTTTTATTGCCTCCTATGGGTTCGACAAGCTGATTCAAAAGCCTTCCAAGCTCATTCACTTGTGCAATGACATTTTTTGAATCCTGAAAAAACACCATTTTTGTATATTGGTAGCTCTTCATCATGTTCTCAAGACACATTGTAAGTGTCTGAATAGCGTTTTCATGGAACTCAATAACGGTCTTTATGTCAGTTGTTTTCGGTATATTGATATTGGTCAACAGCAGCCTGACCTGCTTGACCATGTTATCCCTGTTGCTTATCGCAATTTTTACCATCTTTAGGTGAAATCTCCCTTCAGGCTCTGCTTTTTCAAGCTCTGATGCGCTTTTTTCAATACCATCAAGCGCATCCGCAATATCAGAATACACAGATTCTGCGTGCTTACCATGTGATAATCTGTCCCTGCTTGATGAAAGCCATTGAGGGAGCTCATCAAACTTTATTTCGACCGGGTCAGGCACTTTTTTCCCGAATATTTTTTCGATCCAGCTCACACTATATCCTTCATTTCACCACTGAAATAACTATCGTATGAAGCCATGTCGAAATGCCCATGACCGCTCAGGTTAAAGAGTATGGTCTTTTGTTCGCCGCTCTTCTTGCATTCAATTGCCTTATCTATCGCGCATTTTATAGCATGAGATGATTCAGGAGCAGGGACTATGCCCTCGCACCGCGCAAATGTAACGCCTGCTTTAAAGACCTCTGTCTGGTCATAGGCGACCGCATCAATGATATTATCTGCATAAAGCTGGCTCACGATGGGAGAGTCCCCATGATACCGCAGACCTCCTGCATGGATCGCAGGCGGTATGTATTCATGCCCCATTGTGTACATCTTAAGTAGGGGAGTGAGTCCTACGGTATCACCGAAATCATACCTGAATTCTCCGCCTGTGAGGCTGGGGCATGCAGTTGGCTCTACGCCGATAACCTCCATATCCTTTTTGCCGGAAAGCTTGTCCATAAGGAATGGGAAGCTTATACCTGCGAAATTGCTTCCTCCCCCGACACTTCCTATGATATAATCCGGGTAATCCTCGACCTGTGCTAACTGTTCTTTTGCTTCCTGACCGATCACTGTCTGGTGAAGCATTACATGGTTCAGGACGCTGCCAAGGGAATAGTGCGTGTTTTCATGGGTCGCAGCATCTTCCACAGCCTCGCTGATCGCAATTCCAAGGCTTCCAGGTGAATCCGGGTCTTTTTCCAGTATCTTCTTTCCAGCATTCGTGCTGCTGCTTGGTGAAGGGATTACATCTGCCCCCCATAGTTGCATGAGAGATTTTCGATAAGGCTTTTGCTGGAAGCTTATTTTTACCATATAGACCGTGCATTTGAGTTTAAATAAAGTGGTTGCAAGGGCAAGAGCGCTTCCCCACTGACCTGCGCCTGTTTCTGTGGCAAGCCTTTCTATTCCTTCTTTCATATTGTAATAAGCCTGGGCGATGGCTGTATTTGGCTTATGGCTGCCTGCAGGGCTAACGCCTTCGTATTTATAATATATCTTCGCAGGGGTCTTGAGTTCTTTTTCAAGACGGTGTGCCCTGTAAAGTGGAGACGGGCGCCAGAGCGCGTAGATATCCCTTATCTCATCAGGTATGGTTATGAACCTGTCCTGGCTGACCTCCTGTTTTATCAATTCCATAGGGAAAAGAGGTGAGAGGTCTTTTGGACCTATTGGCTCTTTTGTCCCGGGATGAAGAGGCGGAGAGACCGGTGTGGGCATATCAGGCAGGATGTTATACCATTTTTTTGGGATGTCATTTTCATCAAGGGTTATTATTGTTTTTTTCATATGAAATCTCAGATTGTATATTTGCAGGGTAGTATATCAACTTTAAGATTTGATTACTGTTTTAATTCATAAAAAGTATAATTTAAATGAACAATCAGTATCAATAAATAGTTGCATGGTCATTAAGCCTAATCACATGAAATTCGTTATCCAGAGGTCAGAGATAAAAGGCACTGTTAATGCCCCACCGTCTAAAAGCTATACGCACAGGGCTATAGCGATAGCTGCGCTCTCAAAAAAGGCGACCGTAAATAATCCTCTTATTTCAGAAGATACAAAAGCCACGATAAGGGCATCTGAGGCTTTTGGGGCAAGTATTGAGCAGAAGAAAGATTCACTTATTATTAAAGGATTTGATGGAAAACTCAAGACACCGGATAATGTACTGGATGTGGCAAATTCAGGCACAACGCTGCGCATTATGAGTGCAGTAGCTTCACTTGCAGAAGGCGCAACAGTTCTTACAGGAGATGCAAGCATCAGGACTCGACCGAACACTCCTTTGCTCAATGCTTTGAACGATCTTGGAGCTGAAGCCTTCTCAACGCGAAACAATGGCATGGCTCCAATAGTTGTGAGAGGGAAGATGAGAGGGGGACGCGTATATATAGACGGCTCTATCAGTTCACAATTCATTTCTGCTCTTCTCATTGCGAGTCCATTTGCAAAGAATGAGACAAAAGTAATGATAAAAGGTGAATTGAAATCAAGACCTTATGTTAATATCACAATAGACATGCTCAAAGATGCAGGAGCAAGGATCATCGAAGATAGTCCTAACTCATTTACCATTCCACCTCAACAGGAATACAACCTGAAATCATATAATGTTCCCGGAGACTTCTCATCAGCATCGTACATGATGGCAGCCGGGGCGCTGTGCGGAGATGTGACCATAAAGAACATGTACCCCACCGAGCAGGGCGATTCAGCGCTTATCGATATCCTGAAAAAAATGGGGGCGAACATCATATGGGATGAGAAAAAAGGTGAGGTAAGGGCAAGCAAGAGCGAGCTTGCGGGCATTGCGGTGGATGTCGGGAAGACCCCGGATCTTGTTCCCACGCTTGCGGTGCTCGGCGCCGCATCAAAAGGCACGATGGTCATCGAGAACGCAGAGCATGTGAGATATAAAGAAACTGACAGGCTACATGCGATGACAGTGGAGCTAAAAAAGATGGGCGTGGACATTATTGAGGAAAAAGACAGGTTGATCATCAGGGGTAGAACACTGAAAGGAGCGCAGGTGCACGGGTGGGATGACCACAGGATCGTCATGGCGCTTGCTGTTGCAGGGATGGTTGCAGGAGGGACGACTATTGATACAGTAGAGTCGGTCAGCATCTCATACCCCGGATTCTTTGATGACTTGAAAAAGATAGGTGCAGGCGTTTCTGAAGCCCAATAATGAGCAATATGGATGAAATTGATATTTATAAATCCGCATCTTCCGGGATCGCGTGGTTAAAAAACCAGGATATCACAGAAATAAAAGATCTGTCGAGGTCTATCCAGGCATTATCATTATGGGGTGAGAAAACGGTTCATCTTATGGGAATTTTACTCACAAGAAAAAAAGGTGAGTTCTGGGAAACTGATAAGCCTCTTCTTGATACTGCAAGAGCGTGCAGCGCTCTAGCTGGTTGCGGGATAATAGCAGATGAGCCTGTTAACTGGATACTCGGACAGCAAAAGAACGGGAACTGGGGCAATAGCGAGATCGAGACATCATACGCCCTTATAGCACTGGGAGATGCTGGCATGAAAAACGAGTCCGGGTGCGAATGGCTGGTCAGCAATTATGGGAAAAAATGGGAACATATCGGAACAACATCGCTTATTATTACTGCTCTGTTAAAACAGAATGAGGAAAAGTATCTGGATTTCATATTAGACCGCACCGGCTGGATATTATCAAAAAAAGAGTCTGGCGGATGGACTTATACTGCAACCAGCAATCTTGCTATACAGGCTTTGATACTTGCGGGAGAAGAGGATATTGACCCCTCGATCGAATGGCTTATGGGAAGACAGGTTAATGGAAACTGGGGCGACATTACGTCGACTGCGCTTTCTCTTATCTCATTAAATATGTACCGGCACAATAATTAAAAGGTAAGGGGGTGGTCGTAACCTTAAGAGGTTACTTTTATGGTGATATTGGGTTATGGTGGTGGTTAGAAAAGTTACCGCCCGCCTTACAAACAATACTATGACTGCACAACACGATCATTGTGATTGCTACTATTGATACTACTAAAGGTAATCTTAATAATGGTTCGGATTGAAGAGGGACAAAAGAGAAGATAATCATGAGTAAAATTGCAGCAGTTATAAATGGTGACGGCGTAGGTCCTGAGCTTGTTAGCAGCATGCTCAGGGTAGTTGAAGCCGCAGGTACGAATGTTGAATTTATCAAGTGCGAAGCAGGCGCGCAATGGTGGGAAAAGAACGGCGGGGATTCGTTGATACCTCCTGAGACATGGGATGCATTATCAAACAGTGATGCAGGGTTTAAAGGTCCGACCACGACCCCGGGCGGCGCTGGCTCACCGAAGAGCGTGGCAGTATCCATCCGCCAGAAGTTCAACCTGTACGCCAATGTGAGACCGATAAAATCTTTCCCGAACACCCAGAAACCACTTGGAGATGTAGATTTTGTGTGTGTGAGAGAAGGCACTGAAGGGCTGTATTTCGGGAAGGAAGTGCAGTTGACCGATGATGTTTATATAGCGATCAGAAAAATAACGCGACCAGCATGCAGGAACGTAGCGCGTTACGCATTTGAAGAGGCGGCGCGAAGGGAATGGAAACACGTGGTGGCGATACATAAAAGCAACATACTCAAAATGACCTGCGGGACTTTCCTTGAGGAAGTTGATAAAGTCAGGAAGGATTATCCCAACATCGAACTTGAAGAATACCATATCGATAATATCGCACAGCAGTTGATCAAGAACCCCCAGATATTCAACAACAAAGTTCTCCTCTCGACTAACCTTTTCATGGATATCCTGAGTGAAGAGTGCTCTGCGCTTGTGGGCAGCATCGGGCTCATCTATTCTGCAAATATTGGTGACTGCTATGCCATGTTCGAACCTGCCCATGGCTCTGCGCCAAAATATGCGGGTCAGGATAAGGTAAACCCTGTTGCAACTGTTCTTGCGGGGGCATGGATGCTTGATTATCTGGGTGAATATGAGAATTCAAAAGCGATATTTACAGCGACGGAGAAAGTTATTTCAGAGGGTAAGAAGGTTACCTACGACATGGGCGGGCATGCGAAGTCAAGTGAGATGGTGGATGAGATAATAAGGAAGATCGCCTAGATATTCTTATAAAAAAGGGTAAACCTGTATTCATTATTCGGCGGTCTCTCCATCTTCCTGAAAAGGATGAATTCGGGCGTGAGATCAGACGGTCTGAACCAGTACCAGGACATCCGTGCGCTGTTAAGCCGGATGTAATCGCTTCCGAGATTGCGCTGCATGATATCAGCTTCTGTCCCGTTCCCGTCAGAATCGTGCACTACGATGAGCGGGGCATTGAATCTGGCGTCCATACTCACCTTCCATTCCACATCAGGATAATGGCGTGCATACCACAGCAACAGGGTCTCCATATTTTCATCAGTAACCTGTATCCTTGTTGACTGGTTGCTGTACTGTGAAGATATCTCGAAAATCTTTGTAACGAACTCAGAAAATTTCTGCGGCGGCTGCCCTGCCTGTATCATCGGTTCATCTGTATTGGCATAATTAATATAATTCAATTGAATGCTTGAATGGACAAAAAACAGACCGCTGGCTATAAGGAAAATAATTGTAAATGTTCCGGTTCTTGACTTTATTTTTAACCTGGGCAGCAATTCTCCCAGATATGCAGCCGAGATTATTGCAAGAGGCAATAGCGGGTTCAATACAAGCCACTGGACTTTTTCCTGGAGATACGAATAAACAAAAAAGCTGGTCAATCCCCAATAGATCAAAAAAGCAAAAAAAAGATTCCGAATATAAAGTACACCAACGATCCCCAGCAGGAGAAGCGGAAGAAATATGATAATCGAGGATTGGATGTAGGATATTGGTAAGAATCTTCCTGCAAATGCATAGTTGTCTGCTATGAGATACATTACGCCCACAGCCACCCAATAAATAAGCAATACTATCAGCAGCTTACCTTTTTTCCTGCCGTGGAAGCCATAATAGAACATACCAAGAATTCCAAATACAAGTAGGGGTAATTCATAAAGTGCAGTAATGCCCAGATAGAAAAAATAAGGTCCACCCAGGCGCTGTATCCTGTGCATCTCATACCAGGCGGAAATCGCTTTTTCAACTGTGGTTTTCATGCCCCCGATATCAAAGATGTTTCCTGTATAGAACAGGGAAAAAACAACAAGGACTACAAGAATGAGAAATACCCCTTCTGCAATCAGGATAATAAATTCTTTATCTGGCATTTTCATTCTACCTATCAGACTTCTTAAATACCGTTCCCTTATGAAAAACAGTACCAGGAACAGGGCTATCAAAGCCATTGTGATGTACGCGTTCTCTTTCAGGGCTGCCATGGAGGAAATTGCTATCCCCCCAAGCGCAAGATAAAAGATCCTTTCAATAGAATACCCGGCGGTAAAATGAAGGTCCAATAACGAAACTGACTTCCTGTCTTTATCAAATGCTTCTGCGTATTTTACAGCGCAAACAAGAGCCAGCAGCGTGAAGAACGATATGAATATGTCTTCCCTGTAGAACCTGGAGTAATACAGGAACGAAGGCGAAAGAGCGAGAAAGAATGCGGCAAAAAGCATGCCGGCATTCCCCAGATATCTTCTAAGAGGTATCAGCAAAAAGATCATCGATGCGCCAAGGATCGCGGGAAGCAACCTGGATGAAAAAATAGTGTCACCAAGGAGCCGGTACATTTCTGATGTGACGTAGTACATGAACGGACCATGGAAATACGGATCATATGTGTAGATACCGTCATTGAATAATTTGTATGTGCCATATGCCACAGCTGCTTCATCATGGTGGAAAACCCTCTCGTCAAGGTGATATAGCCTCAGGAAAAATGCAAGAATAATTATTAGAAAAAAAACAAGATACAATCCAAAATGTCTTTTTTTCATGAACATATAATATGCAAAGCCTTATTTAACTTATTTATCACCAAAAACTTTATACCCTATCATTTGATTCAAATAATATAGATGCAGGTATAGACCTCATCGTTTAACAAAAATGGCAGAAGAAAAAGTTATCGCATATATCAAAAAATGCCTTGAAGAAGGGAAGATGCCTGAAGCCATAGATACATCCAAAATGGCTGGTGTGCCGCTATCAAAAGAAGAATTAAATAACTATATCCATAAATATCTTGAAAACGGATGGGTTTCCAGGGCATTAAAAGGCTCAAAAGCATCAGGAATCGAGCTTACACCGGAAATCATCACGGACTATATTAAAAAATATCTTGACGAGGGGCGAATTTATTCTGCTGTTGATGCTGCAAAGCTCATCGGGAAACCTCTTCCGGCTGAAAAGCTTGTAAGTATCGGGAATGAGTACCTGATAAATGGCAATCTTACTTCAGGCCTGGAAGCATACAAACTTGCAGGAGAGATACCGCAAGCAGAGGTACTCATCACATGTGGAAAGACGTGCTTCAGTAATGGTCAGCTCTCACATGGCCTGGAAGCCTACAAACTTGGGGGTAGTAAGCCGACCGTGGAAGAACTCATCGAGTGCGGAGAAGTGTGCCTGTGCGAAGGGGAGATAACTCAGGGTCTGGAAGCATTTGAATTAGCCGGCAAGACCCCAACAAAAGAGATGCTTCGTGAGTGCGGTGAAGTGTGTCTCATTGAAAGACGCGTCGATGATGCACGAAAAGCTTTTGTTGCAGCACTTACAGTAAATAATATATAGTAATAAAAACATTTAATTAAATGTAAGGGTACTTGGCTAGTCATCTGGATCAAATTGTTGTTTTTTCCATAGATGAGCAGCGACGGATAAAATGACAAAAGTGCTTGTTGTGGAGGAAAATGCACCCGAATGAAATTAATGCGCGAGGATCGAAGGGTAAAGTTCTCGTAGTGGACGATGAAGAAATTAATATAAAGCTTATCGAAGCATACCTGAATGAAGAATACGAGATAATAACAGCTCAAAGCGGCAACGAGGCTTTGAATAAAATAATCGAGGATAAACCGGATATTGTGTTGCTGGATATCATGATGCCACAGATTAGCGGATATGATGTATGCAAAAGCATAAAGGAAAATGATGCAACCCGCTTCATACCTGTCGTGATGTGCACAGCACTTTCAGGATCAGAAGCTAAGATCAAAGCTATAGAGATCGGAGCTGACGATTTTCTCACAAAGCCAATAAACCGGCAAGAACTTTTTGCACGTATCAAATCTCTTCTTAAGAAAAAATATTACCAGGATGAACTTGTGCATGATAAAGATATCATAGAAAAGCAAAACGAAGCATTGCGCCAGGAACATAATGAATTAGAACAAAAAGTTCATGAACGCACTGAAGAGCTGATGAAGGCAAAAATATCTGGCTTAAAAGATAGAATGAAATTAAAATAGTTGTTTCATGTTGCCGCTTGTGGCGAAAAAGGATTTACCCCTATTCACCATATGACTTTTTATTTAGAATGCCCAGGACGGGATCCGAACCCGTGACCTCCAGATTTCTCAGGAAGCTAAGCGCCTCATCAAAATATCCCTATGAGTCTGGCGCCCTAACCAACTAGGCCACCTGGGCATCACCCCTACATGCAAAGAAGGTATTAAAACATATCGTCTTTCAAAGACAGAGTTCGCAGATAGCGGGGCATGGATTCGAACCATGGATCTACGGGTTATGAGCCCGTCGGGATTTCCTGACTACCCTACCCCGCTGCTGGAGTAAAAAATAGCATCCCTTTCATGTGAATGAATACTGATAAAGTCTTCGGTGAAAACAATATCGCGTTAAACCGGCAGTTTTATTTAAATGAAAGGAATTTTGGTTTCAGGTGTTATTATGATCAAATTGAAAAATATCATAATTATTGCAGTTATTGGAATAGTGGTAATATTATCAGGATGTACAGGCGGTCAGGAGAAAAAGGTGACAGGAACAGCTCCACCAACTCCTGTTCAAACGACCATTGTTCAAACCACTACACCTCAGGCACCGCAAAGTCCTTATCAGGTACAGGTCACAGAATTCAGGACTCTTTCTGATTGCATAAAATCGCCTTATTCAAGTGAGGTCAAACCCTGCACTTTAATTAATCTACAGGTTAAAAATAATAATGTTAAGAGCCTTGATTTTAAATTAGTTAAAGAAGAAGTTATCACAAAGTCCTCCAGGATATTGCCAAAAAGGTATGAAAATGATGTGGGATTAAATGATCTATGCACACCTCAGGCAGGAATGGAATTCGTTTTGACCGAGAACACACAAAGAAATATAGGCTTATGCCATCCAACGATCAATACTGCTGAAGAACCGACGCTGAAAATTGAGGCATTAATTAAAGGAGTGCGCCAGGAATACGAATTTAGCCTGCCCTCATAATCTATAAACATTTGCAAGATAAAATAAGATCATGCTTTATGCGATAGAGACAGAGGAGATAACCAAAAGATTTGATGATATCGTTGCAGTAAATAAGATCAGCATCTCTGTGAAGCCGGGAGAACTGTTCGGGCTTCTGGGACCGAACGGGGCAGGTAAGACCACTCTTATAAGCATGCTGTCCACAATAGCAGAACCCACATCCGGAAAGGCAAAAGTCTGGGGATTTGATGTTGAGAAGGAATCTTCGAAAGTGCGCGAGAACATCGGTATGGTTTTCCAGGACACTACTCTTGATGACCGGCTTACAGGCAAAGAGAACCTAGATCTCCACGGCAGGCTCTACGGGCTTGACGGAAAAACGCGAAAAAAAAGGATTGAAGAGGTGCTGGCTCTTGTAGAGCTCACTGAAAGGGCTGACTCGATCGTCAGGACTTTTTCGGGCGGGATGATGAGGCGGCTTGAGATCGCGCGTGGACTGATGCATCATCCCCACGTGCTGTTCCTGGATGAACCCACGCTCGGGCTTGACCCCCAGACGAGGAACCATATATGGGAATACATAAAGACCCTTAACAAAGTTGAAGGCGTGACCATTGTGCTTACAACTCATTACATGGAAGAAGCTGACCACCTCTGCGAAAGGATAGCAATCATTGATCACGGCGATATCGTAGCGCTTGACACTCCCGAAGCGCTCAAGGACAGATTGGGAGGCGACGTGATAATTCTTCAACTTGAAAACCCGGATGAAAAATCAAAATTGTGTGAGATATACGATAAAAACGGATGCGCAAAGATCGTTTCCAGGCACAATGGCGAGGTTTTCATAACTGTCAAGAACGGGGAGCACCAGATACCGCATATTCTTTCACTTGCATCAAATGCCGGGATATCTATCCTTGCTGTAAGCCTTCGAAAACCAACGCTGGACGATGTGTTCCTTCACCACACCGGGCGAGCCATACGAGACAAACGCGCAAGCGAGATCGAGCAGGTCGGATTTAAGATCCGATCAAGGAGGAAATAACTATGAAAAAGGCAGTCAACAGGGCGCTGCAGACTGTGTATACCATGTGGCTTCGGGAGATGCTGCGCTTCTGGCGCTCAAAGTCGCGTATTATAGGATCTCTTGCCACGCCGCTTTTTTTCCTGGTTTTTCTCGGGGCAGGCTTTAGCTCGTCTTTTCAGGTCGAGGGGGGGCGTCCATTTGACCCGTCCTATCTTGCGCCCGGTCTTATAGGTATGGTCGTGTTATTTTCGTCCATGATGGGGGGGGTGTCCATTATATGGGACAGGGAATTCGGTTTCCTCAAAGAGATACTCATTGCGCCTGTGAGCCGCTTCTTTGTAGCGCTCGGGAAAGCTGTTGGGGGTGTAACCACATCAGTTATACAGGGTATTTTGATAATGTTCATCGCCTCGTTGATGGGTATCGAATATAAGTCTTTATCAGGTGTCATTGCCGCGATAGCTGTCATGTTCGTATCAGGCATAGGTTTCATAGGTCTTGGTATCGCGTTAGCTTCCATGATCGATAGCCACGAGGGATTCCAGATGGTCATGAGCTTCCTGACAATGCCACTTGTGCTTCTTAGTGGTGCATTCTTCCCGATCTCGAAACTGCCTGGGTGGCTAACGTTACTCGTGTATGCCAATCCTCTTACCTACGGGGTTGAAGCGCTTCGCTATTTCCTTCTTGGAGAATCAATAATCCCTATCTTCAGGAGTATCACGGTACTTCTCGCCTTTGCTCTGGCAATGACGTTCCTTGGTGGGAAACTGTTCGGTAAGATGAAGGTGTGACATGATACTACTGTCGGGCGGAACCGGGACACCCAAGCTGCTGCAGGGTTTGAGGAAGCTGATTCCAGATGAGGAGATCACAGTAATTGTGAACACTGCAGAGGATATTATGATATCAGGGAATCTTGTATCCCCTGATGTCGATACAGTTCTATACCTTTTTTCAGGACAGCTTGATGATGCTAAGTGGTGGGGTGTCAGGAACGACACGTTCCATACGCATAATGCTTTAAAAAAAATGGGTATCAACGAAAAGCTCATGATAGGGGATACTGACCGCGCCGCGCACATATTCCGCTCAGAAATTATGCGAACTGGAGCACGTTTAACAGAAGCCACAATGCAGCTTTCAACTGCGCTTCGGATCAGGGCTGTTGTTCTTCCAATGTGCGATGAAAAAGTTGATACGATGATATCCACTCCTCAGGGCGATATGCATTTCCAGGATTTCTGGGTGGGCGCGCATGGAGAACCAGATGTACTTGACATTAAAATAAAGGGTATCGAAAAAGCAAAACTGACTGAAGAGGTGATGAAGGCGCTTGGCTCTGATGATAGAGTTATTATCGGGCCGAGCAACCCGATAACAAGCATAGGGCCGATTATTTCTATAGAGCATATGCGCGGGATATTATCTTTTAAAAAAGTAATAGCTATAAGTCCAATCATTGGAAATGCGCCTGTCAGTGGACCTGCAGGGAAGTTGATGAGGGCAAAGGGGTATCCTGTATCATCGGCAGGGGTAGCGCAGTACTACGGTGATATACTGGATGTGATGGTAATCGATGAAAGGGATACTTCGGATGAGAGGGATTTTCCTGTGAAAGCGGTAAGGTTCGATACTATGATGACCTCTGTTGAGAAAAGCGAGGCGCTTGCCGGGTATGTGCTGGAGTTGTTCGAGACGCTTTGTTGATGTTCAAATATTCGATAGCAGCACAAGCCCCCTGTCCGTGAGCCTGTAAATGTCACCATCCATCCTGAGGTAACCGCCTTTTATCAGGAAATCTGTCTGGAAGTTGAAGATAGCGTCATTCACTCCAACCTCTTTTTGCAGTTCTTCTTTTTTCTTTCCGAACACACCTGTGGTTTTTATCATCTTCCTCCTGACAGGATGCTCCAGAGCCTTGACCATGAGTTCGTGATCAGCTACTTTTGCCTCGCGCACCGAAGGACGGCGCTCAAGCATTGCTTCAAGCTCGTCATCTGTTATTTCTTCGCCTTTACTCAAGGAACATCTCCACCCTGCAAAGGTATGCAGCGATTTTATTATCCTCGATCTTTACGTCGAAATCCTTGATGTTCGCCTTTGTTATCTTGCCTTTCTGCTTGAATATGGGGAGTTTCGATGCGTCCTCTATTGCGTTCTTCGCTGCCTGCTCCCAGCTATCAGGGGATGAACCCACTGTGTCGATTATTTTTACGAATGGCATGTATTTCACCTTACGGTATGTTGGGTTGCAAGAGTATTAAATTTCACTGAGAACCAAAAGCTTTATTATTTTAGACGTAATTTATAAGTATATTGTACGTAAAAAGTACAATCATATAAGGAGGTATGAATGGCTGACACAATAGACCAATATGGCGACAGGAGAGAATTTGTAAATGAAATACAAAGAAAAGACGTTAAAAAATATCGAATCGTTGACGGATATAAAAATACGTATACAGGAGCTGGTTTATAAAGAAAAATATGTCATATTATGGAACCACATAAAACATCATCATCCAAATATCACTGAACAGGAAATCCTGAACGGTCTGATTTATGGATTCTATAAGACGGATAATACTAATGAAGGACGCTATATATCATGGTCAAAATTTACAAGCCCGGTAAGGCTTATACGCATTGTATTCGAAATCCATAAAACTCATAATGATGAATTTGTACTTGTGGTCACAGCTTTCGAGGAAGAATAAGATAATACAAATAAACTCTCAGGAATAAAATAATGAAAACCAGGAAAGAAAAAACGGAAATGCCTGAAAATATCCCCGTAATAACACAGGAAATGATGGAAAAAACCGCCATCGAGATAGCCAAAAGGCGTTATGACAGAAAACAATCGCCAGTGAAAGGCGTTAAGGATATTAATTGCCCATCTTGCGGGAACAGCACAATGAGCTATGCAGATGACCTGACTTTTGATGTTACGCTGACCGGCGAAAGAATAGTAATACCAAATCTTACAGGCTTGAAGTGCTCAAAATGCGGTGAAGTGGCTTTTGATGCTCATTCTACTAAACTCATAGAAAACTACACCGCAGATAAACCAACAGGAGGATATGAATTGAATGTTTCCACAGTTGGCGGGGGAAAGCTTGGAATGTATTTTCCAAGGGATGTTCTCAGAGTTATGAAGATAAGTAAAAACGATAAAGCTATTCTGACGCCGCTGTCAAAGCGAAAAATGGTCATAGAATTGCTGAATTCTACGGCATGAATTGTTCTTATTTTCAATGACCTGTTATCAGCATGGAACCACCATACGGCATAACAATAATCTTAGCTTCCATTCCATGTTTCAATAGCGCCATATCCAGCGCTACTTTCAGGGTTGCCGGGATAAAATTCGCCCTTATGACCGCCTCATCAGGCAGCGAAGATACGAGATACAGGTCAACCTTCTTAGACAGCGCTGCAATGAGCGCCGCTTTATGCCCTCCCATAACGAATCCTTCCCTGAACCGCTCTATCACCTCATCCCTGCCGTACTTCAGCCATTCTTCATAAACCCGGTTGCCGTACCCTTCCCTGCACTCAGCCACAAGAATGATAGAACCGCCTTCTTTCATGGCGTTCTTCGCATGCTCAAGCGCCTTGTGGGACTGGAATATATCGAGATCCTTCGGAAAACCTCCAGGAGAGACGATAATAATATCTGCCTGTTCAACTTCTATCTTTGAGAGCCTGTCAAGGAACTCAACTCCCTTCCTGTGCGCCTCTATATGATTCCCGGCTGCCGCGAACACGATCTCCTTTCTCTCATTCAGGACGACATTCAGGATAAAATCAATACCCAGCATCTCCGAAGCCTCCTCGATATCCTGCCTCACTGCACCGTCAATGCGTCCTGCACAGGATTTAGTATCAAGCATAAGGGCATGGTTCGCATTTATGCTCCTCTTTGATGATACGGCAGGAAGAATTGACTTGGCTCCGCCTGAGTAGCCTGCATAATAATGGAACTCTATTGTCCCTGTACATACCACAATATCAGCTTCCAGGACAGGTCTGAATATCTCGACCGGCGTGCCCCTTTCAGTGGTGCCAAGATAAACGCAATCGTTCAGGTCGTGTTCAAGGCTTCTGACTTTTCCATACAGTCCCCCCAATATCTTCTTTTTCTCCTCCTCTGTCTGCTTCCTGTGAATACCAAGCCCGAAAATGATCGTGATATCCTTAACCTCTCCAGCTTCCAGTTCAGAAATGAGAGGCAAAAGCAGTTTTGCTGTCGGTGTGGGGCGCGTGGTATCACTGACTATGATTACCGCCTTTTTTCCATGGTCTGCGATCTCTGATAATCTCATGCTGTTTATAGGGTTCTCCAGTGCTTTTTTAATAAGCCTGATCTCCTCCTCTGCAGCCGGTACAAAGACCTGTTTTATCACTTTGACACTGCATTCAGGGGGTATATCTACAGAGACCTCTGTATTTCCGTATGGTAAATTGTACAACACAAACTAACTCAATGCATAAAAATTACATATATTTTTTGATTCGGGAGGCTGTGGGACAAAAATAATATATCCCTTATATCAATAAGCACCTTCAGTCCTAGTCCACGCCAGTTACACTCCCTGTTTAGGTGGTTTCAAGTTCTCTTTGAAGCAAGGAGGACGATCAGCTGTTCATACATATACTTAGCATGTCGTTCCTCTTCCACAGAATAGCCAAGATCAAGAATTCTTGACTTGATCTCATCCACCCCCGAAAGCGATGATACAAGCATCAATATTTTCCCACCCTCTGCAAGACAATTTCCTGCATCTTCGAGAAACCGGAATATCACCTGTCTTCCATCGCTTCCTCCATCAAGCGCAGCATTCAGCCATCCCTTTTGCCTCTCTCTATCTTCTGTTGGAAGGTATGGGGGATTAAAAATAATGAGATCAAAACGCCCTTTAATACAACTTAACATATCTCCTCTTATCGCTTCCACTCCATTTTCCTTCGTGCACTTAACAGCATGAGGATTAATATCAATGCCTGTGACACTTGCATTTGTACTGGCATTAATAACAGCAGATATTATTCCGCTTCCGCATCCTGCTTCCAGTATATGTTCGAATCCATTTATATTTGATAAGGCTGCGTCAGCAAGTAAAAAAGAATCTTCAGAAGGCTCATAAACATGTTCTGATATGTTTATTAAAGCCTTCTTATACTGAATTCTCATTATATTTTCTTTCTGCCAGTAACGATCTCAGCATGACAGTCAGAGCAGAATTTGGGCTGATGACAGTCACTGCAAACCTTTCCAATTAATACCTCTTTCTTATGCGTGGTCAGCCAGTCTTTCGGATGCTCATTGCTGTGGCACGTTGCACACAAATTCGGTTTGATCTTCGGTTCATGTTTCACATTCGAGTGGCATTGATAACAGGCTATCTTGTTGTTGGTGACATGGTTCTTATGCACGAAATCAAAGTCATCGTATTTATCCACTCTTTCCCTGACATTATGGCATGAATAACACTTGTTCTTAGGTACAATGTCACTTGCGCCGGTTGACAGCTCTGTATGGCAGGTCAGGCAATCATACCCGCGATCTATATGGGTGGTGTGGTTAAAGTTAGTATAATTCTTGTGGGTCTGTTTTGGCGGTCCGTGGCATGAAGGACATCCTGATATGGATGTATTCCCTTTTACATCCCTGAAGTGGCATGTAAAACATGTTGCAGTTGTTACAACAATATGCCCTATGTCGCTCTGAACTATGTTCGGATGGCACTGGCTGCACGATGGGTCTGTGACCGATCTGTGTTCACTCATACCTATGACAAGCATGGAATGGCAGCTTGTGCACGTCAATCCGATACCTCTCTTGGGTTCAAGCAGATGGTTCTTATGGGTAAAATTTACGCCCAGATATTGAATACTTGATGAAAATATTCTTTGTTCGTGACATAAAAGGCAATTCTTATCCATGACCCTGGCGTACAAATTACCGGAATATTCCTCAACTGTGGTCTCATAGCTATAAAATTGCATAAGTCCGTTTATTTTTCCTTTGATATGTCCGACCAACCCGGGTTCGTAATGACATTCAACACAGCGGACATCACTATGAGAGGATGTTTTCCACGAATCATAATATGGTCTCATTATATGGCAGTTTTTTCCGCAGAATGCCGGATTTTCGCTGATATCAAGCACCTTTTCAGTTATAACGACTGAAGCCAGGATCAGCACAATAAAGACGATCGCCAGGGGGACTTTATACCTGTGTAACCAGCTCTTAACAGCTGCTTTAAGTGATATTTTATCCACTGTATCACCTACCTTTTTCTCATCAGGTATATTATTGCAAGTATTGCAAATATCAGAACGATCCCAACTCCAGGCACATTATTTTCAGTGGTTTCAACCTGTGAGGTCGCATGTTCTGATTTTTTAGCCCAATCGATACCGCTCTGAATTTGCTTATCAAAATCTTTCAGGTTGAATTGATGCCATAATGATGGGATACTATCCATTACAGCCTGAGCTTTATCAAGATCGATTTGTTCTGAAGTTACATCATTTCCTGAAGCCTTTGCATGAGAAAGTGACAGCTTTGCCTTCAGGAGCTCATCCTGAAATTCCTTCTGTTTATCAAGCGCAAGCTTTGCTTCCTTTGGAACGTTCGCTATTGCAATATTGTCTTTCTGATTATGACATACGCTGCAAAGAGCTGTAAGTTCTGATGCTTTCAGTACCTTGAATGTATGAGTCTTGTGGCATGTGATACAGGAAGGAGCTCTGGATTCTGCTTTTAATCTCTGGTAATGCATTGTGTTCTTGAAATGCTCCATTTCCTCTGCATGGCATTTCCCGCATGTGTCAGGGATATTCTTGAAATAAATAGTACTGTTCACATCATTTTTTCCTTTCATTGACGCATGGGATGTTACTTCATCACTTGCGTCAGGATTTCCACCGTGGCAATCATCGCAGGTTACATAATATTTGGAATGGTCTGACTCTGACCACTGCTGGAAATTGTCAGATGCTGTTTTTCTAATAACATCTTCATGGCATTCTAAAGAACACGATATATTTTTTAGTGTGTGGTTCAATCGTATTTCGTTCAACCTTGTTTGTTCTTCAGTAAAAGGAGATATTATCTTGTGGCAGTCCACACAGGAATTATTTAAAGAAATTGAACTTGCCCCGGCACTGAACGCAAACAATATCAATATTAAGCAGCTAAATGACGATCTAATAAAAAGCATTTTTTGTTTCGTTGTTTTTAAAAGCATTTTTGGGTTCCACCGTTTTGTGATTTAAATATTACATATTGAATTATATATTTCATGACTTATCCGATCAACAAGCCAGAACATGGTACCCGTTTTTTATTCTGGGATGTAGCAATATTCCATGATTTGATAGAATAAATACCTTGCGTTTAAATTAATCCAATTAAAAATATATAAAAACAAGAAAATTAGTCTATATCTTCATCCATATCCTTCCACGGAGGAAGTATATAAGTTAAGACCAGGAGTATAATGAAGGGGATCGTGAGTATTATTATCGCTGGCAGCACGCCTTCCTGGCTGAAGAACACAGGAACATATGTATTTGTACCGCTCAAGCTCTTTGATATCTCCTGTCCTCCGATCACGACATTCCAGCGCATCGCAAATACGCCAATGACTACAAAGATAGAAGATACAGCGATCATAAGGGTTTTCAGTTGTTCCCGGTTCTTCATGACCATTACAAGAATAAGAAGCACGAACGGGATGAATATCCCCATGGTTAGCTGAACACCATAGAATGTAGTAGCGATCTTTTCTGATAGCAGCCTGTCGATTATTTCGATCTCTTCAAGAGACTCGTATTTCATGCTAATTATTTCAAGCAGTTCAAGCGCCACGTCAAGTATCAGGAATACCCACAGATAATGAGCAAGTGAGAAAAGTGTTTCATAGTTCAGCACTTTCTTCCTTAATTTTGATGCCGCGATATAGAGGAGTATCAAAAGAGCTATTCCTGACACGATCGCTGACATAAGGAATATTATAGGCATAAGAGGCGTGGACCACCAGGGATTTGCCTTGATGCCGCCAAAAATGAACCCGACATAACCATGCAGGAACGCCGCTGACGGGATACCTATTATGGCAAGTTTCTTTGCCAGTTTTTCGTCGTCATGCAGGGCTTTCCCGGATATGTCGTATGAATAAAGAGCCAGAGCCGAATACATTTGTTTTTTCCATCCTTTGCATTTCAGGGCGTTCTTTACAATATCTTCCCTGAACGACAGCCATATTTCAAGCACTACAACGATAAGATAAAATGAATATATGTATCCAAATCCAGACATTGCTGACGTGAGATGAGGCGTGAACATGATCTCAATACCTCTCTCAGGATGTCCAAGATGCGTTAGAAGCGGCATAGTGGCAACAAGCAGGAAAGAAAGGGCTGTAAGAAGAGCGAACCTCGCAACTGGTTTTATCTCCCGCTTCCCGAAAACATGATACAGTGATGATGCTATGAAGGCTCCTGCAACAAGACCCGTGATATACGGATATAATACGATCAATACGCTCCACTGAATTTCTATTTCATTGGGGTAAATGTATCCCCATACAAGATTTTCTACTGCCATTATCTCACTTCCCTGTCAAGCCCGACATAGTAAACTTTTGGTTTTGTTCCAAGGTCTGCTTTCAGGACATTTATCCGTTCTTTATCAAGTATCTTATTTATCTCGCTTTCAGGATCTTTCAGGTCGCCGAATTTCCTTGCCCCGACCGGGCATGCCTGGACACATGCGGGCAGCAAACCTTTTGTGATCCTGTGATAGCACCATGTACATTTATCAGCAGTCCTCTTTTCATTATTGAAATACCGTGCGCCGTAAGGGCAGCCCTGGATGCAATACCTGCACCCTATGCAATAATTATAATCAACAAGGATCACGCCGTCTTCGGTCTTGTATGTGGCTCCAACCGGACACACCTGCACACAGGGGGGATTGTCGCAGTGATTACATATCTTGGGGACATAAAATGCTTTTTTGATCTCTTCTGCCGGAATATCTTCTGCAAATCCCTTGATGCCGCCATCAGGGGAATCGATTTTTACACTCTCTTCTGTTCCTTCTCTTACTATCCTGTATCTTTCGATCCATGTCCTGTAAACCGGTTCATCAAATGGGACTTCATTCTCAAGTTTGCATGCATTTGCACATCTTCCGCACCCTATGCATTTGCGGGTATCGACAACGTATCCCCATAAATGCTCGTTCCAGTCGTATTCTTTATTTGACGATTCTTCCTGAGCTACACCCAGAGTGGCTATGGATTCAACGATAGTTGCACCAGCAGCTGCTCCAATAATGATCCTGCATCCGAACTTAGTAAATTCTCGTCTTGATAAATCCATAATTATACCTCTTTATAAAAACCACGGCTTATGCGGGTTATGGCAATATGCGCATTTCAGGTTCTCACCGTGTGTTTCAGGATCGATCTGCGGGAAATCAGCAGGTCTTGCTGCGCGTTTAAAGTGACACAATCCGCAGAACTCTCTTGTATCGTTTGCCGGTTCTGGCATGACCCTGGTATCAATTACATGTTTTTCCGACGGACCATGGCATGTTTCACAGTTCACTGTCTTGTGTCTTGAATCGACCCATATGGAATACGTTGTTTTATGGCATTCATTGTTGATGCCACTGCAACTTGCAGAGCCGGCATATCCTACAGGTATATCCCTGAGCTCGGCAACGGAATCACCCCTGTACCACCCATACTGCCCGAAAGACTCGGGGACAATAAATGAGCGGACAAAGAGAAAACCGATAATAACTAAAACCAGTATAATAAATGCTCTTTTCAAGTGCGGCTGCATTCTTATTCACCTGTTGACCAGAATATCCTTATCATCATTCCCTATTTTTTCTAATAAGGAGAAGTACTGCAGCAATCGAAATAAGCATCAAGATACCGGTAAATCCCGGAGTTTCTTTTGCATTTGTTTTTCCTGGTGTCGTAGCAGCAGTCGGCTTTACAATATTTTCTGCCTTCTTTATCTCGGCATTACCTTTATCCAGCTCGGTTTCAAAATGAGTGAGATTGAATTCATGCCACAGGACTGCAAGGTTGCTGAGTGTTCCAAGTGCGTTATCTGCATGCTTCTGTGCCTGGGAAACGTCTGTTCCATTCTTCTTTGCTAAGAATATGTCATTGTTCGCCATATCAATATTGAACTTCAGTTTATTCACGCCACCCATCAAATACTCAGCTTTGACCGGGATATCATATGGTGCGACTTTTTTATAAACTGAATGGCAGTTCCCGCAGAAATTCCTGAACTCTTCTGGATCAAGTACTGTGAACCTGTGCGGTGCATGGCATGTGGTGCATGTTGGAGCAAGTTTAAGAGCTTCAAGTTTCTGGTAATGTTTACTGCTCTGGAAATTCTGCAATTCTTTGGAGTGGCATTTCCCGCATGTAGCCGGGACATTGGTATAATAAACAGGGCTTTCAACGTTAGTTCGTTCGACAATGGATTTATGCGCCCCTTCTTTATCTGCTGCCTTTGGTTCTCCGCCGTGGCAATTTTCGCATGTAATACCTTTCAAAGCGTGTACCGATTCGGACCACTGCTGATAATTTGCTGTAGCAAGCTGTCTTACCCGGTCTTCATGGCATTCAAGAGAGCATGACACGTTCTTTTCCAGATGCTCAACCCGGATCTGGTTGAACTGTTTCTGGATCTCGATAAAAGGAGAAATAGTTTTATGACAATCGATACATGAGTTATCGGATGCTGTCACATTCGGAACAAAAAGTAAAGAAATACCGATTAGTAATATAAATATACCTGATCTTTTATACATTTTTCCTACCTGCTTTTTTTGCATACTGTTTTTTATGCGGTTGACGTTTTTATACTTATGCGTTTTTTGAGTTCACAAATCTTTTATTTTGTATAAATAGCTTTTGGTTTTAAAACCGTGGAATTTCTTAGAGAGATTTATTATCATTGCTGAACATAAAAATCCATTAATGCACAACGATGAAAAAAAGGAGATGAAATGGATATACGAAATAATCGTGGGGAGCATACCCCCGTTCTCTCTTCTTCCTTACAGGTACAGCATCCTGCTGCAGCTTCTGCTTCTTCTTGTCATCGGTCTTATTCTCGGTTTCATATTCGATCTGAAACCCATTTCTCTGATATACGGTTCACTCGGAATACTGGTAGCGGTCTCCTGGAGCCTGCTGATACTTCAGCTCGGCCCTACCCTGCGAAAATTCAGGGCGCCTCTTAGTAAAGATGAAAATGAACTGCTTGAGAGGTACAGGGGTATACTCTTTCACAGGAATCACTATGAAGCAGTACCAGGGATTCTTATTTTCATCACTTTCATGTCATATCTTTTTTATCTGAGCCCACAGCTTTTAGATTTCTGGCTAGGAAAATATCCTGATATCGTTCTGCTCTTATTTGTAAGTCTTCTCATCTGGGATATCTGCTACAGGATGGGGCTCGGGATATGGACATCTATCCTGGCTCTCTGGAGATCCATCAAACTGAAAAAACTCGCAGAAAATAGAAGTGAACTTGAACATACTCCATATACTGAACTTAATTATCTTCGAAAGCTTGATATAAATAATGTCTTTTTCGGAATGATATCCCTTCTTCTGATACCGATTATACAGCAGGACCGTGTTCTTGTTGCGATAATACTGGTATTTTTCATATTTATCATTTTGACGTCATTTGCCTCAGCATATATAGTCTCAAAAGTACCCTGGCTTCCGCCTGATATATACAATCTTGTAATGGAGTCCAGTTTCGCATATATAGGGAATGCGCTACATGGAACTACGCACGTCACTCCTGTAGTATATATTTTCGATGGACAGAGGATATTTTTTAATACTTCAAAAGAGTCAAAGAAGTTAAAAATATTGCGAAAGAACAGTAAGGTCGCGTTCCTTATAGACACACGGGACATGAGCAACATATATGAGAACAAAGCTGTCTTGTTCACAGGCGAAGCAAAAATATACGGGCTTTCTGACATCCCACTTCGCTTTTTTCAGATGCTTGGCGCGCGTTCTCTATTTCTTAAGAAATATCCCGAATATACTAAAAAATATGCCACTTCGGATCTGCCAAAAGCATGGCAGTTGACCCCGATAATCTCAAGGATACTTGTGGAAATAAAACCGGTCAGGATAATATACTGGAGAGGAGCAAAACAAATAAGTGTGCCGGTGTAACCCATGAAAATCCCACATGAAATGCTCAATATCCTGTATGGGAACTACTTCGGATACGTGTGCACAAGCGACAGGAGCGACCAGCCGCATATTACGCCTGTTTTCTTTGTTTACGAAGAGCCTTTGCAGAAGATATTTTTTATTACCAACGACAGATCAAAAAAGGTCAAGAATATACTTGAGAACCCGAAGGTCAGTATTACAGTAGATATAAGGGATACGAAAAATCCATTCAACAACGAAGGTATATTGGCGCAGGGTACTGCCCAGATAACAGAAAAAGGACCTATCTATTTTCTTTCAGAGGAGACTCTGGGACTCTACAGGGATATCTATATGGAATTCAAAGGAAAGTACCAGGCAGTGATAGAGAACAGACCCATGGGGGAGAACGATGTGATCGTTCAGATTAAGATCGAAAAAATGGTGTACTGGAAAGGACCCCATTTCAAGTCAATTAAGCTTGGTTAGATGATGTATATCGATACATGTACCTCTCTGTGCAAGATATATGGACAGATACCCTATGGTTCTACTGTTCTTGAGATAGGATGCGCTGACGGCAGGCTTGCTAATATGCTGTCGATAAAGAAGAAATGCAAGGTTTACTGCGTAGAAAAAGACCCTGCAATGGCATGCATTGCAAAGGGCAAGTGCGTGGATATACAAAATATCGATATAGAAAAAAAACAACTTCCTTATAGCGAGGGATTTTTTGATTATGTCATCATGGGCAATGTCCTGGAACACATGGTAGAGCCATTGAAAGTATTGAAAGACATCAGGAAATACCTGTCAGATGATGGGTTTTTAATTTTTTCTGTCCCCAATATCGTGAACTGGCACTCCAGGCTGACCATCTTTTTCGGGAAATTCGAGTATGCAGAAAGTGGAGTGTTCGACAGGACACACCTGCATTTTTATAACCTGAATTCTGCAAAGAAACTCGCAGTTGATGCTGGTTACAGCATAGTATGGCAAGATGTCACGCCAAGTATTTATTTCTGCAAAGAAAGGCTGAATTTTATGTGGTACAGGATGGCTCTGGCGTGGAAGAATCTGTTCGCGGATGAGTTCATTATAATGGCTAATAAACAAATGAGGTTGGGAAATCCTTAGACTGGATTTTCAAGACATCCACTCAAAAAGACATTTTTATTTTACGAGAGCATCAATTACCTGTCCCCTTTCAACATCCACAAGACCCATATCAGTGATCTTGACCAACGGGATCACAGGCAGAGCAAGGAACGACATCTGGATGAACGGCGCCTCAAGCCTGCACCCCATTCTTCTTATCGCTGTATGAAGCTCTTTCAGTTTCTTATCAACATCATATGCGCTCTGCGTGCTGAGTATCCCGGCAAAAGGAAGATTAAGATGATCAATTACCTTATCTTTTGCAAGCACTATCCCTCCCTGCATTTCCCGAATCCTGTTGGCGCATAGCGCCATATCCTCGAAATTTGTGCCTGCAACAACCACATTATGCGAATCGTGCGCTATGCTCTGCCCCACAGCGCCCTCTTTCAGGTTAAATCCGCGGACAAAGCCCCTGCCGATGTTCCCGTTCTTTCTGTGGCGCTCGATCACAGCAATCGACAGGATATCACGTTCAATATCAGGAAGCACGGTATGTCCATCTGTTCTCATTTCTTTGATGCATTTTTTCGTGATAAGTTTGTCAGGTACGATCTCAATAATACGAGCTGATACTTTCTTTTTATCCGAAAAGATTTTCAGGTCGTCAGGTTTGATATTCCTGTACTTAACAGTCCTGAAAACATATTTCGGGTATTCTATTCCAGAAATAATCGGGTTCATCACCCCCCGTACAATTACAGTCCTTATCCTGAATTTTTCAAGATCATCCAGAATCAAAAGGTTCGCTCTTCTGCCTATGCTGATCGATCCCACGAGCTGGTCTATCCTGTAGTGGCGCGCTGTATTGATCGTGGACATAGATATTGCCTGCGCAGGATCAACGCCAAGGCTGATCGATTTTCTTACAAGCGCATCCATGTGCCCTGCCATGAGATCGCCAGGATGCTTGTCGTCTGTTGCAAAGAAAAAGTTCTCAAGAGATATGCCATCATGAAGAAGTTCGGGAATGAACTCATCAAGGCACTTTGCAGCAGAACCTTCCCGCAGCATTATTTTCATTCCAAGCCGAGCCTTAAGTAGCACTTCATCGTAGGTCACTGACTCATGGTCTGAGGATATCCCTGCGCTCATGTACCCGAAAAGTTCGCTTCCTTTCATGCCTGGGCAGTGACCATCCACTACAAGTTTTCTCTCAATGGCAGCAGAAATCATTGCAAGTTTTTGTGCATATCTCCCCAAGACAGCAGGATAGTCCATCACTTCACCAAGCCCGACCACGAATTTCTTATCAAGGAATTTTCTTATATCTCTTATTCCAAGCTTTGCCCCGGAAGTTTCAAGATGGCTTGAAGGCACGCATGATGAAATCGTGACAAAAACGTCCAGTGGAAGCTTTTTTGCTTCCCGCAGCACAAGCCTGATACCTTTTGCTCCAAGAATATTGGCGATCTCATGCGGGTCTATGACGATGCCGGTTGTTCCGTGGCGCAGGGATTCATGTGCGAAATGCGTCAGCGTCACCATGCTGGATTCAAAATGAACATGACCATCGATGAGCCCGGGGCATACGTGGGCATTACTCACGTCAAGGAGTTTCGTTCCAGTTCCTGTCAGGTCGTCCACATCACCGATCCCGATTATGAATCCTGAATAGATGGCTATGTCGCCTTTGTGAACCTCTTTCGTGTTGACATTAACGATCCTGCAATTCCTCAATACAAGATCCGATTTTATATCGCCTTTA
Organism: Candidatus Methanoperedens sp.; assembly: GCA_028717345.1. Taxonomy (GTDB): domain Archaea; phylum Halobacteriota; class Methanosarcinia; order Methanosarcinales; family Methanoperedenaceae; genus Methanoperedens. Next base: position 26,647 of record JAQUNZ010000018.1, read on the forward strand.
CCTGCCGCTATCTTCTCCCCTGGGAGCATGATATAGAGTTGTTCGGCATTGGTAAAAAGATTATCGTATAAAAACAAACCGCTGTGCGGTTTGTTTTTTCAGGGTTTAAGGATATAGTATTTCAATATCAACCCTGCGAACAATATCGCCACAATATTCATCACTTTTATCAGCGGGTTGATAGCAGGTCCAGCCGTATCCTTTGTCGGGTCGCCCACGGTGTCGCCAACAACAGCGGCTGCATGTGTGGGATTCTTGCTTCCGTCAGGCAGTCTCTTACCGCCAAGGTTCCCTGACTCGATATATTTCTTTGCATTATCCCATGCTGCGCCGCCTGTCGTCATCATGATCGCAAGCATTAGCCCTGAGATAATAACGCCTATAAGCAATCCGCCAAGTGCTACAGGACCGAAGATAAAGCCAACAACAAGAGGGGAAAGCACTGCAAGAAGCCCGGGGATGATCATTTCCTTCTGTGCTGCAATTGTTACAATATCCACACAGCGCCCGTAATCCGGCTTTCCCGTTCCTTCCATGATCCCTTTTATTTCCCTGAACTGCCGCCTTATTTCTGTAACAATGGTAGTAGCAGCGCGCCCCACTGCTCCCATCAGGAAACTCGTGAAAAGGAATGGTATCATGCCTCCGATGAGCAAACCCACGAGCACAAGCGGATCTGAGAGGTTAAGCTCAAGGGTCTTGCCATCGCCGAGAAGTTTGCTTACCTCACTGCTGTAAGCTGCATAAAGCGCAAGAGCACCCAGTGCGGCAGAGCCAATAGCATATCCTTTTGTGACCGCCTTTGTGGTATTTCCAACAGCGTCAAGAGGGTCTGTTATGTCCCTGACTTCCTTCGGCAGTTCTGCCATTTCAGCTATGCCGCCTGCGTTATCTGTTATTGGACCGTAAGCGTCAATAGCGATAATGATTCCAGTGACTGATAGCATGGCGGCTGCTGCTATTGCAATACCATACAATCCAAGTGCGGGGTTGGACGCACCGCCCATTATCAAATAGGAGGAAAGGATGCCTGCGCATATTACGATCACAGGCAGAGCCGTGCTCTGAAGACCCACGGCAAGACCTGTAATTACATTTGTCCCCGGACCTGTCACCGAGGCATTGGCTATGTCTTTCACAGGTTTATGTGTTGTTGATGTATAATATTCTGTGATCAGTATCATTGCTGCAGTAACGCCAAGACCAATAAGCGCGCTGATAAAGAGGCGGATATCGCCTTTCATCATCTGCTGCGTGATCACATAGAACAATACCAGCGATATTATTCCTGCAACGATCGCGCCGTTATACATCGCTCCCATGATATTGCCTGACTTACCGAGCTTAACAAAGAATATCCCGATGATGGATGCGATAATGGCTGCCGCGCCAAGCGTCAGGGGATATATGACTGCATTTGGAAATTCGTTCATCACCGTCACACCGATGAGCATCGCGCCAAGCGCCGTGACAGCATATGTCTCAAAAAGATCAGCAGCCATACCTGCACAGTCGCCCACGTTGTCTCCCACGTTGTCAGCTATAACACCGGGATTTCGCGGGTCGTCTTCGGGAATTCCAGCTTCGACTTTTCCCACAAGGTCTGTACCTACATCCGCAGCTTTTGTAAATATGCCACCGCCAATCCTTGCGAAAAGACTGATAAGCGAAGCTCCAAATCCGAACCCTACAACTTTATCAACAGCACTGACATCCCCGCCAAATGCGATAAATAATCCGCTTACACCCAGGAGAGCAAGACTTGCAACTGATATCCCTGTGACAGCGCCTCCCTTGAACGCCACATCAAGCGCTTTTGCCATCCCTTCTTTGGCTGCATTTGCACAGCGCACGTTGCTTCTCACTGATATGTTCATGCCCAGATATCCGGCAGCAGCTGACATTACGGCGCCGAGGATGAATCCGATGGCGGTCTCAATGTTGATCGTGACTCCGATCAGAATTGCAAGTATGACCGCGATCACTGCCACGGTCTTATACTGCCTGTTGAGGTATGCCATTGCGCCTTCCTGTATGGCAGAGGCGATGGCTTTCATTTTCTCTGTACCGGCATCAAGTTTCATTATATACGAAACAAGATACACTGCGAAAACAAGTCCGATTATGCCCGCAAGCGGGGCTGAGTACAATAACTGTTCCATAATTTCCTCCTGTAGTTGTTTGGCTCACTAAGCAGTAAATATATATATTGTTTACCTTTGAAATTTGTTTTTCAAACGATATTCTGGTTAAAAAAGTTCTACAGGTACGCCCTTCTTACCCTGTCCTTGTGCTCAACGTACTTTCTTCGAAAAGCCGGGTCATCCTTCATCTTTTCGACCTGACCTTTAAGCTTATGCTCAAGTTCTGCCTGTTTGCTCGAAAGCAATTCCCTGCACAAAAGACTTGATGAATCAGAAGAATATGTCTGTATCCCTGCCATTACTATCGATGGCTTGTTTCGCTGGGGGGTCACATTACCGAAGGGAACAGGAGAACCCTGTTTCATGATCTTCTCAAGCTCTTCATCCATTCGTGCTATCCTCATCCCAACGGCAACCATTTCTCCTGCTGTTACTTCTTCGGATCTGATCTGCCAGAGGTTTTTGTCCCCAGCCACAAAAGTATTATAATGATCCCTGTCCATGCCCTGCAGCACGCACCAGCTTGATTTGTTCTTGCTCTTATCGTATTTTTCCTTAAGATCCCCAACAAGGGTGCTGACGCTTTTTACTGCCATTATGCAAACATCCCTTTTGGCGGTTCAGACTTCTTCCCTACAGCTTCCGCGAATGCTTCATCAAATTGCCTACTTGTAACTTTTCCGCCTTTAAGTATGGCTTTATGAAGTGCATTCTTGAGCAGCTTTTCAACAAGGTCGCGTCCTGAGAAGCCTGTCGTCTTTTTTGCAATGACCTGAAGATTAACATCCTTTGCAAGTTTTACCGGGAAGGTGCGGGTATAGGTCTGCAGGATCTTATACCGTTCTTCCATAGTTGGCATAGTGAACTCAATTTCTTCTTCAAAGCGGCTTCGCACTGCAGGGTCAAGTGCTGCCATCATGTTCGTGGCAGCTATCGTGCAGATGCCATCACGCTCATCTATTCCGTCCATCTCTGTAAGTATCGCATTAACTATCTCGGAAACATCTCCTCTTATTTCCTGGAAGCTCCTGTTAAGTGCGACTGCATCGAATTCATCGATAAATATAATACATGGTGAAAGCTCCTCAGCCTTTTCATAGAGCTGGTGTATCTGGCGCGCCCCGTCGCCGACGAACTCACCGATAAGTTTTGTGGCTTTTACTGCCAAAAGCGGGACATCCACGGAATTTGCAAGAGCCTTTGCCATCATGGTCTTTCCCGTGCCTGAAGGTCCGTGGAACAGTATGTTCTTAGGAGCCCACTTTCCGAACTTACGCGGATTGGAGAGGTATTTTTCAATAAGCTTGCATTTCTTTTTGGCTTTATTCTGCCCGATAATTTCTTTAAATGAGGTATCGGTTTTCATATCAGGGACAAGGAAATCCGCGTCATAGTCCTCTACCATGAATTTAGTGTTTTTTCCTATCTCTGAGTTTTCGGGGTCAACGTCTATGATCTTGAAGGCAAAATCGGGGAACATCCGCCTGTCGAAAAGATAGTCGCCTTTTTTTATAATAAACCCGTTCCACTGCTCGCGGGCATAGAATTCAAATACATCCAGTTCAGATGTTTCCGGGTATTCATGGAACATGCCTTTTAACGGGTAACCTGCAGGTTTCACTGTCACTGATTTTGCGCCATTTCCCTTAGCGCTTGAACTGCACTTACTGCCCTTTTTGTTGTTTACCCGTTGTTTTGATCTCATGGAAAGCAATAAATGTCAATTAACTATTAAACTGTTACCCTCTTTTGTTTTTTTAAAAACTCTTTTATTCCGATGCCAGTATTATTAAGCAGCCTGAAAGCCATTTCCTGAGTTGGCCATGAGCCAAGTCCGCAGTCAGGACCTGCGTATTTTATCCTGTCCCCGAATATTGCATACGCTTTTTCAAGCCGTTTTTCTACCATTTCCGGTGTTTCCATTACCGAAACTATATCTTCAAGCTTTTTGGGCTCTTTCCAGACATTGATCCCGTATTTTTCGTTAAGTACTGACGACATATTGAATATATCGGTACGCGTTACCCCAATTCTCAGGAATTTATCGTATTCAAAAAGGTCTTTTTTATCAATTAGGTCAAGATACGAAGGACTTGCTGCTGATTCCACCCCGATAACGCTTATTGACGGCACATTGCATACCAGCTTATAATGAAGAGGCGAATGAAGATGTATCTCTGTATCTATTTTATGCGAAGCCGCTGTCGCTGCCGCCTTTTCCAGAGCACCTGCAAGGTCGCTGTCATTGAACATGATCTGGGGATTGATACCAATGCTGGGTTCATCGATCGATATGGTTGATATCCTGAAATTTTTAGCATTGTCTATGGAATTGCTTATGAACCTGTCAATGCTCGAAGCGAAGTTGTTAAGAACGTCTGTGTACGCAGTCCCTCCGAATTGCTTCAAATACAGCTCAACAGGACCAGTAACGCAAACCCTTATATTTAATTTTTTGCCAGTTTTTTTATAATATTCGGTGCCGACATCTTCGATAGCTTCAAGCTCTATTATCCTTGCCCTGTCCTTACGCACCAGCAATGGCTCCTCGGTCATGGACTCGTCGTTTATTATCCCCAGGAACTGCTGGTTCATGTCCTGGTACTGGGGATATGTGGGCACATCAACCCCGGCGCCTATCTTCTGCCGCATCGCATCCTTAATGATATCGAGGAATTTCGGGTCTTTTCTCTTTATGGCTTCTGGTACCCATTCCTTTTTCAAATCTTTCGGCAGAGGGTAGCTTCCAATATCATCGAATAATATCATAATGCACTTTTTTGTGTTAATTGACTTTATACCTATTGGATTGAAATGGAGATGGTTTCGAGCACTGCAAAAGCTATTAGTACCCTAATGCAAATAAATGATACATCAATGAAGATCAAGACGAAAATAATAGGAAATAAGGTACATGATGTAGGCTATCGTGTATTCCTGCTTCGAAAAGCTCTTGAGCTTGGAGTAGAGAGATTCAATGCTTATAATACAAATGAGAATGGAGTTCAAGTCCTAATTTCTTTCCTGGATGGTGACAACGATCAAATATTGGCATTTAAGGATTATATTAGGAATAATAAACCGGAAAATGCAGAAGTATCAGATACCATTTTTGAAGATTATGCAGGTTATGTAATAGGAATTGTTGACTATATGCACTTGATCCAGGTCGAACAACTCAGCAAGGGGATACCTGCTATATTAAGTATAGACCGAAAACAGGACAGAATGCTTGAAAAGCAAGATCAAACAAGGACTGAGATTAGCAGCGAAATAAGAGAATTACGGCGGGATTTAAGATCATACCTTGATGAAAAACTACTCAAAATCGAAAATGATATTTTCCAAATCAAGGCAAAAATCGGGCTAAAAGCATAACCTCATTCTATAAGGACCATATCAACCTCTTCTCCCTTGCCAATACCCTCCACGTTCTCAGGTATTATCACAAATCCATCAGCTTTCGAGACCGAACTTAAGATCCCTGCGCCTGAGGTGGCAAGAGGAATTGCTTTGCCATTTTTCAGCTTGACACGCGCAAAAGTCTTATACCCTGTCCTTCCCGGAATCTTCTCAGAAAGCACAGCCCGTACCACCCTGTACGGCTCATCAGGCAAATGCGCGAGTTTGCGCACTGCGGGGCGGGCAAAATAATACAGTGCCACCATGCCTGCTACAGGATATCCTGGCATGCATACAACAGGTTTAACGTTTATAAGACCAAGCGCAGTAGGCTTTCCAGGGCTTATACCCACGCCGTGGACAAGCAGAGTACCAAGAGATTCCACAACAGCAGGTACATGATCTCTTTTTCCAACTGATGTTCCGCCGCTTATGATAATCATATCTGCGCCGGAAACCCTCTGGATAGCCTCTTTGATCTTTTCAGGGTCGTCTGTCACGACATCAAGCAGGCGCGGGATTCCGCCCCACTTTTTCACATAGAGGGAAGTCATCAAACCATTGGTTTCATATACCTCTCCTGCTTCTGGATTTCTGCTCCCTCTTGGGACAACTTCCTCTCCGGTCGGGATTATCGCTACAACCGGTTTTCGAAAAACATTTATCTTATCGATCCTGACTGAAGCAAGGACAGCAATATCGCATGGTCGAATTACATGACCATTCTGGATAATGAGTTCACCTTTCCTGATATCCTCCCCGATCTCTCCAACATTCTTGAACGGATGCACCTGAGTGAAAACCTCGACAGTCCCACCGTGAACAACCGTATCCTCGATCATGACCACAGCATCAGCCCAATCAGGTACATGAGACCCGGTATGGACTCTGGTACATATTCCTTTTTCACCATCCTTATCCGATCTTAAGAGAACAGGTGAATTGCTGCCTGCTCCCATGGTATCTGCCGCTCTCACAGCAAAGCCATCCATTGCAGCCCTGCGGTAATGAGGCACGTCCACTTGCGAAAAAACGTCCTCGGCTGCTATTCTTCCATCACAGTTTTCGATAGTTATCAGTTCACTTCCCTCAACTGGTCGAAACGCTTTTAAAAAAAATTCCTTTGCCTGATCAGCATTTGTGATTTTTCGAAACATCATCCTCCGGAAACAGGGGGGAAAATTGCGATCTCGTCATCCGCATGCAGCATTGTGTTAATTCCACCAGATTCTTTCACATTTCTTCCATTCAGGAAAACATTCACATAAGGTTTAATCTTTTCTCCATCAAATATCAATTCTTCAAATCCAGGGAATTGCGTGCACAGATTTTTGAGAATTCCAATTAGAGTACTGCCATAAATCTCAAGTTCTTTTGTACCTGTGAATTCCCTGAAATTGGCAAAAAATTTAACTCTGATATTTGGCATGACCTGAGATTATCTCCATTAAACCATAAATGCTATGAATATATTAAACCATTTTATGACCAAATGAATAAAAGACAATGTGGATTATATCTTTTTCTTATTTTCATAATAATCTTTGCATTTTTCCTGAGGCTTTATCAACTTGATGAGAGGGTTTTTCACCACGATGAAGCCGCAGTGGGTTATTTCACATATAAATTATTCAATGACAGCGTCTACTCATATGATCCGTCTTTCCACGGTCCTTTCATGTACATTTTCACCTCAAATATGTACAGACTTCTGGAAGACTCGGTTTATTCTTCAAGGCTTCTTCCTGCGATTTTCGGCGCATCTATGATATTTTTGCTGATACCTCTTCGAAGATATCTCGGAAATACCGGAACGGTGATAGCAGCGTTCTTTCTCGCAATATCCCCTTCGTTCCTGTATTACTCGCGGTTTTACAGGGAAGATATTTTCATATCATTCTTTACCCTGCTTGCACTGGTATGCGCAGTAAAATATGCAGAGGCATATGACCGCGACAATCGACCTGTGTCCGGATCGAGCCATTGTTCAAGCCATTATTCTATTGAACGGATATTTTATCTTGCTATTTTTGGCATTGCGATATCATCAATGGCTGCCCTGAAAGAGAACGCATACATAATCATGGCATTGATAGTATTGTTCCTGTTCATGTTTTTCATCCGGGAACGGTCATACCTGGGGTTACTGGATAGATTGAAACGAAAAGATAAAGGATCAATTACGCTGATCCTGGAAGGAATTTTTCTTGTTCTTGCAGTGCTTGTTGTTTTTTCGCTGTTCTATACAGGACACCTCCTTGACCTGTCTGGCATGAAAGATGCAGTTTACAAGGCGCTCTCCCACTGGTATGAGATGCACAGGATACAGCGCATGGGCGGACCATACTATTACTACATGCCCTTGATAGCCCTTTATGAGCTTCCTGTCCTTGTATTCGGGCTGCTGGGAATGTTATATTATGGCTTCAAGAATTGCTATGAGGGCAGGAAAAAAGAAAAACTCCTGATAGTACTTCTCATTTACTGGATAATTGTTGACATAATGTATCTCATAGCACAAAGTTACCCATGGGCAGGAAAATACTTGCCAACTACTTATATACAGTCATCCACAATTATATTTCTGCCTGTCCTTGTGCTTGGCATCATCGCAGTTTTTTATATCCATAACAGGTTCATTGCATTTCTTGTCTTCTGGACATTTTCTAACTTCTTCATATATTCGTATGTGCAGGAAAAAGTCCCATGGCTCGTCCTGAATCCGTTGCTGCCTCTGCTTTTGATCGCAGCGGCATACATTGGCGAGTTCTTATCAGGGTTAAATATCAGGTCAAGGTCAGGGGCTGCCCTTATAATTTTCCTTCTGATCAGCAGTGCATTTTTTGTGCACACAAGCCTTCTTTTGAATTATGAGAACTATACAAATCCCGCTGAACCGCTCATACAGGCTTCACAACCCCCCCAGGAAAAGTTCTCAGAATTCCTCAATAAGACCTTTGAAATATCCTCCCAGTACAGTAACCAGTCCACTGATATTCAGGTCGTTGATGTAGAAATGGAAACCCAGTTGCTCTGGTATGCGCGCCATTATACCAATATACACTGGAGAGTAGATATTGATGTGAAATTCAATGCCCCGCTCATTGTTGTGCATGATTCTGATGCGAACGAGACCGAGGCTGATGTCATGCAGCGCGATCTTGGCAGGGATTACGTGAGGCTTGACAGCGCAAAGATGTCCTGGTACTGGTTCAAGCTCTCGGACATCACCCCTGAATACGTCCTCTGGAGAAAGATGAACAGACCGCCGGATGAATACAGGTTCGCACTTTTCTATAAACCAAAATCCCAGAAATGAAATGACAGGAATTATGAAATGAACGATAAAGTCGAATTGAAGCGTGAACTCGGGCTGCTTGAGGTCACACTTTCAGGTATTGGTATAATTCTCGGAGCAGGCATATATGCCCTCATAGGAAAAGCTGCCGGGCTTGCCGGGAACTCTGTATGGCTCTCGTTTGCCATAGCGTCTCTCATTGCTGTATTTACCGGATTGAGCTATGCAGAGCTTTCATCAATGTTCCCGAAGGCAAGCGCAGAGCATGAATATGTCAGGAATGCCTTTGGCAGGAAACTGGCATTCGTTATCGGGTGGCTTATTATCCTTAGCGGCGTGATAGGTGCGGCAACGGTCGCCCTGGGTTTCGGGGGTTACTTCAATTCATTTTTTAAAGTGCCTGTCATCCCGTCTGCCTTTGTGCTCATTGTGGCTCTTTCCTTCCTTCTCTTCTACGGGATAAAAGAGACAACGCGTTTTGTGATAATTGCAACACTCATAGAGACCGCGGGTCTTGTTATTGTGATATTTATCGGGCTACCATATCTTGGAAAGGCGGACTATTTTGAGATGCCTTACGGCTGGACTGGCGTTTTTCAGGCGTCTGCGCTTGTATTTTTCGCATATACCGGGTTTGAGAGCATAGTCAAACTCTCTGAGGAGACAAAGTCTCCAGAGAAAACTATCCCGAAGGGATTGATACTGGCGATAGTTGTGAGCATTTTCCTTTACATCACAGTGGCAGTTTCTGCGGTCAGCGTGATGGGCTGGGAAAGGCTTTCAACCTCGGATGCGCCATTTGCAGATCTTGCATTTTTAGCTTTCGGCAATAACGCTTTCATTCTCCTCACTGCTATTGCTCTTTTTGCCACAGCCAATACAGTGCTTATGATGATGCTGGGGTCATCCAGGATAATCTACGGGATGGCTGATTCCAGGACGCTCCCTGCGATCCTTTCACGTGTCCACAGGGCAAGGAGGACTCCATGGACAGCCATACTGGTTACGATGGCAGTATCAATCCTCTTCATCTTTGCAGGAGATATCGCCTTTGTGGCGAACGTGGATAATTTTACACTGTTCGTGACATTTTTTATTATAAATGCAGCTCTGATATTGCTTCGGTATAAAGAACCAGAAATGAACCGACCTTTCAGGGTACCGCTCAATGCAGGAAAATTTCCCGTACTGCCGTTTCTTGGGATATTGGCATGTTTATTCATGCTTGTACAGCTTGAGGGGAAGGTTATCCTCACCGGGGTAATGCTTGTGGCAATCGGGCTGATCGTATCGTTTTTTGAATTGAAAAATTAAGCCGCAGAGGCACAGAGCCCACAGAGGTTTTAAATACTGGATTTTAGCTATTTTGATCATCAGAAATAATTGATTTTGATCTATCTATGATAATATAATCATAATAATTATTATCATAAAAATTTTATTAAAACGATAGATTTAAATATGATAAAAATAATGCATGCGTCTAATATTTGAAAAAATGTGGTGTTAATTTGCTCTTAAGAGCGATTTGAGGTGGAACAATTAATAGACGGGATAGGTGAGGTAGGAATGAATCAAAAAAAATTAGGGAATAAATTAATTATTGGTATCGTTTGTGGACTTCTGTTACTTATACTTCCAGCAGCAGATGCTGCACAGGTCGTTCTAGTAGCAAACTCAACAGGAAATGTTGGTCAATCAGGACGACTTATAGGTGAGAACTTATCTGCATTAGGAGTAGCAGATGCTCAATGGACAACAAGAACTGCTATTTCGGCATTAAATATGAATGCTATGTCTGTCGATGACACAACTTATTTCGCACAAACAGGAACAACCAATGTTGATGCTATAATTAACATCAACTTTACGTTAGCAAATGTTGGGAGCGTGAATTATGTGTATGTGACTCAGATAGGTTCAACAACAACTAACCCTGAATATAATGTATTAGGTTTATATAATGGAACACAGGCAAATTGGACAATGGTAAATGTTTCAAATCCACCAGTTGGAACATATGTAGCTGTGACATATAATATATCTTCAGCAGAAGATAAGTCAAGATATCTTGTTCTAAGTGGTAACACATTGACCTTTAGGGTGTCAGCACCGGTCTAGATTTCCCCACTTTCTCCGGGTTAAAAATCCCCAGTTGACAATCTTGGGTATAAATCCCAGGATTGGAGACTATGATCGAAACGGAGGAATGGTTTATGATAAGAGATC